>DJBL01000006.1 GCA_002435595.1 Stenotrophomonas maltophilia
CCCGCCGCCGCAGACGACCGCGCCGGCCACGCTGCCCGCGCGTAGCGGATGAGCCCGCCGCCGCGCCGGCTTGATCCGCGCCGGGTTCGTCGCCATCTTGAAGCTTCCACCCTCCTGGATGCGCCGAGTCGCCGATGCCCAGTTTGATTCTGTTGATGATCGGCGGCGCGCTCGCCTACGCGTTCTGGAATGCCTCGCGCGCCGCTGCCGAGCGTGCCGGCGAACTGGGCCGCAACGCGTGCCGGGCGGCCGATGTGCAATGGCTGGACCAGAGCGTGCACGGCACCGGCCTGCGCGTCTGCCGCAAGCCCAATGGCTGGCTGGGCTGGGAGCGCACCTTCAAGTTCGAGTACTCGCATGACGGGGTGGACCGCCACACCGGTCGCATGGTGCTGCGTGGCAACGAACTGGTGGCCTTCGTCGGGCCGTCGGCGGCGCGGATCAGCGAGATCCGACGCACCGTGGATACCCGCGACGCCGAAGACGTCTGATCTGCGCAGGACGCATGCGCGGCCGCCCCGCGGTGGGCGCCGCATGTGCAATGGCCGCCTCGCGGCGGCCATCGTGGGTTACTTGACTACGCGCAGATGCGGGCGGCCGCTGGGCTTGGGCGGGGCGTCATCGGGCGGGGTCGGGCTGTCATCGGGCGGCAGCTCATCGTCCGGGCCGGGATCGTGGCCGGGGATGTCGTCCGGCAGGGCCATGCCCTGCCCGGTTTCGCGGGCGTAGACGGCCAGCACCGCCGAGATCGGCACCTGCACCGGGTAGCTGGTGCCGGAGAAACGCGCCGAGAAGCTCACGCTCTCGTTGTCGATGTGCAGGCGCACCACGGCGCGCTCGGCGATGTTCAACACCACCCTGCCATCCTTTACCGCGCTCTGCGGCACCTGCACGCCGGGCATGCCGGCGTCGACCAGGATGTGCGGCGTCAGCTCGTTGTCGTTGATCCATTCCACCAGGGCCCGCAGCAGGTACGGACGGTGGCTGGTCATGCGGAAAGTGTCTTCAGTCATGGGGTAGAGCCAAGCCATGCTCGGCTGCGGGGATCCAATTGCGTAGTGACAAGTGTACGCGCCCGCACCGCCGCCGGTCAGCAACCGCGCGCCAGGCGTAAAGCACCGATGCAGTCAGCCGCGTCCGGCGGCCCCGCTCAGCTGGGCAGGTCGCGCAGCTTCTTTTCCTGATCGGTGAGGCTGCGGATGAAGCCCGGGTGGCGGAAGATGCGGTTGCCGTAGTCCTCGATCGACTTGCCATCCTTGGGCAGCGGCACGTCCAGCGACTGCAGCCGCCAGATGATCGGCGCCATCGCACAGTCGGCCAGGCTCATTTCCGGGTTGAGGAAGAACTTGCTGGCCTTGAACAGCGGCACTGCGCTGGTGAGCAGTTCCTTCAGGCGCTTGCGCCCGGCTTCGGCCTGGGTCTTGTTGCCCAGCTGGATGGCCTGCACCTGCGGCACCCAGTCGTGTTCGATGCGCAGCATCGCCAGGCGGATGCGGGCGCGGGAGAGCGGATCGACCGGCATCAGCGGCGGGTGCGGATACCGCTCGTCCAGGTACTCGCTGACCACCGAGGCCGCGTACAGCACCAGCTCGCGCTCGACCAGGGTCGGCACCGAATGGTACGGATTGAGGTCGATGAGATCCTCGGGCGGATTCTGCGGGTCGACCGGGACGAAGTCGTAGGTCACGCCCTTGGCCGCCAGTACCAGGCGCACGCGATGGCACAGGACATCGTCGTTCGAGGAAAACAGCGTCAGGGTGTTCCGCATGCGTACGCTCGCCGCCATCAAAGGCTCTCCAACGACCGGTAACCGCCGGTCGTATCGGCGCCGCCAGCCCATTGCCGACGGTCGTCACAGTACCCGAGTGTGCAACTGCCCATCACAAAAGCCAATAGGCCGATCGACCCGCGAGCGGATCGATCCATGCTCGGCGGCGCGATGGTGCTCAGTGCACGTCCTTCCAGTATTCCTTCTTGAGCAGGTAGGCCAGGAAGGTGAGCAGGGCCAGGAACAGGATCACCCAGACGCCGAGCTTCTGGCGCTTGAGCGCGGCCGGTTCGCCGGCGTACTCGAGGAAGTTGGTGATGTCGCGCACCGCCTGGTCGTACTGGGCCGGGTCGACGTTGCCCGGCTGCTCGATCCTCAGCCCGGTCACCGGCGCGTCGGCACCGGGACTTTCCGGCTTGCCGTGCACGGCATGCTGCAGGCCCTGCATCTCCCACAGGGGATTGGGCATGGAGGCGTTCGGGAACAGCCGGTTGTTCCAGCCCAGCGGCCGGCTCGGGTCGAGGTAGAACGACTTGAGGTAGGTGTAGATCCAGTCGCTGCCACGCACCCGTGCAATCAGGCTCAGGTCCGGCGGCATCTTGCCGAACCACTTTTCGGCCTGGGCCTTGGGCAGGGTGACCGGGACCGGTTCGCCGATCGGCACACCGGTGAAGTTGAGGTTGTTCATGACCTCCTCTTCGCTCAGCCCCAGGTCCTGGCCCATCCGCGAATAGCGCAGGTACTTGAGCGCATGGCAGCCGGAGCAGTAGTTCATGTACAGCTGCGCGCCGCGTTGCAGGGAGGCGCGGTCGCCGAGGTCGTTGCCGGCCTGCAGGGTCTGCCCGCCCTCGGCGGCGCCGGCCAGGCTGGTGGCCAGCATCAGGGCGGCCGCGCAGGCCAGCCGGACAATCCAGTGGTCAGTCATGCGTGGTCACCCGATCCGGTACCGGTTTGGTCCTGTCCAGCCTGGTCCATAGCGGCATGGTGATGAAGAAGGCGAAGTACAGGAAGGTCAGCACGCGCCCGACGTAGGTCTCGTGCGCGTCCGTGCCCGGGCCCGAGCCGATCACGCCCAGCCACACGAAGCACACCGCGAACACACCCAGCAGCACGCGCGAGAGCCAGCCGCGGTAGCGGTAGGACTTGACCCGTGCGCGGTCCAGCCAGGGCACCAGGAACAGGATGGCAATCGCCGAGAACATCACGATCACCCCGCCGAGCTTGTTGGGCACCACGCGCAACATCGCGTAGTACGGGGTGTAGTACCAGACCGGCTTGATGTGCTCGGGGGTGACCAGGCGGTTGGCCTCGGTGAAGTTGTCGTGCTCCAGGAACAGTCCGCCGAAGGCCGGGGCGAAGAAGATGATGAAGGCGGCGATGACCAGCAGGAAGCCGGCGCCCACCCCATCCTTGAGCGTGTAATACGGGTGGAACGGGATGCCGTCGGCAGGCGCGGTGGCCGACCAGCGGTTGCCCTTGGGGCCCTTCTTGATCTCCACCCCGTCGGGGTTGTTGGAACCCACTTCGTGCAGCGCGCCCAGGTGCAGCACCACCAGCAGCAACAGCACCAGCGGCAGCGCGATCACGTGCAGGGCAAAGAAGCGGTTGAGCGTGGCGTCGCTGGGCAGGTAGTCGCCCATGATCCATTCGGTCAGGCCGCTGCCGATCACCGGGATCGCCCCGAACAGCGAGATGATGACCTTGGCGCCCCAGAACGACATCTGCCCCCACGGCAGCACGTAGCCCATGAAGGCCTCGGCCATCAGCACCAGGTAGATCAGCATGCCGAGGATCCACACCAGCTCGCGCGGCTTCTGGTAGCTGCCGTAGAGCAGGCCGCGGAACATGTGCAGGTAGACCACGATGAAGAACAGCGAGGCACCGGTGGAGTGCATGTAACGGATCAGCCAGCCCCACTCGACATCACGCATGATGTATTCGATGGAGTTGAACGCCTCGGCCGCACTGGTCTTGTAGTGCATGGTAAGGAAGATGCCGGTCACGATCTGGTTGACCAGGATCAGCAGCGCCAACGAACCGAAGTAGTACCAGAGGTTGAAGTTCTTCGGCGCGTAGTACTCGCTCACGTGCTTGCGGTACACCGGCATCAGGCCGGGGGCGCGTGCGTTGACCCAGTCGGCCACGCCGGTGGCGGTGCGGGTAAGGATGTTGGCCATGATCAAGCCGCCCCCTGCGGGTCAACGCCGATGATGATGGTGTTGTCGTCCTGGTAATGGTGCGGCGGCACCAGCAGGTTGATCGGCGCCGGGACATCCTTGAACACGCGACCGGACATGTCGAAGCGTGATTTGTGGCACGGGCAGAAGTAACCGCCCTTCCACTGCGGGTCGTAGGGCTCGGGACGGATCTCGGCGACCATTTCCGGCGAACAGCCCAGGTGGGTGCACAGCCCGACCAGCACCGAGACCTCGGACTTGATCGAGCGGAATTCGGGATTCTGCTTGAGCACGTACTCCGGCTGCTGGTCCTTCTCGCCCGACCCGGGATCCTTCAGGCGGTCGTCCAGGCCGTGCAGCGCATCCAGGATCGCCTTGGACCGCTTGACGATCCAGATCGGCTGCCCACGCCACTCCATGACCAGTCGCTGGCCTTCCTGCAGGGCGCTGATATCGGCAATCACAGGGGCACCGGCCAGTTTGGCGCGGGCGCTGGGATTCCAGGACTTGATGAACGGTACCGCTGCAAATCCGACGCCGACCGCTCCGACCACCGCAGTGGTTGCTGAAAGGAATCGTCGACGTCCGGTGTTGACTGGATCGTTTACCCCATCGTTGGCCATCCGGCACTCCGATATTGATTTAGGTAGCTTGAGGCTGCCAGTGGACCGGTGGGGGCCAGTCCACATTGAATCAGCCGCGAGTGTAGCTGAACCGAAGTCGGCCACACAACGCGGTACTACGCAACGACATCACGGGAGGACATTACGGCATGAAGGCCGGTGAGCGCCATCGGCGCGACGGCTCATTGGGTGGTGGCCTGGGCGCCACGGTAGCGTTCGGCCAGCTGCGCCACCCGCTTCACGTAGTACTGGGTCTCGCTGTAGGGCGGCACGCCGCCGTGCCGGTCGACCGCGCCCTCGCCGGCGTTGTAGCCGGCCGCCGCCAGGGTGAGGTTGCCATTGAAGCGCTTGAGCAGCCAGGACAGGTACTGCACGCCGCCGCGGATGTTCTGCGCTGCGTCATAGGAATCGGTGACGCCGAAGCGGCGCGCGGTGGGCGGCATCAGCTGCATCAGGCCCTGCGCGCCGGCGCGGCTGAGCGCGGTGGGGTTGTAGGCCGACTCGGCATGGATGATGGCGCGCACCACGGCCTCCTCCACGCCGAACTCGCGGGCGGCGGCGGTGATCTCGCTCTGGAAGGCGGTGGTGTTGAGCCGCACCGAGCCGAAGTTGACGCCGGGGTTGGCCCCGCAGGCGTAGCAGCGCTCGATGAAGCTGTAATGGATGGTGCGGACCTGGCCGAGGCTGGCCAGCTGCGCCGGACGGGCACTGGTGTAGTGGCGTACCCCGTCCTTCATGTAGGAATACACCTGGCCGTTGACCACCCGGCCGGCCTTGCCGGTGCGGGGTGCGGGCGCCGCCGCCGCCGGGGCGGTCAGCACGGTCGCCT
>DJBL01000004.1 GCA_002435595.1 Stenotrophomonas maltophilia
CGCCGCGACGGGTGCGCCCGCGCCCACGGCCACGCCGGCTGCACCGGCACCGGTGGCCGTGGCCAGCGAGACCGTCCATGCCACCCTGGCCAAACTGCAGGCGCAGAGCGCGGGCAGCGGCGGCGCACGGCGCAGCATGGCCGACCTGCACAACGCGCTGCTGGCGCAGATGCGCGCCGACCACGGCCCGCAGGCCGCGCTCACGGTGAAGGACAACGACACCTTCGACCTGCTGGACATGCTGTACGGGCAGATCCAGCGCGAAGTCCGCCCCGATGCGGTCGCCGCTGACCTGCTGGCGCGCCTGCAGGTGCCGGTGGCGCGCGCGGCGCTGTCCGACCCGGCCTTCTTCGTGCGCGACCAGCACCCCGCGCGCGAGCTGCTCAACGCGGTGGCGGAGGCCGGGGCCAACTGGCTGGGCGAGGAGGACGTGGACCCGCAGCTGGTGCAGAAACTCGGCCGCGCCGTGGACCAGGTGGTCAGCGACTACCAGGGCGATGCGGCGGTGTTCGAGACCGCCAACGAGGATGTCCAACAACATTTCCGTGCGCTGGCGCACAAGGCCGAACTGGCCGAGCGCCGCCACGTGGAGGCCGCCCGCGGCAAGGAGCGCCTGGAATCGGCCAAGCAGCAGGCCGGTGCCAGCATCGAGCAGCTGTGCGCGCAGGCCGCGCCACCGCGCTTTGTGCAGTCCCTGCTCAAGCAGGCCTGGTCGGACGTGCTGACCCTCACCCTGCTGCGGCATGGCGAAGGCTCCGAGCAGTGGCAGCAGCGCGAGCAGGAAACCGCGCGCATCGCCGATGTCACCTGCCAGGCACCGGGCAGCGCGCCCAGCGATACCGAACTGGGCAGCCAGGTCGAAACCGCGCTGACCCAGGTCGGCTACCACCAGGACGAAGCAGCGGCGATCGCCCGCCGGCTGTCCACGCCGGGGGGCGAGGACGACAGCAGCTCGCGCACCGAACTGACCGCGCGCATCCGTGCCCGCACCCGGCTGGGCGAACAGGCCGAAGGCAATGAAGCGCGCAAGGTGGCACCGCTGGCGCGCAGCGTCGCCGAGGAGGATTGCTACCGGCAGCTGCGCACGCTGCCGTTCGGCACCTGGTTCGAGTTCACCACCAACCAGCAGGGTGACCTGCGCCGCCAACGGCTGTCCTGGTACAGCCTGGTCACCGACAACGCATTGTTCGTCAACCCGCGCGGTCAGAAAGTCGGCGAGCATTCGCTGGATGCGCTGGCCCGGCTGATGGCGCACGGCCAGGTCCGGATCGTCAGCGAGGACAAGAGCCGCCTGATCGACCGCGCCTGGCAGGCAACGCTGCGCACCCTGCGTTCACTGGCCGGCAGTGGCCCCACCGTGGAGGGCGCCCCGTGAGCACCGATACCGATACCCGGCGCGCGCCGCGCCGCCAGGTCGCCGAACTGGTCCCGGTCACCGACATGCTGGCCGAGGCCGTGGTCGGGCGGCTGGGCAATGTGTCCGAGACCGGCATGCTGATGCTGGCCTCGGTGCCCATGCACGAGGACGCGCTGTACCAGCTGCAGTTCGCCATCCCCGGACCGCAGGGCCAGCTGCTGCCGCTGGACGTGGGCGCGCACCTGCTGTGGAGCGAGCAGACCCACGCCCCGGGGCAGTCCTGGGTCGGCTTCCGTTTCCTCACCCTCAGCCGCGAGCACCGCGAGCGCCTGCGCGCGTGGATCGCACAGGAAACTTCGGCGGTCTGAGTGCCGGTTCCGGCACAGCGCGACGGGCCTGATTGCGGCAGAATCAGGGGCTGCATTCCGCACTGTCCAAGCGAGCCCCGCGATGAACCAGCCCGACCTCGGCGCCCTGTATTCCCATCACATCAGCGTGCTGCGCCAGCGCGCCGATGAAGCGCTGGCGCGCGGCGGCTTCGACCACCTGGTGATTCCCAGCGGCACCCAGCACTACCAGGTGTTCGACGACCGCGACTATCCCTACGCAGTCAATCCCAACTTCAAGGCCTGGCTGCCGCTGACCAGACTGCCCAACAGCTGGCTGGTGTACACCCCCGGCAAGCGCCCGACGCTGATCTTCTTCCAGCCGTTCGACTACTGGCATGTGGTGCCCGACGCCCCCAACGGCTGGTGGGTGGAGCACGTTGATATCCAGATCATCCGCAGCGCCGACCAAGCCCTGGCCCTGCTGCCCCGGGACCCGGCGCGCTGCGCCATCCTGGGTGAGCCGCAGAGCACCCTGGGCGGGTTCGTGCCGAACAACCCCGCGCCGGTGCTGCATTACCTGGACTGGCAGCGCGGCTACAAGACGCCGTATGAAATCGCGCTGATGCGCCAGGCCCAGCGCCTGGGCGTGCGTGGCCACCGTGCCGCCGAAGCCGCCTTCCGCGCCGGGGCCAGCGAGTTCGAGATCCACATGGCCTACTGCAGCGCAGTGGGCCAGGACGCCAATGAACTGCCCTACGGCAACATCATCGGCCTCAATGAGCATGCCGCGGTGCTGCATTACACCGATTTGGGCCGCAACGCGCCCAATCCGCTGCGCAGCTTCCTGATCGACGCCGGTGCCAGTGCCTACGGGTACGCCAGCGACATCACCCGCACCTACGCCGCCGCCGGCCACGACGAGTTCCAGGCCATGATCGACGCCGTCGACGCGGCCCAGCAGCAGATGGCCGCCGGGGTGCGTGCCGGGGTGGACTACAAGCAGCTGCACGTGGACGCCCACCTGTCGCTGATGGGCATCCTCAAGGACTTCGGCGTGCTCAAGGTGTCGCCG
This sequence comes from Stenotrophomonas maltophilia, assembly GCA_002435595.1. GTDB lineage: Bacteria > Pseudomonadota > Gammaproteobacteria > Xanthomonadales > Xanthomonadaceae > Stenotrophomonas > Stenotrophomonas maltophilia_AC. The sequence continues at coordinate 2,759 of DJBL01000004.1, forward strand.
GAAACCGCGCTGGCCACCGGCGTCAGCGCCGCCTTCTTCCCGCACGGCCTGGGCCATCTGATCGGCCTGCAGGTGCATGACGTGGCCGGTTTCGCCGCCAGCGACCGCGGCGGCCGCATCGAGCGCCCGCAGGGCCACCCCTACCTGCGTCTGACCCGCGTGCTGGAGCCGGGCATGGTGGTGACCATCGAACCGGGCGTGTACTTCATCGACATGCTGCTGGAGGACGTGAAGCAGGCCGGCCACGGCGACAGCGTGGACTGGAACCGCGTCGATTTCTTCCGCCCCTATGGCGGCATCCGCATCGAGGACGAGGTGCTGTGCACCGAGGGCGATGCGGACAACCTGACCCGCCCGGCATTCGCCGCGGCCGATTGACGGGGCGCCGCCAGAGCCACCCCATGGGTGGCTGCGCCCGATCCGGTGCGAGCTGGAGCCACCTGCCGGTGGCTCCCCCCCTCAGCGGGCTGCCATCTCCGCTTCGATCTCATCGGCGCTGCGCGCCAATGCCGCGGTCAGCACCTGATGGCCGTCTTCGGTGATCAGCACATCGTCTTCGGTGCGGATGCCGATGCCGCGCCAGCGCGCTTCCACGCTGCGGTCATCGGCTGAGACATACAGGCCCGGCTCGATGGTGAACACCATGCCCGGTTCCAGCATGCGCGAGTCGCCGGCCAGCCGGTAGTCGCCCACGTCGTGCACGTCCAGGCCCAGCCAGTGGCCGGTCTTGTGCCGGTAGAAGCGCTGGTAATGACCGTCGGCGAGGTTTTCCTCCAGGCTGCCCTTGAGCAGGCCCAGCCGCAGCAGGCCTTCGGTCAGGGTCTGCACCGCCGCCAGGTGGCCCGCCTCATAGGCATTGCCGGGGCGCGCCTGGGCCAGCGCCGCGGCCTGCGCCGCACCGACCAGGTCGTGCAGCGCGCGCTGCTCGGCACTGAACCGGCCGTTGACCGGGAAGGTACGGGTGATGTCGCTGGCGTAGCCGCGGTACTCGGCACCGGCATCGATCAATACCAGTTCGCCATCGCGGGCGCGGGCAGTGTTGTCACGGTAGTGCAGGATGCAGCCGTTGGCGCCGGCGCCGACGATGCTCGAATACGCCGCACAGGCATCGCTGGCGCGGAACTCGCGCTCCAGGTCGGCCTGCAGTTCGTACTCGTGGATGCCCGGGCGGGCCACGCGCATGGCCACCCGGTGCGCCTGCACGCTGATGTCCGCGGCCCGCTGCATCAGCGCGATCTCGGCGCTGGACTTGAACAGGCGCTGCTCGTGCAGCAGGTGGCCCAGCTCCAGGAACTCATGCGGCGGCTGTGCGCCGTGGCGCACCTGCGAGCGCACGCGGTTGACCCAGCCGATCAGCTTGAGGTCGAACTCGGCGTCGCGGCCAAAGTGGTAGTACACCCGCGAGCGCCCTTCCAGCAGGCCCGGCAGGATGTCGTCGAGGTCGTCGATCGGGTAGGCATCGTCCATCCCGTACTGCGACACCGCCCCTTCCTGCCCGGCCCGTGCGCCATCCCAGGCCTCGCGGTCCGGATCGCGCTCGCGGCAGAACAGGATCACCTCGCCGTGGCGCCGGCCGGGAATCAGCACCAGCACCGCCTCCGGCTCGGGGAAGCCGCTCAGGTACCAGAAGTCCGAATCCTGCCGGAACGGGTAATGGGTATCCAGGCTGCGCACCCGCTCGGCGGCGGCGGGCAGCACCAGGATCGCATCGTCGCCGGCCATCTCCATCAACTGCTGGCGGCGACGACTGTATTCGGCGGCGGAGATGCCGGTCAGCTGCCGGATATCCATCTCAGTTCAGGCGCTGCCGGTGGCGCGCGGCCATCACGCAGTCACCGTGCAGCAGCAGCACCGCCACGCGGATGAACTCCTCGATCTCGGCCAAGGCGTCTTCATCGTCGTCATTGCCGCTTTCGAAATCTTCACTGGAGGCCTGGGCCAGCTTGGCCAGGTCGTTGAGCGCCTCTTCGCCCTCTTCGGACAGCGTCGGGCGGCGCCCGCCCGAGCCCAGCCCGAAGCCGCCCAGGAAGGCGCGCGCCCAGGTGAACAGCGCATCGGCCTGCGCAGCGGTATCGCTGGCATCGCTGAGCAGCAGTTCGAAGGCGAAGTCGCGGTCTTCCAGCTGGGCCACGCTGGCCTGCAGCAGCGTGGAGAGCGCATCGTCCTCGGCCGGCAGCGGCAGGTTGTCATCGGCCAGCACCCGCGCCGGCCATTCGCGCACCGGCGCACCGCCGGCCGACAGCCAGCCGCACAGGCCACCGTGCAGTTCAGCGGCATTGGCGCCCAGGCCCAATGCCTGGCTGGCCAGGTTCACGTCATTGACACTCGGAAGTTCGGTCATCTTGGGGCTCGATCGGGAAAAGACGCCAGCACCGCCGCAGGCGGCGCTCTGGCAGCGTCACAGTGTACCAATCCGACCGTCCGCACCGGGTTGCGATCGCCGGCCCGGGCAGCCTGGCCAGGGCCGGCACGGGGAGCGTCGCAGCCCCCGTCATTATTCGCTTGACCGGCTCCACCGCCCTTGCCTATCGTGCCGGACATGGAACCTTCCGACGCCATCACCCAATTGCAGGCCTTCGCCGCCCGGGTGGAGGCGTTGCTGGAGCGCAACCAGCGCCTGGCCGAGGAGAACCGCAGCCTGCGCCACCAGCAGGAACACCTGGTGGCCGAGCGCTCCCAGCTGCTGGCCAAGAACGAGCAGGCCCGCTCCCGGGTCGAAGCGATGATCACCCGCCTCAAGTCCCTGGAGCAGCACACATGAGCCAGACCGAACCGGTCAGTGTCCGCATCCTGGACCGCGAGTACACCGTGGGCGTGGGCCCGGAGGAACGCGAGAGCCTCACCGCCGCCGCGCGCCTGCTGGATGCCAAGATGCGCGAGATCCGCGGCAGCAACCGCATGGCCGCGGTGGACCGCGTGGCCGTACTGGCCGCGCTCAACCTGGCCCATGAACTGCAGCAGCTGCGCGATGAACACGCGCGCCAGGCGGTGGCGTTGCAGCAGACCCTGGGCGACCTGAACCGGCGCCTGGACCGGGCCATCGACGGCGCGTAAGCGGCCGACCGTGCGCAGCCGACCGACGGTCGGCGCTACCGATGTTCCACGCGATGTTCCATTGCACAAGACCATCGCATGGCCCTCATCGATCTGAATTCCCCTGTAATTCAGCCGACGAACGGCCTATCCCTCGGCGCGCGCTTGGCTATAATGGCGACGCGTTCTCTGCTGTGAACGACGGCGTGTGCAAACATTCGCCTTGTCCCTTAATTACGACCACGGGTGCGCGACGGCGCCGGGAGTGCAAGTCCGCCTTGTAGCGGGAAGCCCGAAGGAACCCCAGCGTACCCACTTGAACCCCGGGTTCAAGGTCGTTTCGCACGCATCGTCACCGCGGAGAATGCAGTATTCCTGCAAGAGCGACGTCCCACCGGGGCGTCGCTCTTGTTTTATCCGCGCCCGCTCCACGCTCCGGACCCTGGCATGACCGACCCGCGCTCCGCACTGCGTCAGCAGCTGCGCCAACGCCGCCGAGACATCCCCGCCGCGCAGCGTCTGGCCGCCGCCGAACAGCTGGCCGATCGCCTGCTCCAGCTCCCCTTCGCCCCTGGACAGGGCTTCGTTGCCGGTTACTGGGCGATGGATGGCGAAATCGCCCTGCACCGCTGGCAGATGCAACTGCCCCCTTCCCTGCAGTACTGCCTGCCGATCCTGGCCGGGGACACGCTGCGCTTTGCGCCCTGGCGGCCCGGCCAGCCGTTGACCGCCAACCGCTATGGCATTCCCGAACCGGACCTCGCGCCGGCGCACACCCTGGCGCCGGAACAGATGACGCTGGTGGTCGCCCCGCTGGTCGGTTTCGACGCGCAGGGCCGGCGCCTGGGCATGGGAGGCGGCTGGTATGATCGCAGCTTCGCATTCCGCCACCAGCGCCCGGCGCCGCCGTGGCTGGTCGGGGTCGGGTTCTCGGTGCAGCAGGTCGACGACCTGCCGATCCAGCCCTGGGACGTCGCGGTGGATGCGATCTGTACCGAGGTCTCCACCCTTGTTCCTGTCCCGGCCGACGGTCGGTACCCACCGCAATAGAAGTCACGCATGACCGCACGCAAGCGCTACTGGCTGATGAAGTCCGAACCGGACGCCTTTTCCATCGACGATCTGCAGCGCGTGGGCCGCGAGCCCTGGAACGGCGTGCGCAACTACCAGGCGCGCAACTTCATGCGCGATGGCATGAAGGTCGGCGACGGGGTGCTGTTCTACCACTCCAATACCAAGGTGCCCGGCATCGTCGGCATTGCCACGGTGGCCAGCGAGGCCTACCCGGACGATACCCAGTTCAATCCCAAATCGGACTACTACGATCCCAAGGCCACCCGCGAAGAACCGCGCTGGATGCTGGTGGACGTAGCCTTCGAGCGCAAACTGCGCGATACCATTTCGCTGGACGAGATCAAGCTGCACGCCGATGCGTTGGGCGAAGGATTTCCGCTGACCGCGCGCGGCAACCGCCTGTCGATCCTGCCGGTGACCGCAGCGCAGTGGAAGCTGCTGCTGTCGCTTGAAAAACACTGATTCCCCTTTTCCCTCACAGAGTTGCCCGCCATGTCCGAAGCCAAGCGCCTGGCTGCTGAAAAAGCCCTGGAATACGTCGAAGACGGCATGATCGTCGGGGTCGGCACCGGGTCCACCGTTGCCTACTTCATCGACGGCCTGGCCCGTATCCAGCACCGCATCAAGGGCACCGTGTCCAGCTCCGAGCAGAGCACCGCGCGCCTGCGCGGACACGGCATCGAGGTGATGGAGCTCAACCACACCGGCAACCTGTCGCTGTACGTGGACGGTGCCGACGAGTGCGACGCCAACAAGTGCCTGATCAAGGGCGGCGGTGCCGCGCTGACCCGCGAGAAGATCATCGCCGAGGCCAGCGAGCGCTTCGTGTGCATCGTCGACCCGAGCAAGCAGGTGCCGGTGCTGGGCCGCTTCCCGCTGCCGGTGGAAGTGATCCCGATGGCGCGCAGCCTGGTCGCCCGCCGCATCATGGACATGACCGGCGGCCAGCCGGCGTGGCGTGAGGGCGTGGTCACCGACAACGGCAACGTGATCCTGGACATCCACCACCTGCAGATCACCGATCCGGTCAAGCTCGAGCGCGAGCTCAACCAGCTGCCCGGCGTGGTCTGCGTGGGCCTGTTCGCCCGACGCCCGGCCGACGTGGTGATCGTCGGTGGCGAACCGCCCAAGGTGTTCTGATTGCCTGGCCGGCCCGTGCGGGCCGGCCGTCCCAACTTCGAGGTCGACCCGATGTCGCTGATCCGCCTGCTGCCGTTGCTGCTCCTGATGACCCTGACCGGCTGCGCCAGCAGCTCGGCCCGCCACTGGGTGGAACTGGGCGGGGCCCGCTACCACGTGGAACTGGCCGTGGATGACGCCAGCCGCGCCCGCGGGCTGATGTTCCGCGACCAGATGGCCGCCGACCACGGCATGTTGTTCCTGCACGAACGCGAGGAACTGCAGGCCTACTGGATGAAGAACACCAAGATCGCGCTGGACATCCTGTACTTCGACGCGCAGCGCCGGCTGGTCAGCCAGCAGCGCGACGTGCCGCCGTGCTCGGCCGGCGATCGCTGCCCGCCCTACCCCAGCAGCGGCCCGGCCCGCTACGTGCTCGAGCTCAACGCCGGCCAGGCCGAGAAGCTGGGCCTGCAGGACGGTGCCGAGATCACCTTCGGCCCGGGCATCGCCGACCGCTAGATCCGCCCGCTGCGCCGATGACAGGCAGGCCCGGGTGTTTTCACGCCGGGCCGCTTGAAACCGGCCGCTTTTGACGCCAGTCTGTAGCCATGCAGGGGCAGATCACATTGCCGACGTGGGACTCGCTGGCCGAACTGGACGACGAGGCGTTGCCGCTGTTGCCCACCGCGCTGCTGATCGCGCGCGACGAGTATCCCGATCTTGATCCGAAGGTCTACGACGCGGTGCTGCAGAGCCATGCCGACCACCTGCGCACCGAGGTGGAGACCATCGAGCACTGGCCGCTGAAGATCGCCGCGGTCAACCGGCACCTGTTCGACGAACTGGGCTATGGCGGCGACCACGGCGAGTACTACGATCCCCGCAACAGCTACCTCAACCAGGTGTTCGAACGCCGCCTGGGCAATCCGATCTCACTGGCGCTGGTGCAGATGGAAGTGGCCCGGCGGCTGGGCATCCCGCTGGACGGGGTGTCCTTCCCCGGGCATTTCCTGGTGCGGTTGCCGGTGGACGACGGCATGCTGGTCATGGACCCGTTCAACGGCGGGCGCCCGCTGGACGTGGAAGAACTGCGCGAACGCGCACGCTCGCACCTGGGCGGGGAAACCCCCGACGACCACGTGCTGGCCCAGATCCTGGATGCCGCCCCGGCCCGCGCGATCCTGATGCGGATGCTGCGCAACCTGCACGGGGTGTACGTGGAGCGGGGTGAGTGGGACCGCGCCGCACGCAGCGCCGACCGCCTGCTCAAGCTGGCCCCGGAACAGGACGACGCGCTGCGCGACCGCGGCCTGGCCTACCTGCACCTGGATTACCCGGCCGGCGCGCACCGCGACCTGGGCCTGTACCTGCAGCGCAATGGCCAGGCCACCGACGCCCAGTGGGTGCGCGAGAAGCTGGTGGAGATCGGCGGCCGCACGTCGCGGCTGCACTAGCGGGGCGTATCGACCAGCGGTCGATATCTCCAGCGCACCGTCAATCGACTTCGACCATCTCGAAATCGTCCTTGGTCACCCCGCAGTCCGGGCAGGTCCAGGTATCGGGAATGTCTTCCCAGCGGGTACCCGGCGCGATGCCTTCTTCGGGCAGGCCATCCTGTTCGCTGTACAGGAAGCCGCAGACAACGCACATCCAGGTGCGGAAGGTGGTGGCGGTGGCATCGGTCATTGGATAATCACGGCTGGGCAAGAACTGGCGAAGGCCATTGTCCCACTCCCGTCGTACTACCGGTAGCCACCGATGACCCTTGCTTCAGCCTCCACGCCCCACGCCCGCGGCGTTTACCTGATCACCCCCGACGATGCCGATACGGCCCGCCTGCTGGCGCGCACCGCGCCGCTGCTGGCCGCCGGTGCCACCTGGCTGCAGTACCGCAACAAGACCGCCGATGCCGCCCTGCAGCGGGCACAGGCCACCGCCCTGCAGGCGCTGTGCGCCCGGCACGGGGTGCCGCTGATCATCAATGATGACCCGGACCTTGCCCGCCGCGTCGGCGCCGCCGGCGTCCACCTGGGCGGCACCGATGGCGATATCGGCGCGGCCCGTGCCCTGCTTGGCCCGGATGCCATCATCGGGGCCTCCTGCTACGACCAGCTGGCCAACGCCGAGCGCGCGGTCGCCGCCGGCGCCAGCTACGTGGCCTTCGGTGCGTTCTTCCCCACCACCACCAAGATCACCTCCAGCCGCGCCACGCCCGAACTGCTGCGGCAAGGCGCCGCACTGGGCGTGCCGCGGGTGGCGATCGGCGGGCTGACCCCGGACAATGTCGGTCCCCTCCTCGATGCCGGCGCCGATCTGCTGGCCGTGGTCAGCGGCATCTTTGCCGCCGACGATCCGGTCGCCACCCAGCGCGCCTTCCTCGCCCAGTTCCCGCACCAGGACACCCCATGAACCACGACCAGTCCCACGCCCTGTTCACCCGCGCCCAGACGCTGCTGCCGGGCGGTGTCAACTCGCCGGTGCGCGCGTTCAAGTCGGTGGGCGGTGAGCCGTTCTTCGTCGAGCGCGCCGACGGGGCCTACCTGTACGACGTCGATGGCAACCGCTACATCGACTACGTCGGCTCGTGGGGCCCGATGATCGTCGGCCACAACCACGCGGCCGTGCGCCAGGCGGTCAAGCACGCGATCAACAACGGCCTGTCCTTCGGCGCGCCGTGCCAGGCCGAAGTGGTGATGGCCGAGACCCTCACCCGGCTGATCCCGTCCTGCGAAATGGTACGGATGGTCAACTCCGGCACCGAGGCCACGCTGTCGGCCATCCGCCTGGCGCGCGGCGCCACCGGGCGCAGCCGCATCGTCAAGTTCGAAGGCTGCTACCACGGCCACGGCGACTCGTTCCTGGTCAAGGCCGGCAGCGGCATGCTGACCCTGGGCGTGCCCACCTCGCCAGGCGTGCCGGCGGGCCTGAGCGAACTCACCCTCACCCTGCCCTACAACGATTTCGATGCGGCCACCGCGCTGTTTGCCGAACAGGGCGAGCACATCGCCGGGCTGATCATCGAGCCGGTGGTCGGCAACGCCAACTGCATCCCGCCGCGCGCGGGCTACCTGCAGCACCTGCGCGCCCTGTGCACCCAGTACGGGGCGCTGCTGATCTTCGATGAAGTGATGACCGGTTTCCGCGTCGCCCTCGGCGGTGCGCAGGCCTACTACGGCATCACCCCGGACCTGACCACCTTCGGCAAGATCATCGGCGGCGGCATGCCGGTGGGCGCCTACGGTGGCCGCGCCGACCTGCTCGCGCAGATTGCCCCGTCCGGCCCGATCTACCAGGCCGGCACCCTGAGCGGCAATCCGGTGGCGATGGCCGCCGGCCTTGCGATGCTGGAACTGGTGCAGGAACCGGGCTTCCACGAGCGCCTGAGCGCGGCCAGCGCGCGCCTGTGCGCCGGCCTGGAGGCAGCGGCGGCCGACGCCGGCGTGGCGGTCACCACCAACCAGGTCGGCGGGATGTTCGGGCTGTTCTTCACCGACCAGAAAGTGGAGACCTACGCCCAGGCCACGGCGTGTGACATCACCGCATTCAATACCTTCTTCCACGCGATGCTTGAACGCGGTGTGTTCCTGGCACCCTCGGCGTACGAAGCCGGCTTCATGTCCAGCGCGCACGATGACAGCATCCTCGACGCCACCCTCGCGGCAGCCCGCGAGGCGTTCAAGGTGGTCAAGGGCTGAGCGGCCAACGGAGAACGGCGGGGGCGACGGATCGGCCCCGCCCTTCGGCCATGCGGGAGGCGACCGGCAGCGTTCGGCGGCGCGCCCCTTGGCAGGGTCGCATCCGATCGACTGCCGCGGTCTGCGCATCGTTCGGTGAGGGCGTGACCCTGGAGCGAAGATCGCTTCGGTGCGGGTCATGCGTTCGTCGCATCGACACACGTTATCGGCAGTCGTTTGGGAACCGACCCTACCAGGGCGCATGCGTTCGTCGCCAACGATGTCCATGATGCCGAGGGCGCTGGGCGATGCGCCTCGAGGTAGGGTCGCATCCCGATCGACTGCCGCGGTCCGCGCATCGTTCGGTGAGGGCGTGACCTTGGAGCGAAAATCGCTTCGGTACGGGTCATGCGTTCGTCGCACCGACACAGGTTATCGGCAGTCGTTTGGGAACCGACCCTACCAGGAGCATGCGTTCGTCGCACCGACACACGTCATCGGCAGTCGTTTGGGAACCGACCCTACCGGGGCGCATGCGTTCGTCGCCGACGGTGTCCATGATGCCGAGAACGCTCGGCGATGCGCCTTGAGGTAGGGTCGCATCCCGATCGACTGCCGCGGTCTGCGCATCGTTCGGTGAGGGCGTGACCCTGGAGCGAAGATCGCTTCGGTACGGGTCATGCGTTCGTCGCACCGACACAGGGGTTATCGGCAGTCGTTTGGGTACCGCCCCTACCGGGGCGCATGCGTTCGTCGCCGACGGTGTCCATGATGCCGAGAACGCTCGGCGATGCGCTCGAGGTAGGGTCGCATCCCGATCGACTGCCGCGGTCCGCGCATCGTTCGGTGAGGGCGTGACCTTGGAGCGAAAATCGCTTCGGTACGGGTCATGCGTTCGCCGCACCGACACACGTTATCGGCAGTCGTTTGGGAACCGACCCTACCGGGTGCATGCGTTCGTGGCCGACGGTGTCCATGATGCCGAGAACGCTCGGCGATGCGCTCGAGGTAGGGTCGCATCCCAATCGACTGCCGCGGTCCGCGCAGCGTTCGGTGAGGGCGTGACCCTGGAGCGAAGATCGCTTCGGTACGGGTCATGCGTTCGCCGCACCGACACACGTTATCGGCAGTCGTTTGGGAACCGACCCTACCAGGAGCATGCGTTCGTCGCACCGACACACGTTATCGGCAGTCGTTTGGGAACCGACCCTACCAGGGTGCATGCGTTCGTGGCCGACGGTGTCCATGATGCCGAGGGCGCTCGGCGATGCGCCTTGAGGTAGGGTCGCATCCCGATCGACTGCCGCGGTCTGCGCATCGTTCGGTGAGGGCGTGACCTTGGAGCGAAAATCGCTTCGGTACGGGTCATGCGTTCGTCGCACCGACACAGGTTATCGGCAGTCGTTTGGGAACCGACCCTACCAGGAGCATGCGTTCGTCGTACCGACACACGTTATCGGCAGTCGTTTGGGAACCGACCCTACCAGGGCGCATGCGTTCGTCGCCAACGGTGTCCATGATGCCGAGGGCGCTCGGCGATGCGCCTCGAGGTAGGGTCGCATCCCGATCGACTGCCGCGGTCTGCGCATCGTTCGGTGAGGGCGTGACCTTGGAGCGAAGATCGCTTCGGTACGGGTCATGCGTTCGTCGCACCGACACACGTTATCGGCAGTCGTTTGGGAACCGACCCTACCAGGAGCATGCGTTCGTCGCACCAGCACACGTTATCGGCAGTCGTTTGGGAACCGCCCCTACCAGGGTGCATGCGTTCGCCGCACCGACACGCGTTATCGGCAGTCGTTTGGGAACCGACCCTACCGGGTCATGCGTTCGTCGCACCGACGCACGTTATCGGCGGTCGTTCGGGAACCGACGCTACCAGGGGCGCAGCCGTCGCCGTACCGGTGAGGTGCTTAGCCGAAGACGAGCTTGCCCTTCATCATCGCGAAATGCCCCGGGAACGAGCAGAAGAAGGTGTAGTCACCGCCCTTGGTCAGCTTCGCGGTGGAGAAGGTCACGCTGGTGGTCTGCCCGCCGCCGATCACCGAGGTGTGCGCCAGCACGCGGGGGTCGCCCTTGGGCAGGTAGCTGTCGGCCAGGCGCATGCGCATGCCGGCCATCGCCACCGGCTGGTAGTCGGCGGTGCGGGTGAGCACCCAGTTGTGCCCCATCGCGGTGGCGGCCAGCTTGCCGGTGTGGCGCAGGGTCAGTTTGACCTGGCTGCAGTCCGCGGCCACGTTGATCTGCTTCTGGCTGAAGCTCATCTGGTCGGTACTGTCCAGGCTGATCGCGCACACGCGGGCATGGGCAGCCGGGGCCAGCATCAGGCCGGCGAGCAACACGGGGGCAAGCAGTTTCACGGCGTTCTCCATCAGGCAGTCCCGGGGATTCTAGACAGCACGCCGTCGGCCCACGTGCGACGCGATGTCGCAGCGCGTGCCCCGGCTGGGGTAGGGTCAGCATTGGACCTGGACGAGCGTTGCCAATGGCCGTGGCCGTGGATTGCCTGCTGCTGGATTTCGATGGCGTGCTGGTGCGCTATGCGCGCGCCCTTCGCGTGCGCCAGCTGGCGGCCAGCCTGGGCCGCGGCGACGCGCAGGTACAGGCCGCGTTGTTCGACAGTGGGCTGGAACAGCGCCACGACGCCGGGCTGGACAGCACGCGCTACCTGCAGCTGCTGGGCGATGCGCTGGGTACAGCGGTCAGCATCGCGCAGTGGCAGGCGGCGCGCATCGCCGCATCCACCCCGCAAGTGGGGGTGATCGAGCGGGTCGAGCGCGTCGCGCGGCGCATGCCGATCGCGATACTGACCAACAACGGCGCGCTCATGGCCGATACCATCCCGCGCATCCTGCCCAGCCTGGCGGCTGCACTGCACGGGCGCATCCTGTGCAGCGGTGCGCTGGGCGCGCGCAAGCCGGATCCAAACGTGTTCCAGCAGGCCATGGACCGGCTGGGCGCACGCGCCGAGCGCACGTTGTTCATCGATGACCTGTTCGTCAACGTGCGCGGGGCGCGGCAGGCGCGACTGCACGCGGAAACGGCCACCGACAGCCGCAGCTTCGGCAAGGTGCTGAAGCGGTACGGCCTGGCCTGAAACGGTGCCGACCCAGGGGGCGGCACCGGCCCGGTGGCAGGGAGGACGCCGGGTCTATCGCGAGGCGATGAACGCAGCGATCGCCGCGCGCAGGCGCTTGAGGCCCTCGGCGATTTCTTCATCACTGATGTTCAGCGACGGCACGAAGCGCAGCACGTCCGGCCCGGCCTGCAGGGTCAGCAGGCCGTGTTCGGCGGCGTGGTCGAGGATGGCACCGGCCTGGCCGGCGAAATCCCGGTCCAGCACCGCACCCAGCATCAGGCCGCGGCCGCGCACCTGGCTGAACACCTTGAACTCGTCGTTGATCCTGCCCAGCCCATCGCGCAGTGCCTGCGACTGGCGGCTCACGTTGTGCGCGATCTCCGGCGAGGACAGCTTGCGCAACGCCACGCGCGCCACCGCCGCGGCCAACGGGTTGCCACCAAAGGTGGTGCCATGCGCACCGAACTGCATCACCTCGGCCACCTTCGGGCCGGCCAGCATGGCGCCGATCGGGAAGCCGCCGCCCAGCGCCTTGGCCAGGGTCACGATGTCCGGCTTGATGCCGTCCTGCCAATGCGCGAACAGGGTGCCGGTGCGGCCCATGCCCGCCTGGATCTCGTCGAGCACCATCAGCGCGCCGTGCTGGTCGCACAGTTCGCGGATGCGCTGCATGAAGCCCGGCTTGGCCGGCATCACCCCACCCTCGCCCTGGATCGGCTCGAGCATCACCGCGGCCACGTCGCCGGCGGCCATCGCCGTTTCCAGCTGGACCTCATCATTGAAGTCCACGTAGCGGAAGCCACCGGGCAGCGGCTCGTAGCCTTCCTGGTACTTGGGCTGGGCGGTGGCGGTCACCGCGGCCAGGGTGCGGCCGTGGAAGCTGCCACGGAAGGTGACGATCACCCGCTGGTGGGCCGGGCGGCCCTGCGAGGAGGCCCACTTGCGCACCAGCTTGATCGCCACTTCGTTGGCTTCGGCGCCGGAATTGCACAGGAACACCCGCTCGGCAAAGCGCGAGCTGGTGACCAGTTCCTCGGCCAGGCGCAGCGGCGGCTCGCTGTAGAACACGTTGCTGGTGTGCCAGAGCTTGCCGGCCTGTTCGATCAGGGCCGCGGTCAGGTCCGGATCATTGTGGCCCAGGCCGCACACGGCGATGCCCGCGGCCAGGTCGATGAACTCGCGGCCCTGGTTGTCCCAGACGCGGGCGCCCTGGCCGCGCTCGAGCACCACCTGGCGCGGTTTGTACACCGGCAGGTAGTAATGCGACAGGGACAACAGCGGATCGGTGGCAGCGGCGGTCATGGCGGTCAGGGCTTCACGGGAAAGGTCCATTCTCGCGCTTCCACCGGCTGGGGCACAATGCGCCCCATGCGACCGTTCAGTGCCCCCCAGCTCAATCCCGCCACCGAGACCGGCTGGCGCCGGACCTGGTTCGACATCATCTACCGGCACGACACCCGGCCCTCGCGCAATTTCGACCTGCTGCTGGTGTACGCCATCATCGCCAGCGTGCTGGTGGTGATGCTGGACAGCGTGCAGCGCTTCCACCTGGCCCATGCGAGCTGGCTGTACGTGCTCGAATGGGGCTTCACGGTGCTGTTCACCGCCGAGTACCTGCTGCGCCTGGCGGTGGTCAGACGACCGCTGCGCTACGCGTTCAGCATCTGGGGCATCATCGACCTGGCCTCGATCCTGCCGACCTACCTGTCCCTGTTCATTCCCGGCGCGCAGAGCCTGCTGGTGGTCCGTGCGCTGCGCATCCTGCGCGTGTTCCGCATCCTCAAGCTGACCCGCTACATCGAAGAAAGCGGCGTGCTGATGGAGTCGCTGTGGCGCAGCCGGCGCAAGATCCTGCTGTTCCTGTTCACGGTGGTCACCATCACCATCATCGCCGGCACCCTGATGTACGTGATCGAAGGGCCCAACCACGGCTTCACCAGCATCCCCAGCAGCATGTACTGGGCGGTGGTGACCATGGCCACGGTGGGCTTTGGCGACATCGTGCCGCAGACCGTGCTGGGCCGCTTCGTCACCTCGGTGCTGATCCTGATCGGCTACAGCATCATCGCCGTGCCCACCGGCATCTACACCGCCGAGCTGGCCAGCACCATGCGCGATGCCGACCTGGCCGCGCGCCGCGATGCGCGCGGCTGCCCCCAGTGCGGGCTGGAAGGCCATGAACCCGATGCCCGGCACTGCCGCCGGTGCGGCCAGGCCCTGCCCGACACCTTCAACCGCTGACCATACGGCAGCCGGAGCCGGCACCGTGCGGTGCCGGGCGGCAGGACACGCTTACTGGCGGTTGCTCTGGAATACCAGGCGGTTGTATTCGGCCAGCAGCCGCTCGGCCGAGCCCTGCGGCGGGTGCGCCGCAGCGATGCGGCGTTCCATGTCGCTGTAGGGGGTCTTGCTGGCCACGCGCTTGAGCCGCTCCTTGCCCTCGCGGCGGAAGTTCTCCGCTTCGGTCTCGAAGCTGTTCCAGTCCATCCTGCCCGGCTCCAGATCGGCCACCCGGGCGTGGGCCTCGTCGGAAATCGCGTTGAACGCCTCCAGCTTGCCGCGCGCCTGGGCCACGTCGAAGTCATCGCTGGACATCAGGTCCATCAGCGACTTGGCTTCCAGCATCATCGCCAGCCGATAGTAGGAGCGCGTGCGGCCTTCCTGCTTTTCCAGCGCCTGCAGCTGAGCCTGCTGGGCGCGGTCGTTCTCGGCATCCAGGGCGGTGCTGAAGGCTTCGCTGGCGTCGGCGAAGGTGGCCAGTGCGGCCATCAGCGGGGCATGCATCGCCTTGCCGCGCGCATAGCCGTCATCCTCGTAATCCTCGCGCTTGTAATAGTCGTGCGCCTCGTGGGTCAACGGCTGCAGCGCGTGCAGGCTGTCCAGGTAGGCCTTGGCCGCCTTGTCCAGCTCGGCCAGCGCCGGTGCGGCGGCGATGGCGGCCGGCACGCTCGCATCGCAGGTCTTGAGGTCATCGGCCTGCAGGTCCGGCGGGCCGATGGGCCGCTCTTCACGTCCGCTCGGACCGGCCGTGGGATCGGCCATCCACACCGTGTAGTAGCCGATGCCGGCGTGGATCTCGCGGTCGATATCGTTGTAGCACTCGATGTAGCCGTTGAGCTTGGCGGTCAACGCCTGCTCGGCATCCTGCGCAGCGGTATCGGTCGCCGTGCCGGCCGGGGTCGCCGCATCGGCGGCGGCGCCCGGGGTCTTGCCGCCACAGGCGGTGAGCAGCAGCGACAGCGCCACGGCCAGCGGGGCGACGGGAAGCGTACGGATCATGCGTGACATCCTTGTTGGAAACGATTTCAGCCGCGCAGTGTACCAAGCCCGCCGGCGCCGCCGAGCAGCGCGGACTCAGCGCGCGCCGCTGAACCGGGCCATGCGGTTGCTCATGTCCACCAGGTCGTTGTAGCTGGCCATCACCGCCTCGGCCGAGCCCTGCGGCGCGCTCAAGCGGCCCCCGCCCTGCAGCAGCATCTGCTCGCTGCGGGTGAGCGGCGTATTGGCCTGCACGCGCTCGATGCGGCGACCGGCATCGCGCGCCAGCGCATCGGCGGCGTGCTCCACATGCCCCCAGCTCGCGTCGCCCTGCCCCACCTTGTCATCGTGGGCCTGTTGCAGCAGCGACTGGTAGGCGCTCAGCTGCGCGCGTGCGACGGCCAGGTCGGGCGTGTCCTCGCTGAGCAGCTGGGTCAAGCGCTTGCCGTCGCCGACCAATCGCAGCTGGTAGTAGGCGAGCGAACGACCTTCGGAGGCTTCGATCTCCGTGAGCTGGGCTGCGCGCCGTTGCTCCTCGCGCTTTTCCAGCGCGACGTCCAGCGCACTGCCTGCGGCGAAGAATGCCGCATACGCCTGCATCAACGGCGCATGCTGGCTGCGCATGCCGGCGTGGTCGTCGCGCAGGTAGTCCTCGCGGCTGTAGTAGCGATCGGCCTGCTCGATCAATGCATACAGATCGACGAAGGTCTTCTGGTAGGCACGTGCCGCCGGGTCCAGCGTGGGCTCGGCCGGCGCCATCGCCAAGGCGGCGACCATCGGCGCAGTGCAGGCCTCCACGCGGTGCGAGAGCACCGTGCCCGGGCCGCGCACGTGCGTCTCCTTGCCGGTCGGGCCGGCATCCGGGTCCTGCATCCAGCGGGTGTAGGTCAGGAAGCCCTCGTGGATGGGCTGTTCAACGGCGTTGAAGCAGGCGATGTAGGCATTCACCTTTTCCACGCCCTGGCTGTCGGCCGTGCGGGTGGGACCCTTGCTGCAGGCGCCGAGCAGGGCGGCCGCGGCGACGGCGGCGGCGAGGGAGGCACGGGGGATGCGGGAGACCATGCGATGGACCGGAAAAAATGGGGGCACGCACAGTAGCAGCTGCGGGTGCAGCACCGGTCGACGACGCCAGGCCGTGAGGCCCTCCCAGGCTCAGTCCAGGAACAGATCCGGCAGCAACGGCCGCGAAGGATCCACCGCGTAACCGTCCAGGTCGGTAATGCCGGCCTGCGCCAACACCTCGTCATCGAGCAGGAACTGGCCACTGAACCCGGCCGCGTCGCGGCTCAGCACGGCATGCGCGGCATCGGCCAGGATCTGCGGGGTGCGGCAGCCGCCGATGTCCACGCCGGGAATCATGTTGATCGCATCGGTGGCGATGATCGTGCGCGGCCACAGTGCATTGACCGCCACGCCCTGCGGCCCGAATTCGGCCGCCAGGCCCAGCGTGACCAGGCTCATGCCCATCTTGGCCAGCGTGTAGCCGGTATGCGGACCCCACCACTTCGGGTCCAGGCTCGGCGGCGGCGCCAGGGTGAGGATATGCGGGTTGGGCGCCTGCAGCAGGTACGGCAGGCAGGCCTGCGCGCACAGGAAACTGCCGCGCGAATTGACCTGCTGCATCAGGTCGAAGCGCTTCATCGGCGTATCCAGGGTGCCGCGCAGCCAGATCGCGCTGGCGTTGTTGACCAGGATGTCGATGCCGCCGAAGGTGTCCACGGTGGCGGCCACGGCCGCACGCACCTGGTCTTCCTCGCGGATGTCGCATTTCAGCGCCAGCCCCTGCCCGCCGGCCGCGGTGACCGCCTCGGCCGCGCTGTGGATGGTGCCCGGCAGCTTCGGGTTGGGCACCGCCGACTTGGCTGCGATCGCCACGTTGGCGCCGTCCTGCGCCGCGCGCAGAGCGATGGCCAGGCCGATGCCGCGCGAGGCGCCGGTGATGAACAGGGTCTTGCCTTGCAGACTGGCCATGCCGCGTGCTCCTGCGCACTCGATGATCGTGCCAGTATGCCGCGCCCACGCGTATTTAACCGCCCCCTGACGATAGTGACGCTCCGGTTACCGCTGCGAGGTCATTGCCATGCGCCGTTCCCGTTGTCTGCTGTCTGCCCTGGGTCTGCTGCTGGTCACCACCGCCTGCCAGGGCGGCCCCTCCGAACCGGCCAAGGGCACCCCTGCGGCCGCCAGCACAGGTACGGCCACCGGCGATACCCTGCGCTGGAGCAAGGCAGTGGTATGGAGCGGCGATCTCAACCGTTGTCGCCAGGGCGAAACCGCCGCCACCGGCGAGTGCCTGACCCAGGCCATGCGGGCGGGCGGCGCCAGCGCCGATGCCATCGCGGCTGCCCAACAGGTGTCCAGTGGCGGCGAACTGGCCTTCGTCACCGCCTGGCACGCGCATGACGGCATCGGCGTAGCCACGGTCAACTATCCGTTCCGCGCCAACACCAACGAAGGCACGCGCCTGATCGACGCCGGTGGCAAGCGCATCGACGTGGACAGCGTGCAGCTGGACGACACACTGCGCGCCGATCCCGGCGTGCAGGCCCTGTTGCAGGCCAACCCGCAGGCGATGCCGTTCGCGCCGGCGCAGGCGGCGGGCACCACGCCGCTGGAAGGCGGTGGCGTGCGCCTGCTGTACCGCACTGCGTTGCGCGACTGCCATGCCTGCGCGGACGTGGGCCAGCTGCAGATCGGTTACGACTTCGACGCCACGCGGCACTTCACCGGGCAGCAGGTGGTGCCGGTCACGCCCTGAGCGCGTGCGCGCCGATGCGCGTCAGCAGGCACCCGCCGCATAGCGCGTGACCTGGCGGAGCAGCAGCTGCGGCACGATCCAGCGGTGCACGGGCGCCACCGGCAGCATGTACAGCCGTCCGAACGCGTTGTGCGTGTGCACCAGCGTGGCGATCTCGAGCAGGTCGCCGCGCCACTGCAGGGCCACTTGCACGCGCAGGTGGCGGTCATCATCTTCGAGCACGATCGCGTCGGGCGTGCACTGCTGCACGGTGAAGATGCCCAGCCGCTGGCCGGGCCTCGGATCGACGCTGTCCTGGACCGCGCGCAGCGAACCCAGGTCCTTCATGCCGAGCAGGCGCATGCCACGATTGCGCACCGTCATCAGCGCGTCGAACCAGCCCGGCACGGTGGCCGCCATGTCCTGGTAGGCCTGCAGCGCCGAGCGCCCTTCGCGTGCGACCCGCGCCTGGCAGGCGTGCACGAACTCCGCGCCGGGCAATTGCGCGTGCAGCACGCTGGTGGTGCCGGGCGGCACCACCACAACGCGCGGCCGGCTCACGGCTTGGGCCCCTGCCCTTCGTTGTCTTCCCAGTGCAGGATCTTGCGGGTGACGAACCGGTACACCGGCTTGCCGGTGCGGAACCACACATCGCGCACCCAGGAGGTGCGCTTGAGCAGGCGCTTTTCCACCGGGGTGAGCGACTCGCGGCAATACATGCGCTTGTGCTTGAGCAGGTGGCGCAGGTCTTCGCGCGCCAGCAGGCGCATCCAGCGCGAGCGCGGGTGGCCGATCACCGCCAGCTGGAAATCGATCAGCGCCGGTGAGCCGTCTTCGCGCACCAGCCAGTTGGCTTCCTTGGCCAGGTCGTTGTGTGCGATGCCATGCCGGTGCACCCGCTGCAGCAGCCGGCGCGCGGCACGGAAGTAGGCCACGTCGCCGCGCGGCGGGCGCTGGTACATCGCATCGCCGGCCATGAAGCTGCGGTCCAGCCAGCGTCCGTTCCAAGCCAGCAAAGCCGGGGTGTCGGCCATGCCGCCCAGATGCGCCAGCGCGCGTGCCTCGCGGCGGGCCAGCCACCAGGCCGGCAGCCGCAGCCACCACGGGGTGGCCTCCAGGTCGCGACGGACGAAACGCTGGCCGTCCTGCTCGATCAGCAGAATGCGGCCGAAGCTGTCGGCCTTGAGGGCGTGCGGAGCGGGATCGGGGGTGGGCGTCATCGGCTCATTCTAGGCGGGTGATCGCGTTCATTCACTGCAGATGACGCACATTGCCGCCGCCTGGCGGGCAGTCAGTCACTTTCCGCCCCCTATAATCGTGCGATGGACTCGTCATGGATCGATGCCACGCTTGCGTGGATCTCAGCTCACCCCGTGCTTGCCGGTGCGGTCATCTTCCTCATTGCCTTCTGCGATGCGGTCATCGTGCTGGGCGCGATCGTGCCGGCGTTGCCGCTGCTGTTCGCGGTGGGCGTGTTCATCGGCCTGGGCCAGATCTCCGGTCCGTATGCGGTGGCCTGCGCGGCGCTCGGCGCCTTTGCCGGCGATGGCATCAGCTACTGGGTGGGGCGACGCTGGGGCGACCGCTTGCGCGGCTTCTGGCCCTTCAGCAAGTACCCGCAACTGCTCGACCGCGGCGAGACGATGTTCCGCCGCAATGCCTTCAAGAGCATCCTGGTGGCGCGCTACGTCGGCGCGATCCGTCCGTTCGTGCCGGCCATCGCCGGCATGATGAAGATGCCGATGGCGCGGTACTTCCAGGCCAGCGGCATCGCCAGCCTGTCCTGGGCGGTGCTGTTCCTGGCGCCCGGCTGGGTG
Source organism: Stenotrophomonas maltophilia (assembly GCA_002435595.1). Lineage (GTDB taxonomy): Bacteria > Pseudomonadota > Gammaproteobacteria > Xanthomonadales > Xanthomonadaceae > Stenotrophomonas > Stenotrophomonas maltophilia_AC. Next base: position 22,553 of record DJBL01000004.1, read on the forward strand.
CTGGGCGAAGCCTACGACGCGGTGGCCGCGGTGGCCGGGCGACTGGTGATGGTGCTGGGCCTGGTCGCGGTGGTGATGGGCGCGGTGTGGGCGATCGTGCTGTACAGCTACCGCTGGTCGGCCTCGCGCATGGACAGCTGGCTGGCCGGGCTGCTGCGCTGGTCGCAGCGCCACCCCACCCTGGGCCGGTACTCGGTGGCGGTGTTCGACCCGCAACGGCGCGAGTCGGTGCCGCTGGCGATGCTGGCGTTGATGCTGCTGCTGCTGGGCTGGTGCTGGTTCGCACTGCTGATGGCGGTGGTCGCGCACGGCGAGCCGCTGCGGCTGGACCTGGCCGTGCACCAGGCCATGCTGGCCCTGCGCAACCCGCTGGCCGACTACCCGATGGCCGCGATTGCCTCGCTGGGCGCCTGGCAGGTGTTGCTGCCGGCCACCGCGGTGGGCATGGCCTACCTGGCCTGGCGGCGGCGCTGGATGGCCGCCGCACACTGGCTGGCGGCGCTGGCCTTCGGCCTGGCGCTGTGCAAGCTGCTGGGCGCCACCGTGCACGTGGTGCGGCCGCCGGATGCCAGCAGTGGCTTCGGCTTCCCGTCGGTGTCGGTGACCATGGCCACCATCATCTTCGGTTTCTTCGCGGTGCTGATCGCGCGCGAGCTGCCCGGGCGCACCCGCGTGTGGCCGTACCTGCTGTCGGGCATCGTGGTCAGCCTGATCGGTTTCGCGCGTCTGTACCTGGGCGCGCACTGGCTCAGCGATGTGATCGGCGGGATGCTGTTCGGCATCTTCTGGCTGCTGGTGCTGGGCATCGCCTACCGGCGCCGCTTCAACCGCTCGTTCTGGGTCAAGCCGGTGGCGTGGCTGTTCTACGGCACCTTCGCCCTGGCCGCGCTGTGGTACGCACCGCGCAACATCCCGCTCAAGCTGGCGCGCTTCGAACCGGCCCAGCCGGCCCCGGTGGACGTGGCCGCCACGACCTGGTGGCAGGGGCAATGGAAGCAGCTGCCCTCGCGTCGCAACGAGTTCGATGACGACCAGCGCTGGCCGCTGGACGTGCAGGTAGCCGGCCCGCTGGCGCCCCTGCAGCGCCGTCTGGAAAGCCAGGGCTGGCGCGTGCAGCCGCAGGCCGGCTGGGAACAGGCACTGTTGATGCTGGACAAATCGGCCGCGCCGGAAGAAGTGCCGGTGCTGCCGGCCACGCTGGACACCCAGGTCGAGTCGCTGCTGATGCTGCGCCCGGGCAACGCGCCCGACGAGATCTTCGCGCTGCGCCTGTGGCCGGCGCCGACCCGCCTGCAGCCGGGCAACCAGCCGTTGTGGCTGGGCAGCGCGCAGACCCTGCACTATCAGCAGCACTTCCACCTGATCGGGATGTGGCGACCGATGCGTGGCATCGACCCGTCGCTGTCGGCCGTGCGCGAGGCGTTGCAGGGCCTGCCGCAGCAGGTCGATACCCACCCGGAAACGCAGATGCCGGTGTTGCGGGTGCGCACGACGGGCGAGTGATGCAGCCGCTCGCGGAGCCGTGATGGAGCCAGGGTGTTACCCGGGCGCTGCCGGTACGCGCAGGGCAGCGGGACAACGTCGCGCCGCGCCTGGCGCGTGAATCAGGTCGGCATCCAGCGCAGCAGGTCTTCCAGGCGCTGGTGCGGGTCGTCGTGCTGCAGCAGTTGCAGCCGCTGCGGCTCTTCCAGCGGCAGCAGCTCGGCCAGCCGCCAGCCGACCCAGGCCGCCTGTTCGAGCTGGGCGGGGTGGCTCGGGGCGAAGGCGCTGCCGGCCTGTTCGATGATGTGTTCCAGCACGGTGGCCAGCAACGCGTGCTCCGGGCGCAGTTCGTCGTCGTGGTCGGGCGCGCTCCACTGCACGTCGGCCAGGACCAGGCCGTTGTCGCGCACCCGCGTGCGCAGCACGTGGAAACGGCGCTGGCCGCGCAGGCGCAGCATCAGCACGCCATCGGCGCCCACGTCGAAATCCTCGATCCGCGCCTCCACCCCGTAGGCAGCCGGCGATGCCGGGGCGCCCACTTCCTCGCCGTCCAGGATCAGGCAGACGCCGAAATTGGACTCCTGGCGGCTGCACTCGCGCAGCATGTCCAGGTAGCGGCGCTCGAACACGCGCAGCCCCAACGCAGCGCCGGGCAGCAGCACGGCGTGCAGCGGGAACAACGGCAGTGACACGGTGTCGGTCATGGCGGGGGCCGGCTCAGGACGCTTGCAGCTGCGCCAGGAAGCGGCGCGGCGCACCGTCGAAACCGCCGTTGGACATGAACACCACGTGGTCGCCCGGCTGCGCGATGGTACCCAGCTGATCCAGCAGCGCGTCGGTGTCGGGCACCGCGTGCGCCTGCCCACGCACGGCGGCGATCACGCTGGCCGCATCCCAGGCCAGCTCCGGGCGGTGCAGGAACACCACCGCATCGGCCAGGGCCAACGACGGTGCCAATGCCTGCGCGTGCGCGCCCAGCCGCATCGAATTGCTGCGCGGCTCCATCGCCACCACGATCCGCGCATCGCCGACCTTGGCGCGCAGGCCCTCCAGCGTGGTGTGGATGGCGGTGGGATGGTGGGCGAAATCGTCGTAGATGGTGATCTCGCGCGCCTGGCCGATCACTTCCAGGCGGCGCTTGACGCTGCGGAAGCTGGCCAGCGCCGGGATCACCGACGCCAGCGCCACGCCCACCGCATGCGCGGCCGCCAGCGCGGCCAGGCCGTTGAGCACGTTGTGCCGGCCCAGCAGCGGCCAGCGCACTTCGCCCACGCGCTGGCCACGGTGGTGCACCACGAAGGCGCTGCCATCGGCATGGAGCAGTTCGGCATGCCACTCCAGCGACGGATCGAAGCCGAAGCGCTCCACCGGGGTCCAGCAGCCCATTTCCAGCACCTGGGCCAGGTAGGCATCCTCGCCATTGACGATCAGGCGCCCGCGCGCCGGCACCGTGCGGATGAGGTGGTGGAACTGGCGCTGGATCGCGGCCACGTCCGGGAAGATGTCGGCGTGGTCGTATTCGAGGTTGTTGAGGATCGCCACCAGCGGACGGTAATGCACGAACTTGCTGCGCTTGTCGAAGAACGCGGTGTCGTACTCGTCGGCCTCGACCACGAAGGCACGGCCCTGGCCCAGGCGTGCCGAAACACCGAAGTCTTCGGCGACCCCGCCGATCAGGAAGCCCGGCTCGCGGCCGGCGGCCTGCAGCAGCCAGGTCAGGATGGTGGTGGTGGTGGTCTTGCCGTGGGTGCCGGCCACCGCGAGCGTGTCGCGGCCGGGCAACACCTGCTCGGACAGCCACTGCGCGCCGGAGATGTAGCGCTGGCCTGCATCGAGCACCGCTTCGACGGCCGGATTGCCGCGCGACAGGGCATTGCCGACGATGACCTCGTCGCAGTCGGCGGCCACGCTGTCGGCCCGATACCCCGGGTCCAGCGCGATGCCCAGCTGCTCCAGCTGGGTGGACATCGGCGGATAGATCGCCTGATCGCTGCCATGGACCGTATGGCCCAGTTCCCGCGCCAACGCGGCCACGCCGCCCATGAAGGTGCCGGCAATACCAAGGATATGAATCGTGCTCATGCGTTGGATTGTCGCCGATCCCCTGCGTCGTCGGCCATTGTCGTCAGACAATTCCTCGATCGACCGTAAGAAGAAGCACTCGGGTGTCGGGGAATTCCCGATAGCGAGCTACTGTGAATACGGACACAATTCAGCGGGCCAGCCGTAGTACCCCATTGGTCCTACTCCCCAAGAGGCCGTCCCCAGGGGGGCTCATGCTACGGGGCTCTGAGCAAGCCCGTCCGCTGGCACCTAAACCGCACGCCTGGCCCTTTCGGGGGCCGGGCGTGTGCGTTCATGCGCCCACCTGCGGTGCCACGGCGCTGCCGGGGCAGCGCCGGGCCTGGCTCAGCCGTGGATCGCCGCGCGGATGCGCGCTTCCACTTCGTCCAGTTCGCCCACGCCATCGACGCGGGCCAGGGTGCCGCGACCGGCATAGAAATCCACCACCGGGGCGGTCTGGTCGTTGTACACCTGCAGGCGCTGGCGCACCGATTCGGGATTGTCGTCGGCACGGCCCTGTTCGGCGGCACGGCCGGCGATGCGCTCGACCAGCAGTTCGGTCGGCACGTCCAGCTGCACCACCGCATCCAGCGGCTGGCCGATCTTGGCCAGCAGGGTGTCCAGCGCGTTGGCCTGGGCCACGTTGCGCGGGTAACCGTCGAGGATGAAGCCATTGGCCACGTCGGCCTGGCCCAGGCGCGATTCGAGCATGCCCAGCAGGATGTCGTCGGACACCAGGTTGCCGGCATCCATCACCGCCTTGGCCTGCTTGCCCAGCGCGCTGCCCGCGGCCACTTCGGCACGCAGCAGGTCACCGGTGGAAATGTGCGCAATCGCCAGCTGTTCCTTCAGGCGCGTCGCCTGTGTCCCCTTGCCCGAACCGGGCGGTCCCAACAGAACCAATCGCATCAACCTGACTCCAACTTGGTAAAAAAATGGAAGGGCGCGCGCCCCGGGATTGTCCACAATCACGCTGCACCGCAATACGCGCACTTTACCCCATACCGGTAATGTCTCTGCAATGTCCTTCCCCCAGACCAAGGTCGACCCATGTCCAAAGGTACCCTGCTCTACGCCCAGTCAGGCGGCGTCACCGCCGTCATCAACGCCACCGCTTCGGCGGTCATCAGCACCGCCCGAGCCAAGGGAATCAAGGTCTTGGCCGCCCGCAACGGGATCCTGGGCGCGCTCCGCGAGGACCTGATCGACACCAGCCGGGAGACGGCGGCCGCCATCGCCGCACTGGCCCACACCCCCGGCGGGGCGTTCGGCTCGTGCCGCTACAAGCTCAAGTCGCTCGAGGCCGACCGGGCCAGGTACGAGCGCCTGCTGGAGGTCCTGCGCGCCCACGACGTGCGCTGGTTCCTCTACAACGGCGGCAACGACTCGGCCGATACCGCCTGGAAGGTGTCCCAGCTGGCCAAGGCCTTCGACTACGACCTGACCTGCATCGGCGTGCCCAAGACCATCGACAACGACCTGGCGGTGACCGACACCTGTCCGGGCTTCGGCTCGGCAGCCAAGTACACGGCAGTGTCGGTACGCGAAGCGGCGCTGGACGTGGCGGCGATGGCCGAGACCTCGACCAAGGTGTTCGTGTATGAGGCGATGGGCCGCCACGCCGGCTGGCTGGCAGCCGCCGCCGGCCTGGCCGGCGACGGCCCCGACGATGCCCCGCACATCATCCTGCTGCCCGAGCGCGCCTACGACGAGGCCGCCTTCCTGGCCAAGGTCAAGCAGATAGTCGAGCGGGTGGGTCATTGCGTGGTGGTGGCCTCCGAAGGCATCCAGACCGCCGACGGCACCTTCGTCGCCGATGCCGGCGGCGGCAAGGATTCGTTCGGGCATACCCAGCTGGGCGGCGTGGCCTCGCAGTTGGCCGGCCGGGTCAAGGACGTGCTGGGCTACAAGGTGCACTGGACCCTGCCCGATTACCTGCAGCGCTCGGCGCGCCACATCGCCTCCAAAACCGACTGGGAACAGGCCCAGGCGGTGGGCAAGGCGGCGGTGCAGTTCGCCCTGAAGGGCCAGAACGCGGTGATGCCGGTGATCGTGCGCAGCAGCGACGCGCCCTACCGCTGGAAGATCGAGGCCGCGCCGCTGCACAAGGTGGCCAACCATGAAAAGAAGATGCCGGCCAGCTTCATCCGCAAGGACGGGTTCGGCATCACTGCCAAAGCGCGCGCGTATCTGTCGCCGCTGATCAGGGGCGAGGCACCGCTGCCGTACGGCACCGATGGCTTGCCCAGGTATGTGACGCTCAAGAACGTGGGCGTGAAGAAGAAGCTGCCGGCCTGGCAGGACGGCTGAGCGCGGCCGGCCGGTGGCGCGCCTGCTGGCGTGCCACCACGCCGACAATTGCGGTGCGCCGGGACGCCCCATACAATCGCGCCGAGCCGGCAGGACATGCGGGCTTTTGCACCCGCAACCCCATTCCGCACCTGCGTGCGATGACAAGGACTGTATCGATGAAGCGCCACACCCTGGTTTCCCTGCTGCTGCTTGCCGTAGCGGCTCCCGCCTTTGCCGACACCTGCGAAAGCAGCTTCCAGAAGAAGGGCAACCCCCTTTCCGGCACCACCTACACCGCCTCGGTGACCGTGCCCGAGCTGACCGTCAAGAGCGCGATCGGCCAGATGAACGTGATCGCCAAGGGCAACAACATGGACGTGTTGAGCTCGGACGTGGAAAACGGCGCGATGCTGATCGAAGATCCGCAGACGGCGATGCACAAGACCATTCCGATCATCATCAGCGCTACCAGCGAGGGCCGCACCGGCACCGTGGCGATGACGGTCAAGCTCAACCCCGGCGCCTTCGCCAAGGCCGATGCGATCCGGGCCGAGATGTGCAAGATGCTGACCCAGGTCAAGCCGGGCAAGGCGGGCGAGCAGTTCGCCGCGTCCACGCCGAAGGCCTCCACGGTGAACATCTCCGCCAGCGATTTCGGCTTCCAGCTGCGCACGCAGCACAAGGACAACCCGGCCGCGATCGAACCGCGCTACAAGGGCAAGATCTATTCGATCACCGGCCGGGTCAACGGTGTGCTCAAGAGCGGCGGCACCTACAACACCGGCTTCGAACTGCCCAACGGCTCCGGTGGCATCGACTTTGAAAGCGTGGCCATCACCTGCGCCTTCGCGCCCAGCCAGGCCGCCTTTGCGCTGGCGTTGCGCCCGAAGGAAAAGGTCACCCTGGTCGGCGTGGTCGACCATTACGACCAGATCGGCCGCGTGCTGTGGCTGAAGGACTGCAAGGGCAACTAAGCCCGGCCAGCCCCGCGTGATACCCAAGCCCGGATCGGCAGTGCCGTCCGGGCTTTTTCATGGGTCAGAGGCTGCGTCGGCGACCGCCCACGCGCTCAACGGCAGGCCTTGCCCTCCACCACCAGCTGCGCGGCGAACATCGGGATCTGCGCGATCTTGCCGGCGGCGGCCTGCTTCTTGGCCTCTTCCAGGTAGATGCGCGACTGGCCCTGGCCGTCCAGTTCGGCCTTGTGCGCCACCGGCATGCGCCACACGCGCACCACCGCCTGCTGCGCCGGGCACGCGGCGTTCGGCACGCGGATCACATCGTTGAGCTTCCAGCCTTTCGCTTCGCTGGGCTGGGCCTTGTCGAAATCGACGAAGCGGGCCCGCGGCTGGCACTGCTCACTGGTGCGCACCACGGCGAACGTGTACGGCTGCGCGGCATCGGCGGTGAACATGCCCTCCAGCCGCGCACAGGCCTCGGGGATCTGGCGCAGCGTATGGGCCGCACCGACCGCCTGCGGGGCGCCGGCGGCGCGTTTCAGCTCGGGGGTTTCAGCGGCATTGGCGGCCACGGCAGGCAGCAGCGCCAGCCAGAGCAGGTGACGGGTGGACATGGCGGAACTCCGGATGCTGGGGATGGGCCGAGGCTGCCAGCGGGTGGCTGAACGGCGTGGCAAGGCGTCCCATCAACGCCTGGCGGGGGGGCCCGTGGTTTTCGCAGCACACCATGGGGCGACAGCGCGCATGCGATGGCGCGTACCCGGCAGATCGCCGATGCGGAGGGGCGTGCGTGGTTGCCGGCCAGCGGCCGGCACTACCCGTATGCGGGTGTTGCCCGCATACTCGGGGCACCAGGGATTGCTGAACACCGCCACACGCTTGAAGACCGGGCACGGTCTGCACGGGTTGGTCCAAGGTTGCAGCCCGTTGTGCCCCGCGTGGAGAGGTTCGTCCGTTCACTGGATGCCATTCCATCACCCGGGAGGGGACATGCTGGAACGTTACGGGCTTTCTCTGGCGCTGTTCTGCGCCATCCTCGCGATTCTCTACGGCATCGTGTCGGCACGCTGGATCCTCCGGCAACCGGCTGGCAATGCCCGCATGCAGGAAATCGCCGCCGCCATCCAGGAAGGCGCGCGCGCCTATCTCAACCGTCAGTACCTCACCATCGGCATCGCCGGCGTCATCCTGTTCGTGCTCGTCGGGGTGTTCCTGAGCTGGTACACCGCCACCGGCTTCGCCATCGGCGCACTCCTGTCCGGCGCGGCCGGCTATATCGGTATGAACGTGTCGGTGCGCGCCAACGTGCGCACCGCCGAAGCCGCGCGCAACGGCCTGAGCGCGGCCATGGACGTGGCCTTCCGCGGTGGTGCCATCACCGGCATGCTCGTGGTGGGGCTGGGGCTGCTGGGCGTGGCCGGGTACTACGCGCTGCTGCTGCGCATGGGGCTGGACACGGCAACCGCGCTGCACGCCCTGGTCGGGCTGGCGTTCGGCTCGTCGCTGATCTCCATCTTCGCCCGCCTCGGTGGTGGCATCTTCACCAAGGGCGCCGACGTGGGCGCGGACCTGGTCGGCAAGGTCGAAGCCGGCATTCCCGAGGATGATCCGCGCAACCCTGCGGTGATCGCCGACAACGTCGGTGACAACGTCGGCGACTGCGCCGGCATGGCCGCGGACCTGTTCGAAACCTATGCGGTGACGGTGATCGCCACGATGCTGCTGGGCAGCCTGATGATCGCCGAAGCCGGCCGCAACGCCGTGCTGTACCCGCTGGTCCTGGGCGGTGTGTCGATCATCGCCTCGATCATCGGCGCGGTGTTCGTCAAGGTGAAGCCCGGTGGCTCGATCATGGGCGCGCTGTACAAGGGCGTGATCGTGTCGGCCGTGCTGGCGGCGATCGCGTTCTATCCGATCACCACCCAGCTGATGCCCGACAACAGCCACGGCGCGCTGAACCTGTACTTCTGCGCACTGATCGGGCTGGTGCTCACCGGGCTGATCGTGTGGATCACCGAGTACTACACCGGCACCCAGTACAAGCCGGTGCAGCACGTCGCACAGGCCTCCACCACCGGGCACGGAACCAACATCATCGCCGGGCTGGGGGTATCGATGAAGTCGACCGCGCTGCCGGTGATCGCGGTGTGCGTGGCGATCTGGCTGGCGCACTACTTCGGCGGGCTGTACGGCATCGCCATCGCCGCCACCGCGATGCTGTCCATGGCTGGCATGATCGTGGCGCTGGACGCCTACGGCCCGATCACCGACAACGCCGGCGGCATTGCCGAAATGGCCGAGCTGCCCTCGGATATCCGCGACATCACCGATCCGCTGGATGCCGTGGGCAATACCACCAAGGCAGTGACCAAGGGCTATGCGATCGGTTCGGCCGCCCTGGCCGCCCTGGTGCTGTTTGCCGACTACACCCACAACCTGCAGGCCGCCCATCCCGGCGAGGTGTTCGCCTTCGACCTGTCCGACCACACGGTGATCATCGGCCTGCTGATCGGCGGCCTGATCCCCTACCTGTTCGGTGCGATGGCCATGGAAGCGGTGGGCCGCGCCGCCGGGGCGGTGGTGGAGGAAGTGCGCCGCCAGTTCCGGGAGATTCCCGGGATCATGGAAGGCACCGGCAAGCCGCAGTATGACCGCGCGGTGGACATGCTGACCCGCTCGGCGATCCGCGAAATGATCGTGCCCTCGCTGTTGCCGGTGGCCGTGCCCATGGTGGTGGGCCTGTTGCTGGGGCCGCGCGCCCTGGGCGGCTTGCTGATCGGCACCATCGTCACCGGGCTGTTCGTGGCGATCTCGATGACCACCGGCGGTGGGGCGTGGGACAACGCCAAGAAGTACATCGAAGATGGCCACTTCGGCGGCAAGGGCAGCGAGGCCCACAAGGCGGCCGTCACCGGCGACACCGTGGGTGATCCGTACAAGGACACCGCTGGGCCGGCGATCAATCCGTTGATCAAGATCATCAACATCGTGGCGCTGTTGCTGGTGCCGCTGCTGTAGGCACACCGTCGCCCGGCCCCTGGCCGGGCGGCACCGGACTCAGCGCCGGCGGATGGAGAACGCCGCCGGCACCATCACCTCGACCGGGTCGCCGCCGATCTCCGGCGGCGGCGCCGGCACCGGGCCGCCACCGCGCACGGTGGCCAGCGTTTCGGCATCCAGCAACGCATGCCCCGCGTATCGATGGCGATCATGGCGCGCTGGCAGGGCCACGCGGAACACGGCCTGCGCGAGCACCCCGGCGATGCAGCGCGCAGATGCTCCAGCCGGGACGTCCGCCACGACGCCAATGCCAGGACGGGGCTGGCGGCCGCCGCGCCCTACCCGATCCGGCGATGTCGGCGTCACGCGATCACGCAGATAATGGCGCACCCCTTTCCAGGAATACCGCCGTGATGATCACCACCGAGCCGCGCATGACCAACCTGTTCCTGCAACTGGGACTGGATGCCTCCGAGCAGGGCATCGCCGCCTTCATCCAGGCCCACCAGCTGCCGACCGAGGTGGCGCTGGTGGATGCGCCGTACTGGAACGACGGCCAGCGCCAGTTCCTCGCCGAACAGCTCAAATCCGATGCGGACTGGGCGATCATCGTCGACGAACTGGGCGAGGCCCTGCACGCCGACGCGGTGGCCCGGCAGACCCAGGCCTGAGCACAACGCGCAGGGAGCGGTCGTTGCCGGTCCCTGCGCAGTACATGCGCTCGGCAGCGATAGATCGGTGACAACCACACGCTCCGGCCCGGTGCCGGCACCCCGCCCAGCGCCAGCCAAGCCCCACGCTCGCATCACCGTCGGTGGACAGATCCTGCGCCGTACGGATGGCCCAGGATGCGCTGCGCCCGGATCAGCAGCTCGGTAAGCGTTGAGGCGTTGCACAAGCGCAGGCAGGACGGCGCGGCAGGTTATGCCTCAAATGAGAATGCGTGACGTTCGACTGCGACAGGGCGGCGCCGGACGCCTCGTTCACAGGCAGTCGGTCAGGCCTTGGTACACGCTGAGGGTGGTACCGGGCAGCGTGGCATCCAGCGCCGCATCGCCCTGAAGGGTGTCCAGCAACAACGGCAGCGGCGTGTCCGGCGCCACTGGCAGCAGGCAGGCCCAGTCGCGGCCATCCACCTCGATCCGCCCGCTGTCCGGGTCAACCGCCGCATTGCTGCCGGCGAACGTCCACCGACACTCCTGCACCCGGCCGCTGGCGGCCAGCACCGCGCAGCGCAGGCGCATCGCCTGCAGGTTGTAGTACTCCCCTTCGCAGAAGGTGTCGCCGCAGATCTGGTCGAAGCCGCGCACCAGCGCCTGCTCCGTCTGGCGGAAGCGCCACTGGCCCTGGCCCGCCCGCGGATAGTCGCGGGCATCCACATAGCGCGCCGACGTCCGCGCACCGGGCGCGGCCCGGGCAGGCCGCTGCAGGCACGCGCCGACCGCCTCCCCCACCGACTGCCGCGCGCCAGGCAAGGTCACCGTCAGCGGCTCCGGCCCTGCCAGCGCCGTGTGGAACGCCTCCACCGGCACGCCGGTGCCGAGTGGCAGGGCACACGCCCAGCGGCGGTTGTCGACCAGCACGCTGCCGGTGCCCGGGTCGACCTGGAGGTCGCTGGCAATGAAGATCCAGGTGCAGGCCTGCACGCGGGCGTTGGCCGCCCGCACCGAGCAGCGCAGCTGCAGTGCGCGCAGATTGCTGTAGGGCCCTTCGCACAGGGTGTCGGCACAGACCACGTCGAAGCGCTGGGCCAGGTGCGCTTCCAGATCATGGAAGCGATCCCAGTTGGCCTCCCCGGACGGGAAATCGACCAGGTCCACGAACGCCGGCCGTGCCAGCAACGGCGGGCTGAACAATACCGGCACCAGTACCAGCAGGCGCCGCGACAGACGAAGGATCCACTGCATGGCCAAGCTCCACGGGAAGGGTGTCCAGCATCGCCGCGCCCGGCCCCGGCGGCCATCGGCCGGCGGCGACCCGGCCGGTGGGGAAACCCGGCGTGGCGGCGTCGGGCGACGCTGGCTGCACACGGGCGGGCAAAGGCATAAAATGGGGGGCTATCTGCCTACATCCCCCTCTCGGAGTACACCATGGGTCTGGAACTCGTCTCGCCCGGCAAGAACCCGCCGGAAGAAATCAACGTCATCATCGAGATCCCGAAGGATTCCGAGCCGGTCAAGTACGAAGTGGACAAGGAAACCGGCGCGATCTTCGTCGACCGCATCCTCTCCACCCCGATGCGCTACCCGTGCAACTACGGCTACGTGCCGAGCACCCTGTGCGGCGACGGCGATCCGGCCGACGTGCTGGTGGTGCTGCCGCTGCCGCTGGTCCCGGGCTCGGTGGTGCGTTGCCGTCCGGTCGGCGTGCTCAAGATGAGCGATGAAGCCGGCAGCGACGAGAAGATCCTGGCCGTGCCGATCTCCAAGGTGTTCAGCGGCTATGCCCACGTGGAAGACATCGAGCAGGTGTCCAGCCACTGGCTGGAGCGCATCGGCCACTTCTTCGAGCACTACAAGGACCTGGAAAAGGGCAAGTGGGTCAAGCTCGACGGGTGGGGCGGCGCGGCCGAGGCCAAGCAGATCCTGGTCGATGCGCACCAGCGCTACCTGGGCAACATCGCCTGAGACTGAACGGCATCGCTCCAGCGCAGGCGCGCTGGAGCGATGAGCATCACGTTTTTTGAATGCGGCACATCACTATTTGTGCTGGATTGGGTACATTGCGTCTTCACACCGTCCACGGTGCGTTTCACCGTGGTCAGCCAGGGGACTGTGTCGTGCGTATTCTGCTTGTTGGGGACCAAGCCAGCCTGTCGGCTGAGCTGATGGATTTCATTGCCGATCTTGGGGAAGAGTGGCAACCGTTGACCGCATCGGACGGCCAGGCGGCCATGAACATCGTCGCCGCCGGTCCGATCGACGCGGTGATTGCCTGCCCGACCCTGCCCGATCTCAACGCCACCACCTTGCTGGGGCAGATCCGCACCCTGCGCCCGGAGACCATCCGGATCGCGCTGGTGGAAGCTGCCCAGGGCAACCGCCCACCCCCGGCCCGCCTGATCGGCGTGGCCCACCGTTTCCTGCCGATGCCGCTGGCACCGGAGGTCCTGCTCGAAGCCCTTACCAGCCTGGAAGAGCTGCGCGAGCTGCTGGACAGCGCGCGCCTGCGCAGCGCGATCGGCCGCATCGAGAAGCTGCCCTCGCCCCCGCACCTGTATTTGAGCCTGACCCAGGCGCTGGAACACGACGACGACACCAACACCGCCGACGTCTCCAAGCTGGTGGCGGCCGACCCGGCGATCGCGGCCAAGGTGCTGCAGCTGTCCAACTCGGCGTTCTTCAACAGTGGCCGGACCATCTCCGACCTGCGCACCGCCGTGACCCGCCTGGGCCTGTCCACGCTGCGCGACCTGGTGCTGGCCAGCGAAGTGTTCTCCGCGCCGCCGTTGTCCGGGGCCGAACGCAACTCGCTGCAGCAACGCGCCCTGCTCGCCTCGCGGCTGGCGGCCAAGCTGCTGCCCGACTCCAGCGCCGAGCTCGGCGCCACGGCCGCGCTGTTGGCCGACATCGGCCTGCTGCTGCCGGGCGTGCGCAATGAGCGCCTGCCGGCCGAGGCCGATGACGAGCGCCCGGGCCATGCCGAGGCCGGTGCCTACCTGCTGGGCCTGTGGGGCCTGCCGATGCCGATCATCGAAGCGGTCGCCTTCCACCTGCAGCCGCAGAAGTCCAACACGCGCAGCTTCTGGGTGACCGGTGCGGTGCACGTGGCCCTGGCGCTGATCAATGGCGATCCGGTCGACGAGGACTACCTGCAGCGCGCCGGCGTGCTGCAGAAGCTGCCGCAGTGGCGCGACCACGCCAATGCCCTGATGGGGCTGGTGGCCGCCGAGGCCTGAGTCCGGCTGGCGGGGGTGGGGCACAGGATGGCGCGCCGTGAGGGCGCGCCATCGTCGTTTCAGCGCTGCGGACAGGCGTCCAGCACGCAGTTGCGCCACAGCGCCTCGCAATACGCCGGCAGATGCTGGCCCGAGGCGATGCATTCCTGGCGCAGATCCTCGCAGTAGCGCCCGCCCGGGCACACGATGAGGCCGGCCGAGGCACTGCCGGCCACGGCCAGGGTGCCAAGGAATACGGCGGAGAGTTTCTGAGCGAACGTCATTTTCATATCGATCTCTCAATCGTCCATCATTGGACCGATTGACCGTATCAACCGACACGCCGCCTCGAACGTGACTGCGGTCACCGTAAGGCACAACTCAGAATTTCCTGACCCCTGAAACAGAAAGAGGGCGGACCCTGCGGTCCGCCCTCCTCGTGTTGCACCCGTACTTCGATGGATCAGAAGCGCTGGGTGTACTTCATGTACAGGAAGCGACCGATATCGAAGCCGCCGTAGTAGGCGAAGCTCGAGTTCGGCGCCGAGTACATCAGCGGGCCCTTGTGGTCGAAGACGTTGTTCGCACCGACGGCAATGGTGGCATCCCACGGTGCCTTCCAGCTGACCTGCAGGTCATGGAAGGTGTTGGAGCCGGTCTTGCGCAGCGGTTCGGATTCGCCGTTGGCCATGTGGTTGGGCGCATTGCACCAGAACTCGCCGGTGTCGATGCAGTCTTCCTTCATGCCCGAGTAGTAGCGCGCGGTGTAGTTGACACCGAAGTCGCCCTTGGACCAGTTGATGCCCACGTTCGAACGCACGCGGAACAGGCCGGCTTCGCCGACGCGACCGATCATGATGTTCTGGCCGGCAGCGTTCTGGCCCTGCTCGTCGTACTTGGACAGGTAGCTGGTCTGCCAGTCGATCGAGAACTGACCGATGGCCAGTTCCGGCAGGCGGTACTTGACGCCCAGGTCGTAACCTTCGGTTTCCATCTTGCCGAGGTTGGCGGTGCCGTAGGTCAGCGCGCTCACGTGGCCATCGCTGGCACGGGTGACGGCGTCGCAACGGGCGGTGTTGCCCAGCACGTAGCAGTCGCGCAGGATGCGGTCGACGCTGTCAGCGATGATCATGTCGCTGATTTCGTACTTGTACCAATCCAGCGAGATGTCCAGGCCCTGCACCCAACGCGGGCTCCAGACCAGACCGGCGGTCGTGCTCTTGGAGGTTTCCGGCTTCAGGTTCGGGTTGGCACCGGAGACGAACTGGTCACCGGACTGGCACGGCAGGGTCGAACAGACCTTGTTGCCCTGGCCGATCTGCTCGTAGTTGGCCGGCACGCCTGCACTGGTGCACGGGCCGTTGCCGGCAACGCTGCCCGGCGCCTTGATGCCGCACGGATCGATGTAGGACTCGAAGCTCGAGCTCAGGCCGCCGTACAGGTCGGAGATGGTCGGCGCGCGGAAGCCCTGGGCGTAGGTGCCACGGACCAGCAGCTCGTCGATCGGACGCCAGGTCAGGCCGAACTTGCTGTTGGTGGTGCCGCCGAAGTTGCTGTAGTCGGAGTAGCGGCTGGCCATGTTCAGGGTCAGCTCTTTGGCGAAGGCAACGTCGGCCAGGATCGGCACGTTCAGTTCGAGGTAGACCTCGTTCAGATCGTACTCGCCGCGGGTCGGCTTCTGGCCCAGGCCGGTGGACTGGCCGGACTGCGCGAAGGCGTCGGGCACGTAGCTGCCTTCTTCCTTGCGGTGCTCCACGCCCATGGCAAAGCCCAGGTCACCGGCCGGCAGGGTCACGATGGAGCCCGACAGGTTGGCGGTGAAGCTGCTGGTCTTGGTGATGCCGCGGGTGGTGAAGGTCGGGAACAGGAAGTCCTGCAGTTCCTGGTCGGCCAGCGAACCGGCGCCGGCAACGCCGTACGGCAGCAGCGGGTTCCACGGACGGCAGTTGGCCAGCGACGGATCCAGGGTGCCTTCCACGCCGCAGTGGGCAACGCCGCCTGCATCGACGTAGGACGGGCCCAGCGCCTGGCGGGCCGCGATCAGGCTCATGTCGCCGCGCTGGGTCTTGATCGACTCGTTGCGGTTCCACAGCGCGCCGACGTCCCAATCGAAGGACTTGCCGGCCAGCTCGAAGTAGCCGCTGACGGTCGGGGCGAAGCGCAGGGTCTTGAGCTGGCTGTCGGTGGTGCGCGGCACTTCCCACAGGCGGCGACGGAAGTCGATGCTCTGGTTCAGCGGGTTGAACGCACTGGCGCCGGACAGCGGGGTCTGGATGGCCTTGGCGTTGGACTGGTACGGGTAGCCGGAGATCTGCTGGAACGTCTGACGCTCGTTGTAGAGCAGATCGGTGTTCAGGCTGATCGTATCGGTGAAGTCGTAGGTGCCGTTGATGTACACCGACTTGCGCTTGACGCCGGTCAGCAGGGTCATCTGCTGGTTGGCGTTGGCGTACTCTTCCGGGCTCAGGTCGTGGTAGTCACCGATGTTGTCGGTCCGGCCGCCCTGGTTCAGGGTCTGCCACACCGAGGACGACTTGGTGCAGTCGTACAGGGTCGGGTTGCACCAGCTGCTGTTCTGGCTGACCGGGCTCCAGTCTTCCGGGGTCGAGTTCGGACCCAGCGAGCCGTCACGGCTGTACCAGCGGTCCTTGGCCCACACCGGATCCTGCTTGGAGTATTCGGCCGACAGGGTGAGGCTGCCGCGCTCGCCCTTGGCACCCAGGGTCATCGAGTACTGCTGGCTGTCACCGTCGCCGTTGCCGTACTGGCCCACGTAGACGCTGGCTTCGCCGCCGTCCACGTTCTTGCGGGTGATCACGTTGACCACGCCGGCGATGGCGTCCGAACCGTAGATCGAGGACGCGCCGTCCTTGAGGATCTCGATGCGCTCCACGGCCGACATCGGGATCTGGCTCAGGTCCTGCAGGCCGGAGGTGGAAGCGCCCAGGCGCTTGCCGTTCATCAGCACCAGGGTGCGCTCTGCGCCCAGGTTGCGGATGTCGACGTAGTAGCCGCCCACGTTCTCACCCGAGGCCAGCGACTCCGAACGCGAGATGGCCGGGGAGCCGGCCGAGGTCAGGTTGTTCAGCACGTCCGCGACGCTCGAGTAGCCCTGCTTTTCCAGGGTTTCACGGGTCATCGTCAGGATCGGCTGCTGGGTCTCCATGTTGGCGCCGCGGATGCGCGAGCCGGTGACCGAGATGCGGTCCAGGTCAGTGGTGCCGGAGGCAGCTTCCTGCGCCGAGACGAAGCTCGGCGCCAGCGCCAGCGCAATGCCGGCGGGCAGAAGGCCCAGCCGCACTGCGGGAGTACGAAAATTCATTTATCTCTCCGAGGTACGTTAGTAGCGTGTTAAAACGCCTCGGAAAGTTACGACTGCGTTACGGTTAATTATTTGCGGGATGCCACCGGAGACTTTGCCGACTTTGGCGACAGCATTCCCGCGCTTTCGCGGAAGCCTGACGCAGACTGCCCGTAACGCGCGCGGAACGCCCGTGCGAAGCTGCAGCAGTTGTCAAATCCACTGGCCGCGGCCACTTCGCCGATCATCATGTCCGTGTCCCGCAGCAGGTCGGCCGCACGCTCCAGGCGCAGGCGCGCCGACAACGACTGCGGGCTCTCTTCGTACAGGCTCTGGAAGGTCTTGGACAGGTACCAGCTGGAGAAGTTGGTCAGCTCGGCCAGTTCGCCGATGCGCACCACGCGGTGGCTGTTGCCTTCCAGAAACAGGCGCGCACGCTGCATGCGGCCGAACACCTGGCGCTTGCGCACGCGCGAACGGCCCGGGCAGCGCTGCACGCCGCTGGCCAGCACGCGCTGCAGCGAGGCCAGGTGCAGCAGCACCGGGCGCAGCGCCTGCGCCGGCTGGCCGCTGGCCAGTGCGTCGCGCCACAGGCGCAGGGCCACGCGCACCTCGCTGCGGTTCATGCTGCCGCGACCGGCGTAGAGGCTGCAGTCTTCCAGCTGCCCCAGCGCGCGCAACGCATCGGGGGTGAGGCTCAGGCCGATGCACAGCCCGTCGCGCCCGGCCTGGATCATCGGCCGGGATTCCTTCTCGAACGCGATCCACTCGCGCTGGCGCAGGCGGAAGCGGCCTTCCTTGGATTCCACCCAGGCGCTGCCGCGCAGCTGCATCCACACGGTGAAGGTGGTGCCGGCGGTCTGCAGGCTGCCGAGCCGGGCCACGCCCAGGCAGGTGGGCAGCGGACCGTCATCGACGATCTTGTCCAGGGAAAGCGATTGGCCGCGATCGGCCAGGGAGAGCTGACGCATGACTACACCGTGTTTGCCGTTACCGGGCAAACGTTTTGCCAAATCGGGCCAGCCGGGTCAGGACGGTTCCACGAGATTCATCCGAATTCGACACGAGGCCGATACGAAGGAATCACGAAGGTCATTTTCCCTTGAGGAACAACGCGTTGGAGATGGTCGAGAAGACCGGTGCGGGGGCGTCGGGCAGCGCCATCACGCCGATGTCGGCGCCATCGGCCACGGCCAGGGCGAGGTACAAGGCGCTGCCATCGGGGTGGGCGCTGAAGCCGTTGCCGGCGCTGAGCCGGTCCTGATCCAGGCAGTACTCCACGCGGGCCGCAGCGGCGCTGATGCGTGAGAACAGCGTGGCGCAATCGGCCCGGTTGGACAGGTAGTCGACCGCGCCATTGCGGGCCACGGTCCAGGTCCGGTAGCGCCAGCGCGTTGGCCGGTCGTCGCTGACCTGCTGGATGCTGTCGGCGGCGAGCGCGGCATTGGCCGACCACAGCCCACCGGCCGACAGCCGGGTGAACAGCACGCGTCCGGTGGAAGGATCAAAGCGTGCCTGCGAGACCCCGTCGATGCTGCCCAGCAACGTCCATGGCGTACTGCGGCGGTCGAACAGCGACAGCCGCATGCGTTCATGCTCGTCGCGGTCGACCACCAGCAGGTGGTCGGCGTCGGCTGCATACAGCGCCTGCAACGGCTGCGCCACCGGTACCGGCAGGGCCACCACCTGCTCGTCGCGCGGAGATACCTCGTAGATCACCGGATTGGCCTGCGCGTCGCGCCCGGACACCAGCAGGTGGGTGCTGTCCGGGGACCAGTCGGCGGCCTGGCGGGTCTCCGGGCGCAGGCCCTCGACCGGGCGCAGCGATTCGGGGCGGGCCAGGTCGGCCCACCACAGGCCGTAGTTGCCGGAGCGATCAGAAGTGAACACCAGTTGCCGGCCGTCGGGGGCAAGCATGGGTTGGCCATCGCGGCCATTGGAGGCGAACAGGCGCTCGGGCGTGCCCGGCCGGCCGCCCTCGAGCGGCACCCGGAACAGGCCGAACTGGGCCTTGCGGTGCACGAAGGCGAGCATCTCGCTGTTGCGCGCCACCGCCGGCGACTGCGCATCGTCGATGCCGACATCGCGCAGGGTACGGGTCTGCACATCCAGCTCGTACAGCCGCGATTCGCTGTCCACGCGGCGGCCGAACACGATGTGGCGGCTGTCGCTGCGCCACGCCCAGCCCCGGATCTCGGCCGAATCATCGGTGAGCTGCTCGGGCACCCCGCCGGCCGCCGGCAGGCGCCACAGGTCGCCGATCTGCGGATTGCGCACGAACACGATCCAGCGGCCATCCGGCGAGTAGCGCGGGGCATAGTCGAAGCTGTCCTCGGCCACCTCGTAGTCCAGCGGTGACCAGCGCCCGCTGGCGATGTCCAGGATGCGGATGCCGCGGTGGGCGAAGCGCCCGGCCAGGGAGCCGAACAGCAGCCCGCGCCCGTCCGGGGTCCAGTCGAAGCTGAGCAGTTCGGTGCCATCGCAGCGGGTGACATGGCGCACCGCACCGCCGGTGGCGCTGGCGATCAGCACCTCGCAGCTGGCGTCCGGGCCGAACCGGGCGAAGGCGATGTCGCGGCCGTTCGGCGACCAGTTGGGAAAGCGGTCCGAGTACCCGTCCGGGGTATCGGTGAGCACCCGTGCCGGCGCATTGCCCGACGTCTGCACCTTGATCGCACTGCCCTGGCGGGCGTTGCTGTCAGCCTCGTAGGCGACCTGCGAACCATCCGGGGACAGCGTGGGATAGGTCTCGAACCCGGCCGTGGCGGTGATCAGCCGGTAGGGCCGCTGCGGGCTGCCGATCACCCGGCTGCCATCTTCGAGCACGCCGCTGGACGCGGTGTCCGCTGCCGGGCGCTGCAGCAGCAACGCGCTCAGCACCAGCAACGCGACCAGCATGCCCAGGCCCAGCACCAGCAGCACGTAACGGCGCATCCTGCGCCAGCGGCTGCGCGGCGAGGCCGGCGCCGCATCGGACGCGGTCGAGGCAAGCGAACGTGCCGCCGCAACGGGGCTTCCGCTTGCCTCGGGCGCGGCCGGTGCCGGCTCCCCCGCCGCGTCCAGCGCACTCACCGGCACCAGCAGGCGATAGCCGGTCTTGGCGATGGTCTCGATATAGGGCGTGGCGGCGGCATCGTCGCTGCTGAACGCCTTGCGCAGCTGGGTGACCGCCTGGGTCAGCACGTCGTTGGTGGGCAGCGTGTCCGGCCACACCTCGGCAAACAGCTCCTCACGGGTCACCACCGCGCCCGGCGCACGCATCAGCGCCTTGAGCACGCCCAGCGCCTTGGGCGTCAGCCGACGGGTGCGGCGCGCACCCGGCACGCTGACCTCGCGGGAGGACAACGTCACGGTGCATTCGCCGATCCTGATCACATCGACTGAAGGTGACTCACTAAGGGGGCTGGTCATTCCGGTACTACGAGTGAATGCAGAACAACAGGAACGCAGCATCCATCACAACCGAACAACGATCGAACGAACCGCCAGATTCCGCACATGCCATCAGCGCAAACAGCAAAAAAACTGAAGCGCGCGAATACTAGCCTATGCCGGTTAACTGCGCCTGTGCGCGCAGAGGACATCAGGCTCTCTCTCGCCGACGAATTCACATAAATTGCTTCAGTATTCGCGCCTCCGGGCGCGAATTTTTTATCTGCGATTCAGTTTCGTCCACGCCGCAGCATGGTCAATCCGACCAGTCGCGAGACCACCAAAGCCACGTACATCACGCCTGCAAACTGCTCCAGCATGACCAGCGCGCGCGCCTGCGGATGCACCGGCACGACGTCGCTCAACCCTACCCCGGACAGTAAGCTGAAGCTCAGATAAAGCAGCTCCATCCAGGTGCGCAGTTCGCTCTCGCTGGTGGCCAGGAAACTGCCCGGATACCACTGCTGGCAGACCGAGAATGCGAAGGCGAACGCCCATGCCAACAAGGTGAAAGTGGCCCCGGCCGCGAACAGTTCGTCGCGGGTCACCTTGTGGTCCTGGAGCATGTAGGCGGTGAGGCTGCCGGCGGTATAGAAATACAGCAGGCACTCGAGCAGTTGCGCTGTGGTGGTCAACGCGGGCCTGCCCAGCAGTGCCCCGCTGATCGAGAACACCACCGAGGGGATGGCCAGCACCAGCGCCAGCCACATCCCCAGCGGGCTGCGCCGCACGACCCACAACGACAGGCCGAGCACGGCGATGCCGAATGCACCAAACAGGGCGCGGCTGGCGCCGGCCTCGTCCATTGCCGGGTACAGCAGCACGCCGAGCAGCTGCACTGCCAGCAGCCAGGCCGAAGGATGCCGGCGGGCGATGGCCAGCCACTTGGTGGTGCGTGCGATGGCCATCGTGTCCCCTGCGCTGCCGGTCTGGCGCCGAGCTTAGCGCGGAACCTGCGCAGGCCACATGAGCATGCCGGGGCCCAGGGCGAGCCCCGGCGCGCGGCTCACTCGGCCCGGTACACCTCCGCGCCGAGCGCACGGAACTGCGCCGATTTGCCGGCCATGCCCTCCTCCAGCGCGTCCTGTTCGCTCACCCCGTGCCCGGCCGCGTAGTCGCGCACGTCCTGGGTGATCTTCATCGAACAGAAGTGCGGGCCGCACATCGAGCAGAAGTGGGCCAGCTTGTGCGCATCCTTGGGCAGGGTTTCATCGTGGAATTCCCTGGCCTTCTCCGGATCCAGGCCGAGGTGGAACTGGTCTTCCCAGCGGAACTCGAAGCGTGCCTTGCTCAATGCGTTGTCGCGCACCTGCGCACCGGGATGGCCCTTGGCCAGGTCCGATGCGTGGGCGGCAATGCGGTAGGCCATGATCCCGTCGCGCACGTCCTGCCGGTTGGGCAGGCCCAGGTGCTCCTTGGGCGTGACATAGCAGAGCATCGCGGTGCCGTACCAGCCGATCATCGCCGCGCCGATCGCGCTGGTGATGTGGTCGTAGCCGGGGGCGATATCGGTGGTCAGCGGGCCGAGCGTGTAGAACGGCGCCTCGCCGCACTCGCGCAGCTGCTTGTCCATGTTCTCCTTGATCAGCTGCATCGGCACGTGGCCGGGGCCTTCGATCATGGTCTGCACGTCATGCTTCCAGGCGATCCTGGTCAGCTCGCCGAGGGTCTCCAGTTCACCGAACTGGGCTGCGTCGTTGGCATCGGCGATGCAGCCCGGACGCAGGCCGTCGCCGAGCGAGAAGGTCACATCGTAGGCCTTCATGATCTCGCAGATGTCGTCGAAGTGGGTGTAGAGGAAATTCTCCTTGTGGTGGGCCAGACACCACTTGGCCATGATCGAGCCACCGCGCGAGACGATCCCGGTGACCCGCCTGGCGGTGAGCGGCACGTAGCGCAGCAGCACGCCGGCGTGGATGGTGAAGTAGTCCACGCCCTGTTCGGCCTGTTCGATCAGGGTGTCGCGGAAGATTTCCCAGGTGAGCTCTTCGGCACGACCATCGACCTTCTCCAGCGCCTGGTAGATCGGCACGGTGCCGATGGCCACCGGCGAGTTGCGCACGATCCATTCCCGCGTTTCGTGGATGTGCTTGCCGGTGGACAGGTCCATCACCGTGTCCCCGCCCCAGCGGATCGCCCACACCAGCTTCTCCACTTCCTCGGCGATGCCCGAGGACACCGCGCTGTTGCCGATGTTGGCGTTGATCTTGGTGAGGAAGTTGCGGCCGATGATCATCGGCTCGCTTTCGGGATGGTTGATGTTGTTGGGCAGCACCGCGCGGCCACGGGCGATTTCCTCGCGCACGAATTCGGGGGTGATGCGCGTTGGGATGGACGCGCCGAAGGACTGCCCGGGATGCTGCCTGAGCAGCGCGGCATCGCCGATGGCCTCGATGCGCTGGTTCTCGCGGATGGCGACGAACTCCATCTCCGGGGTGATGATGCCGCGCCGTGCGTAGTGCATCTGGGTGACGTTGGCACCGGCCACCGCGCGGCGCGGCTGCAGCCGGGATGGGAAACGCACCGCGTCCAGGCGCGCGTCGGTTTCGCGCGCACGCCCGAAGCTGGAGCTCAGGCCGTGCAGCAGTTCGGTGTCGCCCCGCTCGGCCACCCAGCCGGCCCGCAACGGCGGCAGGCCGCAGGAGAGGTCGATGCGCGCGGTCGGATCGGTATACGGGCCAGAGGTGTCATACACGGTGACCGGTGCGTTTTCTTCGCCACCAAACAGGGTTGGCGTGCGGGTCAGCACGATCTCGCGCATGGGCACCTGCAGGTCGCTGCGCGAGCCGGGTACATGGATCTTGCGCGAGCCGGGGATCGGTCGGGTGACCGATTCGGACAATTGCCGGGCCTGCTGCTGCAGGGAGGAAAGCGCTGCGTTCATGACTTCGTCCTGGATCGGGTTCGGCCCGGGAATGGGCGGAACGGACGAAGCGGCGGCGCACGACGGACGCAGCACGGGCGGTCTTCGGGCGGGGCAGCCCTACGGCGCAGTGCGTCAGCATTGCGAAGCATCCCTACGCCGGTATCAACCGGATCAGGTTCGAAGGGACTGTCTCAACCGTGGCCACTGGGCCGCGGTACCCCCGCTTCGGGGCGAATTAGACCACAACGACGACGCAATTGGCGCACATGGACCGGTGTGGTCTGATCCGCTGCCGGTACGTGAAAAAGACCCTGATCGGGCATCCCGTAGAATGCTGCGGCGCGCAACGGGCACCCGCCCGGCGCGCCGCAGAGTTCGGCATTGCCCGGCTTGAATCGCCCCAGCGCCTGCCTTGGCGGCACTGGAGACGGCAGGCATTCGCTCGCCCCTTTTGTACGGAGAAACTCCTGCCATGGTGTTTCGCATTTCCATCGCACTGATCGTCGCCTTGGTGCTGATCGCCGGGCTCGCGCCCGGCCCCTTCAATGACGTGGTGCAGAGTGGCCTGGGCCACATCATCCGCAGCACCGGCTGGCTGTACCTGCTGGTGGTGTTCATTACCCTGTCATTCCTGATGTACCTGGCCTTCGGCCGACTGGGTTCGCTGCGCATCGGCGGCGAAGATGCCGAACCGGATTTCTCCAACGCCAGCTGGATGTCGATGCTGTTCGCCGCCGGCATGGGCATCGGCCTGGTGTTCTGGGGCGCGGCCGAGCCGATCTCGCACTTCATCAAGCCGCCCGAAGGCCTGGCGCCGCAGAGCATGGAGGCCGCGCGTGCGTCGATGCGCTATGCGTTCTTCCACTGGGGCCTGCATCCGTGGGCGATCTATGCGCTGATCGGGCTGGCGATGGCCTGGTTCCAGTTCAATCGCAACGGCCGCGGGCTGATCAGTGACCTGCTGCAGCCGGTGATCGGGGCCCACCATCGCGGCTGGATCGGCACGGTGGTGAACGTGGCGGCGGTGGTGGCCACCGCGATCGGCGTGGCCACCACGCTGGGCTTCGGTACGATCCAGATCGCGGCCGGGTTGCAGCGGGTGTTCGGCATCGGTGATTCGATTCCGGTGCAGCTGACCATCATCGCGGTGGCGTTCGTGCTGTACATGGCCTCCACCACCAGCGGGGTCAACCGCGGCATCAAGTGGCTGTCCAACTTCAACCTGGGCCTGGCGGCGGTGTTGCTGGCGCTGGTGATGGTGCTGGGGCCGACCGGTTTCATCTTTGATACGTTCACCACCACGATCGGCTCCTACCTCAACTCGCTGGTGACGATGAGCCTGCGCATGTCGCCGTTCTCGGGCAGCACGTGGGTGGCGGACTGGACGATCTTCTACTGGGCCTGGTGGATCGCGTGGGCCCCGTTCGTGGGCTCGTTCATCGCCCGGGTCTCGCGCGGGCGCAGCATCCGCGAGTTCGTGCTGGGCGTGGTGATCGCACCGAGCGTGCTGGGGTTCCTGTGGTTCTCGGTGTTTGGCGGCACCGCGCTGTGGTCGCAGATCTTCGGCCACGTGGACCTGGCCCAGGCACTGGGCAACGGCTATGAGACGGTGCTGTTCACCATGTTCGACAGCCTGCCGATGCCGATGGTGTTGTCGGTGATCGCACTGGTGCTGCTGATGATTTTCTTCGTGACCTCGGCCGACTCGGCGGTGCTGGTGCTGGCGACGATGTCCACCGAGGAAGCGGGCGATCCGCCGCTGGCACGACGCATGGTGTGGGGCGTGGCGATTGCGTTGATTGCCGGGGTGCTGCTGCTGGCCGGCGGGCTGACGGCGCTGCAGGGCATGATCACCATCGCGGCATTGCCGTTCGCGCTGTTGATGCTGCTGGTGATGTGGTCGCTGTACCGGGTACTGGACATGGAATACGCGCTGCAGCGCCGCCGTGCGCAGCGGGCGCGGCGGATGATGGACGAATGGATCGAGCGCGAGATCGCCGCGCAGGAAGAGACGCGGGATGAGGCGGCGAGGGCGCCGTAGGGCGTACACCGTTGCGCTGTCGGTGGCAGGGTCGCGCCGGGTGGGTTGGCGGGACACGCTGCAAGTCCCGCTCCGCGGCCCGGCCCAGCCGCTGGCGGCTGTGCGTTCGGACGCATGCGAGGCAGTGCCTCGCAAGCAATGTGCCCTCACCCCTGTAAGCTCCGTCGCCGCATCCATGCGGCTCAGGGTCCCGCCAACCCACCCACCGCGCCCCTCTGACAGTGGGTCGGTGAGTTGAGGAGAGCAGCCGACCAACGGTCGGCTCTACCCCGCCGCGTTGGTTTAGTAGCCTGCGGCTTGGCCGTCTTTGCGGCTCTCCGAGGCGCCGTAGTACACGCCGGTGTCGGGGTCGCGCAGGATTGCCTGGTAGCCGCCGTAGGGACCGTCGGCGAAGGTGACGCGGTGGCCTTTGCGCATCAGTGCGCGCACCGTCTCGTACGGGAAGCCGGTTTCCAGGTTGACTTCGCCGCCGTCGCTCATCGCCGTGGCCTGCCCGGTTGGTTCGGTGGAACCTTCGTGCTGGATGCGCGGCGCATCGCCGGCTTCCTGCAGGTTCATGCCGAAGTCGACCATGTTCATCACGATCTGCGCGTGGCCCTGCGGCTGCATCGCCCCGCCCATCACCCCGAAGCTCATCCAGGGCTTGCCGTCCTTGGTCACGAAGCCGGGAATGATGGTCTGGAACGGGCGCTTGCCCGGCGCGTAGCCGTTCGGGTGGTCTTTCTGCAGGACGAACATCTCACCGCGATCCTGCAGGATGAAGCCCAGGCCCGGGGGGGCCATGCCGCTGCCCATGCCGCGGTAATTGGACTGGATCAGCGACACCATCATCCCGTCCGCGTCGGCCACGGTCATGTAGATCGTGTCGCCTTCCTGCAACTGCCTGGGCGTGCCCGGCTGCACTTCGCGCAGGGCCTTGTCCATCGAGATCAACTGGCGTCGCTGCGCCGCGTAGTCTTTCGAGACCAGCCTGGCCACCGGTGCCGGGTGGAAGGCCGGATCGGTGTAGAAGCGCGCGCGGTCGGCAAAGGCCAGCTTCTTGGCTTCCACGAACAGGTGCACGTGCTCGGGCGAACCGAAGGGGATCTTCGAGAAGTCGTACCCCTCCAGCACGTTGAGGATCTGCAGCGCGGCGATGCCCTGGCTGTTGGGCGGCAGCTCCCATACGTCATAGCCGCGGTAGTTGCTGCTCACCGGCTCGACCCACTCGCCGTGGTGGCTGGCCATGTCCGCGTAGCTGAGGTAGCCACCGTTGGCCTTGAAATAGCCGTCGATGGTGCGGGCGATATCGCCCTTGTAGAAGGCGTCGCGGCCGCCGCGGGCGATCTGCTCCAGGGTGTTGGCCAGGTTCGGGTTCTTCCACATCTCGCCCTTGCGCGGCGCATGCCCGTCGACGGTGAACTGTTCCTTGAAGCCCGGGTACTGCGACAGCCTGGGCACCGAGCGGTCCCAGTAGTAGGCAATGACCTCGGCCACCGGATGGCCCTCGCGGGCGTAGCGGATGGCCGGGGCCAGGTTGTCGGCCATCGGCTTGCGGCCGAAGCGCTCGTGCAGGGCGAACCAGCCGTCCACCGCACCCGGCACCGAGACCGGCAGCGGGCCGGTGGCCGGGATCTCCTTGAGCCCGCGGCGCTGGAACTCGGCCAGGGTCAGTGACTTCGGCGAGCGGCCCGAGCCGTTGTAACCATGGAGCTTCTGCGTCTTCGGGTCCCACACGATGGCAAACAGGTCACCGCCGACGCCATTGCCGGTGGGCTCCATCAGGCCCAGCGCGGCGTTGGCCGCGATCGCCGCGTCCACCGCCGAGCCGCCGCCCTTCATCACGTCCAGCGCGATCTGGGTGGCCAGTGGCTGGGAGGTGGCGGCCATCGCATGCGGGGCGATCACCTCCGAGCGGGTGGCGAAGGGATGGCCGGTGACGCGGTCGGCGGCGATGCCGGCGATGGGAAGGGCACACAGCACGGCGGCGGCAAGCAGGCCGCGGGCAAGTCGTCGGGACACGGGGTGGTTCCTGATGGGTGGTAGCCCCGCGATAGTGGCGGCAGAGCGGCTGCGATGGCATCGGACAATGGTCATGCCAGGGATGGAATCGGCGACGAAATCCGCGCAGAACGCGCCTGCAAAATAGTGAATTCGGGTTCACCGCAACGCTTTCAACCGCAACCATCCTTGCCTGGCGGGGCTTTGCGCTGGATGCAGTCGAAACTGTTGGAAATATGCCTGCCAGGGTTGACAGCCTTAAAACCGCTGTGGTTTTCTCGATCTCATGTTGCAGCGCACAGCCATCCGCGAATCCATCGAGCACGCCGACACCGGCGGGGCGTCGATCCGTTCGCTTCTCGTCCTCGTACTTATTACCCAACCCACAGGTGCGGGACGGACCGGCGTGTAAGCAAGACTGCCAGGTATCCATCAAAACCCGCACCCACCCAGGTGCGGGTTTTTTCGTTTCAGAGCCCCCTCGTTTTCCCTCCCCCTTCCGAGTTGCCCTCCCCCGCCATGACCCGCCAGCCCGCCACCACCGCCTTCACGCCCACCGCCCCCACGGCGGATGCATGCGGTTGTGGCGCTGCGCGTGCCACCGCTTCCCCTGACTGGCCGACGCGTCGCTGACCGTCGGCCATCTTTTTATTTCCGCCAAAGGACCTCCCCCATGAGCACCAACGACCTGCCCCAGATCAAGATCGCTGTTGTCGGCTACGGCAGCCAGGGCCGCGCGCACGCGCTTAACCTGCGCGAATCCGGCTTCGACGTCGTCATCGGGCTGCGCCCGGGCGGTCCCACCGAGGTCAAGGCCCAGGCCGACGGCTTCACCGTCAAGGCCCCGGCCGATGCGGTCCAGGACGCCGACCTGGTCGCCGTGCTGACCCCGGACATGGTCCAGAAGAAGCTCTACGAGGACGTCCTGGCGCCGAACATGAAACAGGGCGCGGTACTGCTGTTCGCGCACGGCCTGAACGTGCATTTCGACATGATCAAGCCGCGCCAGGACCTGGACGTGGTGCTGGTGGCGCCCAAGGGCCCGGGCGCGCTGGTGCGCCGTGAGTATGAAATCGGCCGCGGCGTGCCGTGCATCTGGGCGGTCTACCAGGACAAGAGCGGCAAGGCTGCCGAGTACGCGCTGGCCTACGCGGCCGGCCTGGGCGGCGCACGCGCCAACCTGATCCAGACCACCTTCAAGGAAGAGACCGAGACCGATCTGTTCGGCGAGCAGGCGGTGCTGTGCGGCGGTGCTTCGGCGCTGGTCCAGGCCGGCTTTGAAACGCTGGTGGAAGCCGGCTACCAGCCCGAGATCGCCTACTACGAAGTGCTGCACGAACTGAAGCTGATCGTGGACCTGTTCTACGAAGGCGGCATCACCCGCATGCTGGAGTTCATCTCCGAGACCGCGCAGTACGGCGACTACGTCAGCGGCCCGCGCGTCATCGATGCGGGTACCAAGGCGCGCATGAAGGACGTGCTGACCGACATCCAGAACGGCACCTTCACCAAGAACTGGGTGGCCGAGTACGAAGCGGGGCTGCCCAACTACAACAAGTTCAAGCAGGCCGACCTGGAGCATCCGATCGAGAAGGTAGGCAAGGAACTGCGCGCCAAGATGGTCTGGTTGCAAAGTCAAGCCGCGTAACCGCGCGGCTCCCCCACCCGCTTTCGTAAAGGTCACCGCATGAACACCTCCGCACACAGCACCGCGCCCCGCAACGGCGCCCGCTGGTTGACGCAGGCCCTGGAAGCCGAGGGCGTGCATACGCTGTTCGGCTACCCCGGCGGCACCATCATGCCGTTCTACGACGCCCTGGTGGATTCGGGGCTGAAGCACATCCTGGTCCGCCACGAGCAGGGCGCGGCCCTGGCCGCCAACGGCTATGCCCGCGCCAGCGGCCAGGTCGGGGTCTGCGTGGCCACCTCCGGCCCGGGCGCCTCCAACCTGGTGACCGGCATCGCCGATGCGATGCTCGATTCGGTGCCGATGGTCTGCATCACCGGCCAGGTCGCCACCCCGCTGCTGGGCACCGACGCGTTCCAGGAACTGGACGTATTCGGCTTGACCATGCCGATCGTCAAGCACAGCTGGCTGGTGCGCAGCGTCGATGACCTGCCGCGCGTGGTCCGCGAGGCCTTCCGCATCGCCCGCGAGGGCCGCCCTGGCCCGGTACTGATCGACCTGCCCAAGGACGTGCAGATCGCCGATGCCTCGCATCTGCCGGTACACGTGCCGGAGGCGGTGAGCCCGCCGCCGGCACCGCAGGACGCGGCGGTGGCCGCGGCCATCGCCGCGATCGCCGCGGCCGAGAAGCCGGTGATCTACGCCGGTGGCGGCGTGGCCCTGGGCGATGCGGTGGAGGACTTCCGTGCCTTCGTCGAGGCCAGTGCGATCCCTACGGTGCTGACCCTGCGCGGGCTGGGCGCGCTGCCGCCGCAGCATCCGCACTACCTGGGCATGCTGGGCATGCACGGCACCCGCGCGGCCAACATGGCCGTGCAGGAAAGCGACCTGTTGGTCGTGGTGGGTGCGCGTTTCGACGACCGTGCCACCGGCAAGTTGAACGAGTTCGCCCCGTTCGCGCGGGTCATCCACATCGATGCCGATGCGTATGAGATCTCCAAGCTGCGCAGTGCCGACATCGCCGTGCCGGGCAACGTGGGCAGCGCGCTGCGTGCCTTGACTGCCGCGGCCACCACCCCCGCCTCGCAGGAGGCCTGGCGCAGGCGCTGCGGCATCCATCGCGAACGCTTCGCCGCCCGCTACGACGCACCGGGCAAGCACATCTACGCCCCGGCGCTGCTGAAGCGGCTGAGCGAGCTGGCCCCGAGCGACGCGATCATTGCCTGCGACGTGGGCCAGCACCAGATGTGGGTGGCCCAGCACTGCCGCTTCAACCACCCGCGCAACCACCTGACCAGCGGCGCGCTCGGCACCATGGGCTTCGGCCTGCCGGCGGCGATGGGCGCGCAGTTCGCCTGCCCCGAGCGCACCGTGGTGCTGGTGTCCGGCGATGGCAGCTTCATGATGAACGTGCAGGAGCTGGCCACCATCGCCCGCTGCCGCCTGCCGGTGAAGATCGTGCTGCTGGACAACAGTTCGCTGGGCATGGTGCGCCAGTGGCAGGAGCTGTTCTTCGCCGAGCGCTACAGCGAGATCGACCTGTCCGACAACCCGGACTTCGCCGCGCTGGCCCAGGTGTTCGGCATCCCGGCCACCCGCATCGAGGCCCGCGACGACGTCGAGGGCGGCCTGGCCGCACTGCTGGCCCAGCCGGGCCCGGCGCTGCTGCACGTGGCCATCGATGCCCGTGCCAACGTGTGGCCGCTGGTGCCGCCCAACAATGCCAACAGCACCATGCTGGAAAGCAACCCTGCCCATCAGTCCCAGGAGTTCCCCAATGCAATACCGGCTTGACCTGGTGCTGGTTCCCGCCGAGGGCGCGCTGCTGCGCGTGATCGGCATGGCCGAGCGCCGCGGCTTCGCGCCGCGTGCGATCGCCGGCGCGCCCAACGCCGCCGACAACGGCCGCTGGCACCTGCAGATGGTGGTGGACAGCAGCCGTCCGCCGGAGACCCTGTGCCGCCAGATCGAGAAAATCTACGACTGTGTTTCGGTGCGCATCAGCGCGCTGGAGCCCGGCACCGGAGTATCGGCATGAACGCCCGCACCGCTCGCCCGGTGCCGGTACGGAGGTCTCTTCTCGCCGCACAGGGATGTGCAAGTGGTGCGCGTGCAGGATGCATGGCGTCGCACCGCGCCGCACAGGGATGTGCAAGTGGTGCGCGCGCAGGACGCATGGCGTCGCACCACGCAGCACAGGGATGTGCAAGTGGTGCGCGTGCAGGATGCATGGCGTCGCGCAGCGCAGGGACGTCGTGGCACCGCGCAGCGCATGCCGGCGATCACCGTGGCCGGGGGCGAAATGCCCACTAGCGGCGCCCCGCAGGAACCGGACGTAGGCGAGGTAAGCGTCGCCGACGTGCTGGCCGCGCAGGCGCGGCTGCGCCGCTACCTGCCGCCCACCCCGCTGCACTATGCCGAGCGTTTCGGGGTCTGGCTGAAGCTGGAGAACCTGCAGCGCACCGGCTCCTACAAGGTGCGCGGCGCCTTGAACGCGCTGCTGGCCGGGCGTGAGCGCGGCGACGACCGGCCGGTGATCTGCGCCTCGGCCGGCAACCATGCCCAGGGCGTGGCCTGGGCTGCCTACCGGCTGGACATGCCGGCGATCACGGTGATGCCGCACGGCGCACCGGCGACCAAGATCGCCGGCGTCGCCCACTGGGGTGCCACCGTGCGCCAGCACGGCACCAGCTACGACGAGGCCTACGCCTTCGCGCGTGCGCTGGCCGACCAGCACGGCTACCGGTTCCTGTCCGCCTTCGACGACCCCGACGTGATCGCCGGGCAAGGCACGCTGGGCATCGAGCTGGCGCCGCATGCGCCGGACGTGGTGATCGTACCGATCGGCGGTGGCGGGCTGGCCTCCGGGGTGGCGCTGGCGCTCAAATCCCAGGGCGTGCGCATCATTGGCGCACAGGTCGAAGGCGTGGATTCGATGGCCCGCGCCATCCGCGGCGACGTCCGCGAGATCGCCCCGGTGGCCACCCTGGCCGACGGGGTCAAGGTCAAGATCCCCGGCTTCCTGACCCGCAAGCTGTGCAGCGCACTGCTGGATGATGTGGTGATCGTGCGCGAAGCCGAGCTGCGCGAAACCCTGGTCCGACTGGCGCTGGAAGAGCATGTCATCGCCGAGGGCGCCGGCGCGCTGGCCCTGGCCGCCGGGCGCCGCGTGGCCGGCAAGCGCAAGTGCGCGGTGGTCAGCGGCGGCAACATCGACGCGCTGGTGCTGGCCCAGCTGCTGGCCGACATCCGCCCGCGCCCGCCGCGCAAACCCCGCCGCCGCGCCAGCGAGCGAACGCGACTACCGCTGCCCACCGCGCTCGCCCCACCCAAGATTCCCGCTGCTTCCCCTTCCTTTGTGACCCCATCCGACATCGCTGTCGAGGAGACCTCCTGGTGACCACGCCCAACTCCCCCCGCATTAGAATTTTCGACACCACCCTGCGTGACGGCGAGCAATCGCCCGGCTGCA
The DNA here is from genome assembly GCA_002435595.1 of Stenotrophomonas maltophilia. Taxonomy (GTDB): domain Bacteria; phylum Pseudomonadota; class Gammaproteobacteria; order Xanthomonadales; family Xanthomonadaceae; genus Stenotrophomonas; species Stenotrophomonas maltophilia_AC. Next base: position 54,946 of record DJBL01000004.1, read on the forward strand.
GCATGAGCCCGCAGCAGAAACTGGTGATGGCCCGTGCGCTGGACGAGCTGGGCGTGGACATCATCGAAACCGGCTTCCCGGCCAGCTCGCAGTCCGACCGCGAAGCGATGGCGATGATCGGCCGCGAAGTGCGCCGGCCGACCCTGGCGGTGCTGTCGCGCTGCCTGGCCGCCGATATCGAAACCTCGGCCAAGGCCCTGGAAGCAGCCGCCAATGCACGCCTGCACGTGTTCCTGTCCACCAGCCCGCTGCACCGCGAACACAAGCTGCGGATGAGCCGCGAACAGGTTCTGGAATCGGTGCACAAGCACGTCAGCCTGGCGCGCAGCTACATCGATGACGTGGAATTCTCCGCCGAGGACGCCACCCGCACCGAAGAAGACTTCCTGATCGAGGTGGCCCGCGTGGCCGTGGCCGCCGGTGCCACCACCATCAACCTGCCCGACACGGTGGGCTTCACCACGCCCGAAGAGATCCGCGGCATGTTCCAGCGGGTGATCGCCGGGGTGCCGGACAGCGACCGCATCATCTTCAGCGCGCATTGCCACAACGACCTGGGCCTGGCCGTGGCCAACTCGCTGGCCGCCATCGAAGGCGGCGCGCGCCAGGTGGAGTGCACCATCAACGGGATCGGCGAGCGCGCCGGCAACTGCTCGCTGGAAGAGATCGCGATGGTACTGAAGGTACGCAACGCCTTCTACGAGGAAGACACCCGGATCAACACCCCGCGCATCGTGTCCACCTCGCAGTTGCTGCAGCGCCTGGTCGGGATGCCGGTCCAGCGCAACAAGGCGATCGTGGGCGCCAATGCGTTCGCACACGAGTCGGGCATCCACCAGCACGGCATGCTGCGCCACCGGGGCACCTACGAGATCATGCGTCCGGAAGACGTGGGCTGGGAGTCGTCGCAGATGGTGCTGGGCCGCCACAGCGGTCGCGCCGCGGTCGAACAGCGCCTGCGTGCGCTGGGCTTCTGGCTGGACGAGGAAGAACTGAAGCACGTGTTCGAGCAGTTCAAGGCGCTGTGCGAACAGCAGCGCGTGGTCACCGACGCCGACCTGCAGGTCCTGATGCAGGGCAGCGCTACCCAGAACGGCTACCGCCTGGCGTCGATGACCATCAGCGACGTCGGCAGCCGCGCCAACGCGCTGGTGGAGCTGTCCGACCCGGACGGCAACCGCGTGGCCGAAACCTCGCAGGGCGACGGCCCGGTGGATGCGCTGTTCGGCGCGCTGTCGGCTGCCACCGGCGTGCAGCTGATGCTGGACAGCTATCACGTGCACAGCGTGGGCATCGGCGCCGATGCGCGCGGCGAGGCCAACCTGAGCGTGCGCCACGACGGCGTGGAGTACGAGGGCACCGGCACCAGCCGCGACATCATCGAGGCGTCCGCCCTGGCCTGGCTGGACGTGGCCAACCGCCTGCTGCGCCAGCGCAACGCCACCGCCGAACAACCCGCGGCCAGCGCCGCAGCCTGAGGAATTTCCATGAGCGCCTTCGACAGCCGCACCGCCCCCGACCCTGTCCAACAGTGGAACGCCCAGGACTACGCCATCGACGCCGGCTTCGTGCCGGTGCTCGGCGGTGCCGTGGCACGGCTGCTCGACCCGCAACGGGGTGAACGCATCCTTGACCTGGGCTGCGGCGACGGGGTGTTGAGCTTCGACCTGGCCCTCAGTGGCGCGCACATCACCGGCGTGGATGCCTCCCCGGAGTTGATCGAAGGCGCGCGTGCCCGCGGCATCCAGGCCCATCAGATGGATGCCCACGCGCTGCGCTTCGAGCGCCAGTTCGATGCGGTGTTCAGCAATGCCGCCCTGCACTGGATGCGCGGTGCCGACCAGGTCATCGCCGGGGTCGCCCGCGCGTTGATCCCGGGCGGGCGCTTCGTGGCCGAGATGGGCGGCCACGGCAACGTGGTGGCCATCACCAGCGCGCTGCAGGCCGCGCTGTGCAGCAACGGGCACGCCGTGCCAGCCTTCCCCTGGTACTTCCCCAGCGCCGACGAGTATGCCGATCGCCTGCGCGCGCACGGCTTCCAGGTGCGCTACATCGAAGCACTGGAGCGCCCGACCGTGCTGCCCACCGGCATGCGCGGCTGGCTGCGCACCTTCGCCTCGCCGTTCCTGGCAGGCCTGGACGCGGCGCAGCGCCAGCACGTCATCGACGATGCCGTCGCGCTGCTTGAACCGACCCAACGCGATGTGCGCGGCCAGTGGACCGCCGACTATGTGCGGCTGCGCTTCGATGCGCGCCTGCGCACCGTTTGACCTCTCTTCCATACGTACCCAGCAAGGCCATTCCATGACCCCAGCTCCCCGCACCCTGTACGACAAACTGTGGGACGCCCACGTCGTCGTGCCCGAATCGGACAGCGCGCCCGCCGTGCTGTACATCGACCTGCACCTGATCCACGAGGTGACCTCGCCGCAGGCCTTCACCGAACTGCGCGAGCGCGGCCTGGCGCCGCGCCGCCCGGACCGTACCAAGGCCACCATGGATCACTCCACCCCCACCCTGCCGGCCGCTGCCGACGGCACGCTGCCCTACGCCAGCGCCGCCTCCGAAGCGCAGGTGGCGATGCTGGCGCGCAACTGCGCCGAGCACGGCATCGAGCTGTTCGATCTGCAGTCGGCCAACCGCGGCATCGTGCACGTGATCGCGCCCGAGCAGGGCTTCACGCAGCCGGGCATGACCATCGTCTGCGGCGACAGCCACACCTCCACCCACGGTGCGTTCGGCGCGCTGGCCTTCGGCATCGGCACCAGTGAGGTCGGCCATGTACTGGCGACCCAGTGCCTGCTGCAGCGTAAAGCCAGGACGATGGCGATCACCGTCGATGGCGCGCTGGCCCAGGGCGTCGGTGCCAAGGACGTGGTGCTGCACATCATTGGCGTGATCGGCGTCAACGGCGGCACCGGCCACGTGCTGGAGTTCCGCGGCAGCGCCATCGAGGCGATGGACATGGAGCAGCGCATGACCCTGTGCAACATGTCCATCGAAGCCGGTGCACGCGCCGGCATGGTGGCCCCGGACCAGGTCACCTTCGACTGGGTCGCCAACACCCCGCACGGGCCCAAGGGCGCCGACTTCGACGCGGCCGTGGCCGCCTGGTCGCAGCTGCGCAGCGATGCCGGCGCGCGCTTCGATGCACAGGTGCATATCGACGCGGCCGACATCCGTCCCACCCTGACCTGGGGCACCCACCCCGGCACCGCCATCGCGGTGGACCAGCCGATCCCGGCGGCCAACGATGCGGCCGACCAGAAGGGCCTGGACTACATGCATTTCCACGCCGGGCAGACCCTGGCCGGCACCCCGGTGGACGTGGTGTTCGTGGGTTCGTGCACCAATGGCCGGCTGAGCGACATGCGCGAAGTGGCGCAGGTGCTGCAGGGCCGACGCGTCGCCGATGGCGTGCGCATGCTGGTGGTGCCGGGCTCGGAGATCGTCAAGCGCCAGGCCGAGGCCGAGGGCATCGATGTGATCGTGCGCGCGGCCGGCGCCGAATGGCGCGAGCCGGGCTGTTCGATGTGCATCGCCATGAACGGCGATCTGGTCGCGCCGGGACAACTGGCGGTCAGCACCAGCAACCGCAATTTCGAAGGCCGCCAAGGCCCCGGCTCGCGCACCCTGCTGGCCTCGCCGATGACCGCCGCCTGGGCTGCGGTGAACGGCCGCGTGGCCGACCCACGGGAACTGTATGCCACGCTGGAGGTGGCCTGATGAGCGGCTTCCGCACCCTGACCTCGACCAGCGTGGTGCTGCGCGAGACCAACATCGATACCGACCAGATCATTCCGGCGCGTTTTCTGTCCACCACCGAGCGCGTCGGCCTGGGCAAGCACGCGTTCAATGACTGGCGCTGGCAGAGCGAGGGCGTGCCGAACCCGGCATTCGCCTTCAACCAGCCGCACAACGCCGGCCGCAGCATCCTGCTGGCCGGCCGCAACTTCGGCTGCGGCTCCTCGCGTGAGCATGCGCCGTGGGCACTGACCGACCTGGGCCTGCGCGCCATCGTCAGCAGCGAAATCGCCGACATCTTCCGCGGCAACTCGCTGAAGAACGGCCTGCTGCCGATCGTGCTGGACGAAGCCGATGTGCAGACGCTGATGCAGCGCCCGGATGACGCATTGACCATCGATGTGGCCGCGCGTGAACTGCGCACGCCCGATGGCCGCGTGTATGCCTTCCCGCTGGACGGCTTCTCGCAGACCTGCCTGCTGGAAGGCGTGGACCAATTGGGGTATCTGTTGGGCCGTACCCCTGACATTGAACGTTACGAGAGTGAACATGCACGCTGAGATTGTCGTATTGCCGGGTGACGGCATCGGTCCGGAAGTCGCCGCCGCCGCCGTGGCGGTGCTGGAGGCCGTCGCCACCCGTTTCGGTCACACCTTCGGGTTCCAGGAGCACGACATCGGTGGCATCGCCATCGATCGCCACGGCGAGCCGCTGCCGGCCACCACGCTGGACGCCTGCCGCAAGGCCGACGCCATCCTGCTCGGCGCGGTCGGTGGGCCGACGTGGTCCGACCCGAACGCCAAGGTACGCCCCGAGCAGGGCCTGCTGGCGATCCGCAAGGGGTTGGGCCTGTATGCCAACCTGCGCCCGGTGCGCACCCATGCGGCCGCGCTCGGCGCCTCGCCGATCAAGGCCGAACTGCTGGAAGGCGTGGACTTCGTGGTCGTGCGCGAGCTGACTGGCGGCATCTACTTTGGCGAGAAGACCCGCACTGCCGACACCGCCAGCGACCTGTGCAGCTACAGCGTGGGCGAGATCGAACGCGTGCTGCGCACCGCGTTCCGGCTGGCGCAGACCCGCCGCGGCAAGGTCACCTCGGTGGACAAGGCCAACGTGCTGGAGACTTCGCGCCTGTGGCGTGACGTGGCCGCACGGATCGGCCGCGAGGAATTCCCGGACATCGCGCTGGAGCACCAGCTGGTCGATTCGATGGCCATGCACCTGCTGGCCAAGCCGCGCGATTACGACGTGATCGTGACCGAGAACATGTTCGGCGACATCCTCACCGACGAGGCCTCGATGCTGGCCGGCTCGCTGGGCCTGCTGCCGTCGGCCTCGCTGGGCGAGCCCGGCGCGGTCGGCATCTACGAGCCCATCCACGGCTCGGCCCCGGACATCGCCGGCAAGGGCATTGCCAATCCGTACGCCACGATCTTCAGCGCGGCGATGTTGCTGCGGCATTCGTTGGGGTTGGAGGAAGAAGCCGGCGCGGTGGAAGCGGCCGTGCATGCGGCGCTGGATGCGGGCGTGTTCACCGCCGACCTGGCGGCCAGCGGCGCGGCGGTCTCGACCCGCCAGGCCACCGACGCGGTCCTGGCGCGCCTACGCGGGTGAGCGCCGTACCGACCCACCCTCGGTAGCCACCGCGACGTGGTTGGATCCGGCCAGGTGCCGACCGTCGGTCGGCCGCCTCGCCCCACGCGCGGTGGTTGGTGCGGGCATGGATGCCGCGTGCCGATCCAGGGTCGGTTGCTACCGGGGTTCGGAATACGTGCTGCCGCTCATGCAGCCGACCAGCACGGTGCCATCGTCGGTCTGCAGCACGCTGCGTTCACGCAGCTGCGTGCGTCCGGGCCTCTGATCACGGGCCACCTCGCGCGTCCACACCCCATTGGCCTTACGCGCGGCCGCGTCCATCCCGGTCGCCGCAAGCATCTTGTCCAGCGGCGCCTGCCCCAGATCGCCGGCGATGTATCCGCCGGTGGACACGGCGATGCGCTGGACCGGAAAACCGTGCAGGTTCAGCGGCGGATCCAGTTCGATGACCTGGGCCGGTAGCGCTTGTCCGCCAACGAGATACCCGCGTTCGGACACGGCGCGGATGCTCTCCGGCCAGGCCAGCGGGGGCTGCTCCACAACCCGCTCCCATGTATTGGCAATGCGCTGCAGCGCGGCCGGGTCGGCCCGGCAATCCAGCGCAGCGGCGAAATCATTCGCGCTGGCGACCTCGCGCAAACGGGCCGGAACACGTTCATCGCGCGTCTGCCCGGCGTAATCGCAGCCCAGCCGGTACCCCTAGCGCTGCCCGTCGCTGCGTATCACGAGCGACGCGCGCGCCGTGGCGCTGCCGGTCGGCGCCTGCACCGACCAGACCTGCAGTGGCCCGCGCAACGTGCTCGACTGCAGGCGCAACCCCTGCGCGGCCACCACGCGCGTACGCGAGGCGGCATCGACCGGCATCGCAAGCCCGATGCCATCGGCGACCAGGCGACGGGTAGTAGTGCCGTGGGCAGTCAGCGCCACCGGCATCTCGATGGTGACCACCGATGCGTCCTCATCGTCCCCACGCTCGAACCGCCACTCCCGCAGGGACGCGGGGCGTTGCTGGGCGTCGCCATACATCGCCGCCCGCAATGTGCCGACCACGGCCTGCGCGGTGGCCGGTGCCGCCCTGCATTCCAGGGTCGCGACCAGGTCGCGCTCGAAGGATGCCGCAGACGGTGCCGCAGCCCAGGACCCGGTGACGGGCGTGCAGGCACACAGCAGGACAACGGCAGCGATGCCGACGCGCAGGCGATCAGGGGGCAGATACATGTCAGCGGGGCATCCATCGTGCAATCGAGCATTGTCACGCCTGTGCGTGGCCAAGGCCATGGGCCGTGGCCACGGCATGCTGCACGCCAAGGTGGGCCGCCGGGCAATGCCCGGCGCCACGCGGGGCCGACGTTGCGTCGGCCCCGGAACCATCAGCCTTCGCTGGTCCTGGCCTCGTCCGGCTTCACCCGGAACCACGCCGCATACAGGGCCGGCAGGAACACCAGGGTCAGCACGGTACCGACGATCAGGCCGCCCATGATCGAGATCGCCATCGAGCCGTAGAAGGCACTGCGCGACAGCGGGATCATCGCCAGCACCGCAGCCAGCGCGGTCAGCACGATCGGGCGGAAGCGGCGCACGGTGGCGTCGATGATCGCGTGCCAGCGGTCGTGCCCGGCATCGATGTCCTGCTGGATCTGGTCGATCAGGATCACCGAGTTGCGCATGATCATGCCGGCCAGCGCGATCGTCCCCAGCAGCGCCACGAAGCCGAACGGCGCGCGGAACAACAGCAGGAACAGGGTCGCGCCGATGATGCCCAGCGGCGCGGTGACCAGCACCATCGCCGCACGCGAGAAGCTGCGCAGCTGGAGCATCAGCAACGTGGCCACCACGATCAGGAACAGCGGCATGCCGGCCTTGATCGAATCCTGGCCGCGGGTGGAATCCTCCACCGTACCGCCGGTTTCAAGCAGGTAGCCGGACGGCAGTCCGGCACGGATCTCCGCCAGCGTCGGCAGGATCTGCTGCACCACGTCCAGCGGCTGCTTAGCGTCGGCGATGTCGGCGCGTACGGTCACCGTCGGCAGGCGGTTGCGGTGCCAGATGATGCCGTCCTCGAACACGTACTCCAGGCGCGCCACCTGCGACAGCGTCACCGAGGTGCCGCTGGCGGTGGGGATGGCCAGGCTGCCCAGCATGTCCAGCCGCACACGTTCATTGTCCGGGCCACGCAGCAGCATTTCGATCAGGCGGTTGCCCTCCCGGTAGGTGCTCACGCTCATGCCCGACAACGAGGTGCCCAGCAGCTGGCTCACCTGCGCGCTGCTCACGCCCAGGGCGCGTGCGCGGTCCTGGTCGATCACCAGCCGCACCACTTTGCTCGGCTCGCTCCAGTCCAGGTTGACGTTCATCACGTGCGGGTTTGCGCGGACCTTGGCTTCCACCTGCCGGGCAATGGCCTGGACCTGCTCGATATGCTCGCCGGAAACGCGCATCTGCACCGGGTAGCCGACCGGCGGGCCGTTCTCCAGACGGGTCACGCGCATCTGCACGTCCGGGAACTGCGGAATCACCTCCTTGAGCAGCCAGTCGCGGGTCGCCTCGCGTGCCTTGGCATTCTCGGTCAGCACCACGAACTGCGAGAAATTGGTGGCCGGCAGCTGCTGGTCCAACGGCAGGTAGAAGCGCGGCGAGCCGGTGCCCACGTAGGCCACGAAGTTGCTGATGCCCTCGCGGCCCTTGAGCAGCGTTTCCAGCTTGGTCGCCTGGGCCTGGGTCGCCTGCAACGAAGCCCCCTCGGCCAGTTCGATGTCCACCATCAGTTCCGGGCGGGTCGAATCCGGGAAGAACTGCTGGGGCACGAAGCGGAAGATCAGCAGCGAGAACACGAACAGCGCGGCGGTGGCGGCGATCACCCACCAGCGATGGCGCAGGCACACGTCGAGGAAACCGCGGAAGCGCACGTAGAACGGACGCTGGTACGGATCGTGGTCGTGCGCATGCACCTTCGGCGCGATCCAGCGCGCGAACGCGGGATGGCGGTCGGCCCACCGGAGGCGGCGGGCGTGCCAGCGCCCTGCCAGGCTGTCCGGCTTGGGCGGCTGCGGGTTGAACAGGTCCGGCAACATTTTGTCGCCCAGGTACGGAATGAACAGCACGGCGGCGATCCACGACACCACCAGCGCGATGGTCACCACCTGGAACAGCGAGCGGGTGTATTCGCCGGTACTGGAGGCGGCCGTGGCGATCGGCAGGAAGCCGGCGGCGGTGATCAGCGTGCCGGTCAGCATCGGGAACGCGGTCGATTCCCAGGCGAAGCTGGCCGCGCGCAGGCGGTCGTAGCCCTGCTCCATCTTGGTGGCCATCATCTCCACGGCGATGATCGCATCGTCCACCAGCAGGCCCAGCGCCAGCACCAGCGCGCCCAGGGAAATCTTGTGCAGGCCGATGTCGAAGTAGTGCATGACGAAGAACGTCATCGCCAGCACCAGCGGAATGGTCACGCCCACCACCAGGCCGGTGCGCAGGCCGAGCGAGAAGAAGCTCACCAGCAGCACGATCACCACCGCTTCGGTCAGCACCTGCACGAACTCGCCGACGGACTCCTCCACCGCGTGCGGCTGGTCGGAGACCTTGCGCAGCTGCATGCCGGCCGGCAGGGTCTTCTGCAACCGTTCGAACTCGGCATCCAGGGTACTACCGAGCTTGAGGATGTCGCCGCCGTCTTTCATCGCCACGGCGATGCCGATCGCATCTTGCCCCATGAAGCGCATCTTCGGCGATGCCGGATCGGCAAACCCGCGTTTGATCTCGGCAATGTCGCCCAGATGCACGGTGCGGTCACCGGCCTGGATCGGGAAGCGGCGGATGTCCTCCACGCTCTGGAACTGACCGGTGACGCGCAGCTGCACCCGGTCGGTCGGGGTTTCAAAGAAGCTGGTGGCGGCAATCGCATTCTGGTCGGCCAACGCCTGCTGCACCTGCTGCAACGACACGCCCAACGTGGCCAGCTTGGTGTTGGACAGCTCGATCCAGACCTTCTCGTCCTGCAGGCCCTCCAGCTCGATCTTGCCCACATCGGGTACGCGCTGCAGTTCCAGCTGGATGCGGTCGGCGTAGTCGCGCATCACCGCGTAGTCGAAGCCCTGCCCGGTCAAGGCGTAGATGTTGCCGAAGGTGTCGCCGAACTCGTCGTTGAAGAACGGGCCGACGATTTCCCGCGGCAGGGTCGGCTTGATGTCGCCCACGCGCTTGCGCACCTGGTACCAGAGGTCGGGAATCGCCTTGGAACGCAGGCTGTCACGGGCCACGAAGATCACCTGCGATTCGCCCGGGCGCGAGTAGGAGCGGATGAACTCGTACTGCCCGGTGTTCAGCAGCGCCTTTTCGATCGGCTCGGTGACCTGGCGGGAGACCTGTTCGGCGGTCGCGCCGGGCCACATCGTGCGCACCACCATCACTTTGAAGGTGAACGGCGGATCTTCGGACTGGCCCAGGTGCTTGTACGACCACGCACCGATGATCGCAAAGGCCAGCATCGCAAACAGCACCAGGGGCCGGTTGCCCAGCGCCCATTCGGAGAGGTTGAAGCGGCGCACGGCTCAGTGCCCCTTGCCGTCGGCAGCGGCCCGCGTTGCCGCCGGTGCCCGCACCGGGCGGTTCTGGCGATCGACCGGGGTCACCACCTGGCCTTCGCGCAGCAGGTGGCCACCGGCGGCGACCACCCAGTCGTTGCCGGTGACCCCCGACAGCACCGGCACGGCGTCGGGGCCGTACGCCCCCACGGTCACCGGGGTGGCCTTGAGCGCGCCATTGGCCGGGTTCACCACCCACACACTGGCCTTGCCGTCGGCACCGCGCAGCACCGCCGCCAGCGGCAGCTGCAGCGTGCCGCTGCGGCCGGCGGTGGCGAACACGCGTGCGCTCTGGCCCAGTTCCACCTCGCTCAGCGCTTCGGGCGCCAGGCTCACGCGGGTGGCATAGGTCCGCGCCTGGGCGTCGGCCGCCGGGGCGATCTCGCGGATCGTGCCGGGTAGCAGTTGGCCAGGACGGTTCCACAGCTCCACCTGCACCTGCTGGCCCACCTGGTAATCACGGATGGTGCTTTCCGGCAGCGCGATCAGCACCTCGCGACCGCCATCGGCGGCCAGGGTGAACACCGTCTGCCCGGCCGCCACCACCTGCCCGGCTTCGGCCTGGCGGGTGGCGATCACGCCGTCGGCCGGCGCGCGCAGCTGCGCATACCCGGCCTGGTTGCGGGCCACGGCCAGGTTGGCGCGGGCGGCGTTGGCCTGCCCCTGCGCCGCCTTGAAGGCGGCAGTCTGCTGGTCCAGCGCCGAGCGGCTCACCAGCTGGTCCTCGGCCAGCGTGGCGTAGCGCTTCTGGTCGTCGCGGGCGCGCACCAGGTCCGCTTCGGCCGCGGCCAGCTGGGCCTGCGAGGCAGCGGCCTGCGAGGCGTAGTCGGCCGCGTCCAGTTCGGCCAGCAACTGGCCGCGGGTGACGCGCTGGCCGGCATCGACATGGCGCTTGACCAGATTGCCCCCAACCCGGAACGACAGCGGGCTTTCCTGGCGCGCGTGCACCTCGCCGGGATACGCGGCGGCCTCCTGGCCGGCCACGGTGCCCGGATGCACCACCAGTACGGGGATCGCCGCCGCCGGCGCGGCCTCCTGCCTGCCACAGGCCGCCAGCATCACCAGCAGCACACCACCGCCCACCCAACGCATGATTTTCATGAGGCACAGGACCTGAAAGGGAATCCGGAAAAACGCGCCGGCAACATACTGTTCCAGCACGGCTAATATTGAACCATCCGGTATAGTATAAATATCGAACCGATTGGTCTAGTATTGTTTGAATGACCGATCCGACCTCTCCCGTTGTGCCCGCAAAGCCGGCCGCCAAGGCGTCCGGACCAGGGCGCCCGAAGGACCTGGGCAAGCGTGCGGCGATCCTTGAAGCGGCCAAGTCGCTGTTCGTCGAGCAGGGTTACAACGGCGTCAGCATGGACAGCATTGCCGCCCAGGCAGGCGTCTCGAAGTTGACCGTTTACAGCCATTTCGGCGACAAAGAGACCCTGTTCACCGAAGCTGTCAAGTCCACCTGCACCGCGATGCTGCCCGATGCGCTGTTCGTCACCGATGCCGAAGGGCCGTTGCGCGACCAGTTGCAGGGGATCGGCCTGGCGTTCTTCACCATGATCACCTCCGCCGAGGCGGTGGCGGTGCAGCGGGTGATGATGGCCCCGGAGACCGACGACCGGCTGCGCGAGATGTTCTGGGTGGCCGGCCCGCAGCGCACCACCGATGCCCTGGCCGAGTTCCTGCGTGCCCGGGTGGCGCGTGGCGAGCTGGAGATCGACGACTGCCAGACCGCCGCCCTGCAGCTGATGACGCTGCTCAAAGGCGAGCTGCATACGCATATGATGTGCGGGCTGCGACCGACCCCGGCCGACTGCGATGCCAACGCCCACGTGGGCGCCAGCGTCGACTTCTTCCTGAGGGCGTACGCGCCGCGCCCACCGGCGTGACATCAACATGAATGGACCGGAGGTCGCGGTGACTTCCGGCACTGCGACCCCGGCGCGACGGCAGCGATGCTCTCAGCGCGCCGCCGGCTCCCGGCACCGGTAAAATGGCCGGCCCACTGCGCTGGAACTAGAAACCTCATGACGATCGATTACTCCCACGCCCGCGAACTGATGGTCGAACAGCAGATCCGTCCCTGGGACGTGCTGGAGATCCGCGTGCTCGATGTACTGGCACGCCTGCCGCGCGAAGCGTTCGTCGCTGAATCGCACAAGGCCCTGGCCTACGCCGACATCGAACTGCCGCTGGGCTTCGGGCAGAAGATGATGAAGCCGGTCATCGAAGGCCGCACCCTGCAGGCGCTGGATCTGCAGCCGGGCGAGGAAGTGCTGGAGATCGGTACCGGCAGCGGTTTCCTGAGCGCCTGCATGGGCGAGCTGGCCCGCGAAGTGCTGAGCTTGGAAATCCAGCCGGAACTGGCCGCTGCCGCGCGTGCGCGCCTGGATGCCGCCGGCCTGGGCAACAACGTGCGGATCGAAACCGCCGATGCGCTGAGCTGGGACACCGACCGCCGCTTCGACGCGATCTGCGTGACTGCCGCGGTGGACACCATCCCGTCACGTTTCACCCAGTGGCTGCGTCCGGGTGGCCGCCTGTTCGTGATCCGCGGCCACTCGCCGGTCATGGAAGCGGTGCTCATCAAGGCCGACGGCAGCACCGAGTCGCTGTTCGAAACCGATATCGATTACCTGCGCGGTGCCGCTCCGGCGCCCCAGTTCCAACTCTGAGTCCAAGGAAGCCGCAATGATCCGCCGATCCCTCGCTATTGCGCTGGCCGCCGCACTGCTGCCGATGACCGCCTCCGCCGCCGACCTGCTGCAGGTCTACGAAATGGCGCGCAATGGCGATCCGCAGCTGTCCGCCGCCGAGTCGACCCGCCTGTACGACAAGGAAGGCGCGGTGCAGGCGCGTGCCGCGCTGCTGCCCCAGCTCAATGGTGAGGCCTCGCTCAACCGGACCCGCACCGCGCCGGATTACGATGTGAGCTCGCAGTCGTTCACCTCCAAGAGCCGCAGCTACACCATCAACGGCAGCCAGACGCTGTTCAACTTCACCCAGTTCGCCAACCTGCGTTCGCAGCGCGACCTGAGCAAAGCCGCCGACTTCACCCTGGATTCTGCCAACGACAGCCTGATCGTGCGCACCTCGGCGGCGTACTTCAACGTGCTGGTGGCGATCGAATCGCTGACCGCCGCACAGACCAACGAAGCGGCGGCCAAGAAGCAGTTCGACTTCGCCGACAAGCGCCTGGAAGTGGGCCTGGCCCCGATCACCGACGTGCATGAAGCGCGCGCCCAGTACGACCAGGCCCGCGCCAACACCATCGTTGCCCAGAACACCCTGGCCGACAGCTACCAGGCGCTGACCGAGTTGACCGGCCAGCCGGTGGCCGACCTGCGCGCCCTGCCCGCCGACTTCCGTCCGGAACTGCCGGCCAAGTACGCCAGCATCGACCAGCTGGTCGGTGAAGCCGTGGCGCAGAACCCGGCGCTGAAGGCGCAGGAACTGAAGGTCAGCGCCGCCGAATCGGGCGTGTCGGCCGCACGCGGTGGCCACTACCCGACCCTGTCGCTGGGTGCCAGCGCCGGCAAGTCGGCCAGCTGGGGCGACGTGGTCGGCAGCGGCAGCAGCTTCAGCCCCGACCGCCGCACCAACAGCGTCGGCCTGACCCTGAGCGTGCCGATCTTCTCCGGCGGCGCCACCCAGTCCGGCGTGCGCCAGGCCCTGGCCCAGCGCGACATCGCCCAGGACGGCTACGAGCAGCAGAAGCGCGCCCTGGATCGCAACACCCGCAACGCCTACCAGGTGCTGGTGGCCGGCATCAGCGAAGTGGAAGCCCGTCGCCTGGCCGTGGTCTCGGCACAGAGCGCCTACGACGCCTCGCAGGTTGGCCTGGAAGTGGGTACCCGCACCGTGCTGGACGTGATCCAGAACCAGCGCATCCTGTTCTCGGCCCAGCTGGACTACGCCAACGCGCGCTACACCTTCCTGCAGAACCGCCTGCAGCTGGGCCAGGCCGTGGGCACGCTGGACATCGCCGAACTGCAGGACATCAACCGCCTGCTGACCCAGGCCGCAGCGACGCCGAGCACCCAGGTGAACTGAGTCCGGCGCAGCGCGCGACCCGGAAAAACCACCCGCATGCGGGTGGTTTTTTTTTGCGCCGTCGTGCGCCACCCAGGCCACTCACGTCAGCGCGGATCGCCCGGCGCACCCGCTGCGTTCCGGGCCGGATTGGCCCCTCGCAGGGTTTCCGGGCGTGGCGCGGCATAGCGCCGCGATACCTTGGTATAGACGGCCCGAATGCGCTTGACCCCACGTTCCGCACGCTCTAACGTCCGCCCCCGCACCCCCTGCCCCCGCCCAGAGACCCCTCCTTGGACAGTCACAGTCGACCGCGTTGCTGCTCCTGAGCCGACGGACCCGCTGACCAAGGTTGGCTCCGTCCGCACAGGACGGGGCTTGCCCGCGCATCGCCTGATGCGCCCGCCTCGCATCACCCGCATCGCCGTTTCCAACGACCCCGACGAGGGTGCCGCTGGCGTTTCCGCTTGCCTGGAGATTGCCCATGCACCATTGCCGTGTACTGGTCCCGCTGTTGTTGAGCGCGGCCGTGCTTCCCTTCGCTACCCGCGCCGCCGCCAGCCTGCTGGTGGACGATGCCGGCATCACCGATGCCCGCCAGTGCCAGCTGGAAAGCTGGGTGCGCCAGACCCGCCACGGCCAGGAATGGACCGCGGTACCGGCCTGCACCGTGGCCGATACCGAATGGTCGCTCGGCCTGACCCGCCTGCCAGGGCAGCCCGCCACGCAGTGGGCGGTCGGCGCCAAACGGGTGCTGGTGGCACAGGTGCAGCGACGCTGGGGCCTGGCCGCCAGCGCCGGCCTCGGCGGCACTGCGCACCGTCCGCGCAGCAATGACTGGACCCTCACGGTTCCGCTGACCATCGCGCTGGATGCGCAGCACCGGGGGCAGCTGCACCTCAATCTGGGGTGGGCCCACCACGCGCATGTGCAGGGCCGCACCCACGGCGCCGGCATCGAGGTCGCGCTGCACCGCCACTGGTCACTGCTGGCCGACAGCGCGCGCGATGCAGACCGTCAACGCAGCAGCCAGCTCGGCCTGCGCCGGGGGCTGTGGCCGGGCGCCAGCGTGGACCTGCTCGCCGGGCAGGTGCATCACCAGCGTGACACGCGCTGGTTGACCCTCGGTTTCAATCTGGCCGCCCTGCCCTGAGCCGCTGCTGCGTGCGCCGCCTGTCGCACCGCGTCGCATCGCCCGCCCTCTGCCCCGCCGCGCGCGCGTCGTATCCGAGGCCTGCTGCGGCCTGCGCCACCGTTACCTGCTGGAGAACCCCGTGAACCGCGAAGACCTTCTGTTTTCGATCCGCACCCTGATCCGCTCGCACGATGCCGCTGCCTTTGCCCGCATCGCCGCCACCACCCATGCATGGGACCTGGTCGAAGCGCTCGACCTGTTCGGCACCGAGGCCACCCTGGGCCTGCTGATGCTGCTGCCCCCGCCGGCACGTGCCGGGCTGTTCGCCCACTTCCCCGACGGCGCGCAGGACGCACTGCTCGCCGCGATGCCGCGCGAGGCCGTGGTAACGCTGTTCGAGCACCTGCCATCCGACGACCGCGCCGACCTCTACCACCGCCTCGATGACGCAGCACGCCAGCACCTGCTGCCGGCGCTGGCCAAGGTCGAGCGCGAGGACCTGCTGCGCATGGCTGCCTACCCCGAGGGCAGCGTGGGCGCGGCGACCACCTCCGACTACGCCTGCCTGGCCCCGCAGATAACGGTGGCCGCCGCCATCGCCCACCTGCGCCATACCGCGCTGGACCAGGAAACCATCAACATCATTTTCGTGCTCGACCACGACCAGCGCCTGCGCGGCAGCGTCGCGCTGGGCGATTTGGTACTGGCCGACGGCCACGCCCCGATCGAGTCGATCATGCGCAGCCCGCCCGCCACTGCCGATGCCCACTGGCCGCAACTGCAGGCCGCCGACCTGATCCGCCGCTACGACCTGCTGGCGCTGCCCGTCACCGATGCCGACGGGCGCATGATCGGCATCGTCACCGTCGACGATGCGATGGACATCGACAAGCAGCAGGATGCCGCGCAGCTGGCGCGCTTTGGCGGCACGGTGAGCGCGCAGGGCAACGACCTGGATGTGCGCAGCACGCCGCTGACGCAGATGTTCCGGGTGCGCGTGTTCTGGCTGGCGATCCTGACCGGCTTCGGCATCCTCACCAGCACCTTCGTGGCCGCGCAGGAGGAGCTGCTGTCGCAGGTGATCGTGCTGGCCGCGTTCATCGCCCCGATCGTGGACATGGGCGGCAACACTGGCAGCCAGTCGGCCACGCTGGTGATCCGCAGCATGGCGCTGGGCGAGCTGACGCTGCGCTGGCGCGACGTGTGGTTCGTGGTCAGGCGCGAGCTGCCGGTGGCGGCCGGGCTGGGCGTCACCATCGCGGTGCTCGAAGCGATCCTGGCGTACTTCAGCAAGGGCGTGGGCATGGACGTGCTGCTGGTGGTCGGCTCCAGCATGCTGGTGTGCACCGCGCTGGGCGGCATCATCGGCGCGCTGCTGCCGTTCGCGGCACGCCGCATCGGCACCGACCCGGCCACGCTGTCGTCGCCGATGATCACCTCGATCATGGATCTGATCGGCGTGTTCATCTACTTCGGCTTCGCCTACCTGTTCCTGGGCGACCTGCTGACAGCAGCGGCGTGAGCCGCGACGCGATCAGCCGCGGCCTTCGACCAATTCACGCAGGCAGGATGGATCCACCACGAAGGACCACCGCGCCTCCATTCCGATGCCGGCGGTGTAGACGACGCAGAACACTGCCTTGTCCCGGGAATGGATCACGCCGGGGTCCGGCCCGACCCGCACGGTCAAGCGCTGGTTGCCGTCCTGCTCCGGTGTGAGTACGCACTCGAAGGGCGTGAACCGTTCCTGCCAGAGGGCAAGGTGCCCGCATAGTGCAGCCAGGGCGCTGTCGCGGATCGGTACCCGGCCCAGCTCGGTGCGATGGACCGGTGCGCTGCGTCGGCTGTCATCGTCGTCGCGGTCCCAGCCATCGGTGCCGACCTCCACCCGGTACAGCCGGTGGTGCGGCGGCGCGGCGCCCTCCAGCGGCGACAACCGAAACCACTCGGTGCCGCGGTTGGATAGCATTGCCCAGACCTTTGCGTCATGGTGTTCGCCCATCCGTGCCTCCCTCTGTCTGGTTTCCCCTTCCACCGACCAAGGGGGCTGTTACTCCACCGGCGGCGGCAGGTGCGGTGCGATCAGGGCCACGGTGCGGTCGAGCGCGCCGCGCCCATTGCTGACCAGCATGCAGCCGGCGCGGGCCATGTCTTCGCGTGCCTGCGGATCGCGCAGCAGGGTCAGCAGCGCATCGCCCACGCCCTGTGCATCGTCGGCGATCACCACCGCACCGGCCTCGCGCATGCGCCGGGAGATCTCGGCGAAGTTGTGCAGGTGCGGGCCGGTCACCGACGCGGTGCCCATGGCCGCCGGTTCCAGCAGGTTGTGGCCGCCGATGGCCTGCAGGCTGCCGCCGACGAAGGCAACCTGCGCGCAGCCGTAGAAGGACATGAGCTCGCCCAGCGTGTCGATCACGAACACGTCGGTGTCGGCCTGCGGCCATTGCTGCTGGCGGCGCGTGGCCACCTTCCAGCCCTGCTCGCGGGCCAGCGCCTCCACCCGCGGGAAGCGCTCGGGATGGCGCGGCGCCCACAACAGCAGCAGGCCTGGCAGTGCCTCGCGCAGGCGCCGGTGCAGGTCGATGGTGGCCTGCTCTTCGCCTTCATGGGTACTGGCGGCGATCCACACCGGGCGGTCGGCCGGCACCAGGGTGTGGAACTGCGCAACGAAGCCCTGCACGTTGGGGGCGGCAATGTCGAACTTGAGGTTGCCCAGCGCCTGCACCTGCCCGGGCAGCGCGCCCAGGTGGATGAAACGCTCGGCATCGTCCTGCGACTGCGCGGCCACGCAGGTAACGGTGCGCAGCGCGCGACCGATCAGCGCGCTCAGCAGGCGGTAGCCGCGCAGCGAACGGGCCGACAGCCGTGCATTGAGGATGTAGACGGGGATGTTGCGGTCACGGCAGCCGAACAGCAGGTTCGGCCACAGTTCGGTTTCCAGGATCAGCGCCAGGCTCGGCTTGAAGTGGCCCAGGAAGCGGCCCACGCTGCCGGGCACGTCATAGGGCAGGTACACGTGGTCCAGCGCATCGCCCCACAGCGCGCGCACGCGCTCGGAGCCGGTGGGCGTGATGGTGGTGATGACCCAGCGGATGTCCGGGCGCAGCTTGCGCAGCGCATTGACCAGCGGCGCGGCCGCATTGACCTCACCCACCGACACCGCGTGCAGCCAGACCCGCGGCTGGCCGCTGGAGTGCGGATAGGAGGCATAGCGCTCGTCCCAGCGGCGGAAGTATTCGCGCACCCGGAAGCCGCGCCAGACCAGGTGGTACACGGTGATCGGCAGCAACAGGTACAGCACGGCCGAGTACAGGCCGCGCAGGATCCATTCGACAGGGCTTTTGCGCATGCGCAGAGGATACGGGAGCGGCGCGGGGATGGCATCCCGCCGCGCCGTGATGGGCCTGCCCGTACGCATCCATTAGAATCGTGGGCATGTCAGATAACGCTTCCACCGCGACCCGCCCGTCCCTGCGCAATCCGCGCCACTGGCCGATGTTCGCCGTCATGTTTGCCGCGTTCGGCATTGCCCGGCTGCCGTGGATGCTGCAGCGCGCGCTCGGCCGCGGCGTGGGCACCGTGGCCTACCGCCTGGCCGGCAGCCGCCGCCGCGCCGCCGAGGTCAACCTGCGCCTGTGCTTCCCGGAAAAGGACGAGGCCTGGCGCCAGCGCCTGCTGCGCGACAGCTTCGATGCGCTGGGCGTGGGCATCTTCGAATTCGCACGGGCCTGGTGGGGCAGCATCGACAGCATCCGCCCGCAGGTGCAGATCGAGGGCCTGGAGCACCTGCAGCGCATGCAGGCCGAAGGCCGCGGCGTGCTGCTGGTATCGGGCCATTTCATGACCCTGGAGATGTGCGGCCGCCTGCTGTGCGACCACGTGGACCTGTCGGGCATGTACCGCAAGCACCGCAACCCGGTGTATGAGTGGGCGGTGAAGTTCGGACGGCTGCGCTATGCCAAGGCGATGTATGCCAACGAGGACATCCGCGCCACCGTGCGCCACCTCAAGAAGGGCGGCTTCCTGTGGTACGCGCCGGACCAGGACATGCGTGGCAAGGACACCGTGTTCGTGCCGTTCTTCGGCCACACCGCCGCCACCATCACCGCCACCCACCAGTTGGCGCGGATGACCGGCTGCGCGGTGGTGCCCTACTTCCACCGTCGCGAAGGCGGCCGGTATTTCCTGAAGATCGGCGCACCGCTGGAGAATTTCCCCAGCGAGGACGTGGAGGCCGACACCGCACGCGTCAACCAGGCCATCGAGGCGATGGTGCGCGAAGCACCGGACCAGTACCTGTGGATCCACCGCCGCTTCAAGCGCCAGCCGGGCGGTCGCAGCGACTATTACCGCTAGCAGCGCGGGCCGGCGCGCCACATGCGCCGCCGGCGCCAGGCGCCGCCACGCAGGGCGTGGGCCTAGGCCTCGTCCCTGGCCAGCAGGCTGCCGGCGTACAGCGCCGCCAGCAACAGGGTCAGGCCGCCCCAGAAGGTGGAGTAGAACGCCAGGTGGGTATTGAGCGGAAACACGGTGACCGCCAGGGCCAGCATCGCCGGGCGTGCGCGTTCGCGCGCCGCGGGCGGGGCGAAGCGCCACGCGCGCCAGGCCTGGGCAACGGCGGCCAGCCATAGCAGCAGGCCGAGCACGCCGGTTTCGGACAGGATTTCCAGCACGATCTGGTGCGCGTGCAGGGCCGGGCCTTCGCCCCATATCTCCTGCTGCCGCGGCGCCGGGTTGCAGCCGGGGTAGGCATCGCGGAACCCGCGCGCGCCCACGCCGTTGATCGGATGAGCGCTGATCATGCAGCCAGCGGCCGCCCAAATCTGCGCCCGCCCCGACAGCGCCTGGTTGACCCCGTCGCCGTCACCCTCCCAGGCCATGGCGGTGCGGGCCACGCGGTCGCGCACCTGGGTCGAGCCCAGCCCGACCGCCACCGCGGCGACCAGGCCGATGGCCAGGCAGGCGACCAGGGCACGCGCGCCCAGCAGGCGCCAGCCGGAGTACACCACTACCAACGCATAGGTCAGCCACGCCGCGCGCGAGCCGGCCAGTACCAGCACCACGCCGACCGCCGCGGCCGCCAGCGCCCAGGCCCAGCGCCCGCCACGCCGCGCCGCGGCGAACAGCACGAACGGGGACAGGCTGGCCAGCACCTGGCCGAACTTGAGGTTGCACGGCCCCAGCACGCCGCTGAGGCGGTCCACCGCCGCCAGGTCCTGCGCGCTGCACAGGCCGTGGCCGCTGGCCGCCCACTTGAGCTGGTCCATCGACCAGAACAGCGGGCTGGTGCCGAACACCGCCTGGGCCAGTGCATCCACGGTCCACACCGCGGTGATCAGCGCCACCCCGCCCAGGGTCAGCCGACGCCGCTGCGGGGTTGCCACGGCGATCGCCACCAGCCACATGAAGGGCAGGTAGCGCAGGCCGGCCGCGGTTTTGCGCCACGCCGTGCCGGGGTCGATGGCATCGAACGCGGAGAACGCCTGCGGCAGCCAGTAGCCCAGGAACAGGATGCTGGTCAGCGCCCAGGCCGGCGCGCTCAGCAGCCGCTGCTTGCCCTGCATGCGCAGCTGCACCATGCGCACCGCCGCGTACAGCGCGCCAAGCACCAGTACGCTCTCGGCGACGCCGGGCAAGGGCCACAACGCGACGAAGCCCAGCACCCACCACGGCGCCCAGCGCCCGGCGCGCGAGGCCGGCGAGCCCGGCGCGTGGAGGGGTTCAGCCGGCGAGGGAAGTGTAGAGCTGGAGGGTGTCACGCTGCATCGCCTGCAAGGTGAAAGGGATCGACGATGGCAGGCGGGGCGGGTGCTGCAGCAGCTGCTGCGCACGCGCCAGCAGCGCGGCATCGTCGTGCAAGGCTACCGCACCGGAGGGTTGCAGCTGGCCCAGCAGTTCGCCGACGCCGCCGTGGTCCCAGCCCAGTACCGGCCGCCCCACCGCGAGCGCTTCGAGCACGGTGCGCCCGAATGCTTCGGCCTTGTCCGACAGCTGCAGGACCAGGTCGCTGGCCGCGTAGGCCTGGGCGATACGCGAGGTGGGCGCGGTCATCAGCACCGCGTCGGCCACGCCCACCGCGCGCGCCTGCGCCTCCAGTTCGGCCACGTAGGCCTCGCGCCCGGGCTCGCGGGTGCCGGGCATCCACAGCCGGGCCGGCACCCCGGCGGCATGCAGCCCGGCCAGCAGCTGCAACGCGTGCCGATGCCCCTTCAGGCGGGTACCGCGCCCGGGCAGCAACAGCAGCGGTGCATCGCCGGCCAGGGCCGGGTGCTGCGCGGCCACTGCCAGGCGGGCGCGACGATCGGTGCGGGCCACGCGCGGGAACTGGGCCACGTCCACGCCGCGCGGGATCACCTGCAGGCGCTCGGCGGGCACGCCGGGATAGTGGGTCTGCACGAAGCTGCGTACCGTCGCGGACACGCAGATCACGCGTTCGCCGCTGGTCATCACCGCGCTGTAGCGCCCGGGCGAATTCAATCCATGCACCGTGGTGACCCAGTGCGGGCGCTGCGCCGGTGGCAGGTTGCGCACCGCGTACAGGCCCAGCCAGGCCGGCAACCGCGAACGTGCGTGCACGATGTCCGCGCCCACCTCGGCAAACAGCGCGCGCAGGCTGCGCACATGGCGCAGGGTCAGCAACGACTTGCGCCCGATGTCCAGGGTGAGATGTTCGGCGCCGCTGGCCAGCAGCGGTTCGACCAGGCGCCCACCGGCGGACACGACGATGGCCCGGTGGCCGGCAGCGACCAGGGCCGAGGCGATCTCAAGGGTGGAGCGTTCGACCCCGCCCGAGTGCAGTGCCGGCAGCAGCTGCACCACGGTCAGTCGGCGCACGGAAACGACCGTGGCTCAGTCGGCCAGCACGAACACGGCGCCGCAGTACGGGCACTTGGCCTCGCCGTTGGGCTCGTCTTCGATGGGCAGGTACACGCGCGGGTGCGAGTTCCACAGCGCCATTTCCGGGGTCGGGCAGCTCAGCGGCAGGTCGGCGCGGTGCACGGTGTAGCGCTTCTCGGCGTTGGCGGGCGCAGTGGCGGTATGGCTCATGGCGTGGACACACAAAGGAATTGCGAAGGTGTCGATTCTAGCATCCGGCGTCGGTGCAGCAGGGGGTGGCTGGATGTCGGGCTGCCGTTGCACGGGCACGCCGCGCCGGATCCTGCACCGTTCCTTTTAAATCGATCCAAACGGACTGTCAATCGGCACTGCAACATGGTCATTTCGCGGGTTTGGATCGAACTAAATGGCACTTGCCAGCGTCGCCACGGCTGTTGCAGCATCGGTCCGGTTCCACTCCTGCCCCGATCGCACGGCCCGTCCCCCGCCGGACCTGCATCGCCCACCTGTCCGCCGCTGGCGGCCGGGGTGATGCGGTCTGCCGTGGTCGCCGATGCGGGCATTGCCTGCCGCCTGCCCTTTCCGGGAGTCTTCTGCATGACCGTGTCCGTCCCGCGCTCCGCCCGCCCCGCCGTGCTGCCGCTTGCCCTCGCCCTGGCCTGCGCCTCGCTGGCCCTGCCCGCCTTCGGCCAGGGCCTGCAGACCTCCTTCGAACCGGGCGAACCGGTACCGCTGGGCGGCACCCAGGCAGTGCAGGCCGGCATCGGCAACGGACCGCGCAGCCCGTATGCGGCCAAGCCCGGGGTCGGCTACACCGGCCTGCACGCCCTGCACTACGCCAGCAGCGGCGGCCCCGGCCGGCGCCGGCTGTTCGACACCGACCTGGCAATCGAGGCCGATACCACGCTGAGCTGGCTGGTGCTGCCGGAAATCGTCGGCACCGATACGGTGGCCTCCACCTACGTCTCGCTGGACCTGCTGCTGGAGGACGGCAGCCGGGTCTCGGCCAGTGCCGCGCGCGACCAGCACGGCATCGCGCTCGGCGCTGCCGCCCAGGGCGACTCGAAGACGCTCTATCCGCAGCAGTGGGCGCGCAAGGCAGTGCGCCTGGGCGATGTCCCGGCGCTGCGCGGGCGCCGGGTGGTGGCGGTGGAACTGCAGGTGGCCAGTGCCGAAGGTGCGCCGGTCTCGGGCTGGATCGACGACGTGCGCCTGGATGCACAGCCGCGCAGCGCGCCACAGCGTCCGTCGGACTGGGTGCTCACCAGCCGCGGTACCCAGGCCAACGGCACGTTCTCGCGCGGCAACAACTTCCCGGCCACCGCGGTGCCGCACGGCTTCAACTTCTGGACCCCGGTCACCGATGCCGGCGCGCTGAACTGGCTGTACCGCTGGAACGAACAGAACGACGCGCGCAACCGCCCGCAGCTGCAGGCGCTGGCGCTGAGCCATCAGCCGAGCCCATGGATGGGCGATCGCCAGACCTTCCAGGTGATGCCCTCGGCCAGCCGCGGCGTGCCCGAGGCCGACCGCGCCAAGCGCGCGTTGGCGTTCTCGCGCGACCGCGAGCTGGCCCGCCCCTACCGCTATGAGGTCCAGTTCGACAACGGCATCGGCGCGGCCATCGCCCCCACCGACCACGCCGCGCTGTTCCGCTTCCGCTTCCCCGACAAGGGCGATGCCAACCTGCTGTTCGACAACGTCGACGCACGCGGCGGATTGACCCTGGATGCGGCTTCCCAGACCCTGTCCGGCTATACCGATACGCGCAGCGGGCTGTCCAATGGCGCCACCCGCATGTACGTGGTGGCCGCGTTCGACCGGCCCTGGCGCAGCAGCGGCACGCTCAGCACCGGCCGCGCCACCGGCTACATCAAGTTCGATGCCGGCCACGACCGCACGGTCAACATGCGCATCGCCACCTCGCTGATCTCGCTGGAGCAGGCGCGCCACAACCTGGCACTGGAACTGGCCGCCGATGACACCCTGGAGCGGGTGGCTGCACGGGCACAGGATGCATGGGATGCACGCCTGGCCGCGTTCGATATCGGCGATGCCAGCGACGACCAGAAGACCACGCTGTATTCCAGCCTGTACCGGCTGTACCTGTACCCAAACTCCGGCCACGAGAATGCCGGTACGGCCGCCGCGCCGGACTGGCGCTATGCCAGCCAGGCCAGCGCCGCCGAGGACAACACCGACGGCAGCGCCACGCGCAGCTTCGCGCCCATCCGCGACGGCAAGGTGTACGTCAACAACGGTTTCTGGGACACCTTCCGTACCACCTGGCCGGCCTATGCGTTGTTCACCAAGGACGATGCCGGCGCATTGGTGCAGGGCTTCCTGGAGCAGTACCGGGCAGGCGGCTGGGTGGCGCGCTGGTCCTCGCCCGGCTACGCCGACCTGATGGTGGGCACCAGCTCGGACGTGGCCTTCGCCGACGCCTGGCTGAAGGGTATTGGCGGTTTCGATCCGGAGGAGGCGTACGCGGCCGCGCTGCGCAACGCCACGGTGGTGCCGCCGGACCGCCACGTCGGGCGCAAGGGCATGGACCGCTCCACCTTCCGTGGTTACGCCAGCGCCGACGTGCATGAAGGCATGTCCTGGACGATGGAAGGCGCGCTCAACGACTTCGGCATCGCCAACATGGCCGAGTCACTGGCCAAGCGTGCCGACACGCCGGCCGCGCGCGAGCGCTATGCCACCGAAGCGGCGTATTTCCGCCACCGCGCCGGCACCTACGCCACGTTGTTCGACCCGGCCGCAGGCTTCTTCCAGGGCCGCACCGCCGACGGGCGATGGCGCCTGGCCGCCAAGGACTATGACCCGCGCGTATGGGGCCACGATTACACCGAGAGCAACGGCTGGACCTTCGCCTTCACCGCCGCGCACGACGGTGAGGGCCTGGCCGGGCTGTATGGCGGCCGCGCCCAGCTGGCGGCCAAGCTCGACGCGTTCTTCGCCACGCCGGAAACCGCCGACCCGGCATTGGCCGGTTCCTACGGCGGCACCATCCACGAGATGACCGAGGCGCGCGACGTGCGCATGGGCATGTACGCGCACAGCAACCAGCCGGCCCACCACATCCCGTGGATGTACCTGTATGCCGGCCAGCCGTGGAAGACCCAGCAGCACGTGCGCGAGATCCTGGCGCGGCTGTACGTGGGCAGCGAGATCGGCCAGGGCTATCCGGGCGATGAGGACAATGGCGAGACCTCGGCCTGGTACGTGCTGGCCTCGCTGGGGTTGTACCCGCTGCGGATGGGCGCGCCGGAGTACGCGATCGGCTCGCCGGCCTTCCGCCATGCGCGGGTGGAACTGCAGGGCGGCGCGGTGCTGACGGTCAATGCCGCCAACAACTCGCGCGAGAACGTGTACGTGCAGTCATTGAAGATCAACGGCACGCCGTGGACCAAGACCTGGGTGCCGCACGCGCTGATCGCCAAGGGCGCCACCCTGGACTTCGTGATGGGCCCCACGCCCTCCACCTGGGGCAGCGGCCCGGACGACGTGCCGCGCTCGCTCACCGCGCGCGGCCAGCGCCCCGCCCTGCTGCACGACCTGCTCGGCAATGGCGCGCGCGCGCAGGGCGCCGATGGTCGGGCGCTGGCGGCGCTGCTGGACGACGATGCCGCCACCGTGGTGCCGTTGGGGGCCAGCACGGTGTCGTTCACCGGCGTCAGCGATGGCGTGCCATCGATGTACACGCTGACCAGTGGCAACGCCCCGATCCGCGGCGGCGAGTGGACGCTGGAAGCACGCCGCAGCGGCGGCCGCTGGATCACGCTGGACCAGCGTCGCGGCGAGGACTTCGCCTGGGCGCAGCAGACCCGTCCGTTCGGCATCACCACCCCGGGCCGTTACGCCGAGTACCGGTTGCGCATCGCCGGGCCTGGGCGGATGCAGCTGGCCGAGGTGGAATTGCTGGCACCGGCTGCGGAGCATTGAGCATGGTCGCGATGGCGTTCTGCAGGCGGGTAGCGGATGCGGTCACGGGCACTGCCGGGGTGCTGATGCTGGCGTTGCTGGCGTTCGATGCAATGGCGTTCGAGGGCAACCAGCACCGCGAGGGGGTGACATTGACCTACCGCGACCGGACTGATGCGCTGGATGCCACGATGCGCGAGCGGATCATCGAGACGTTCTTCACGGCGTATCTGCGCGAACGTGCCGATTTCCATCCGGGCGCACCGGCGCAGGCGCGCATCGTGATCGACCCGGCGTACGACGGCGTCGCCTTTGTCGGCGAAGGCGACGGGGCAACCACGATCACCATCAACCCGGGCTGGTTGGCCAAACATCCCGACGACGTGGACCTGGTCACCCATGAGGCGATGCACATCGTGCAGGGCTACCCCGAGTACGCCAACGAGCGCGTACCCGGCTGGCTGGTGGAGGGCATCGCCGACTACGCGCGCGACCGCTATGGGCGGGAAAATGCCGCGGCGGGCTGGGCACTGCCGACGGTAGTGAAGCCGGGGCAGCGTTTCGATACCGGCTATCGGGTGACCGGGGCGTTCCTGAAGTGGAGCGAGGCGCGCGACCCGGGCCTGGTGAAGGCGCTGGACGCGGCGTTGCGCGAGGGTCGGTATACGCCGGCACTGTGGGAACAGCGCACCGGGCTGGCGTTGCCGGCGCTGTGGGCGGCGTACGTGCAGACACGTTGATGCGGCGGGCGCCCACCAGAAATGGGCGGACGGGCGGCGATCAAGGGTATGGCGGAGCCGGCCACGGCCGGTCTGGCCGCCACGGCCGGGATGGCGGACGCTCGGTCAGCGCGCGCCGACCAGGCCGGCGTACAGCGCGAACAACTGTTGGAAATAGCGTTTGGTCGATCGACTGCGCATGGGATCGCTCCGGGCTGGCCATTGGGGGTCTGGTCGGGCCCAGGGCGGCGGGAGCCGGTGGCCCTCCGCCGCGGCCGGGCCGCGTGGGGGTATTGGGCCTTGCAGAGATTGCAGGGCGGTGACCGGTGGGCTACCGGCGTAGTGATCGGCCAGGCCGCCGACAGCATGTTGATCGGCGATCCGACCACCGGCACATCGATCGGCAAGGCAACAATCCCCGTAGATCCACGCCATGCGTGGATGCCGCGCGCAGCGCGGCGCATGTATCCCGGCTGGCGGCACTGATGCATGCCGGGTTCTGGCCGGCGCTGAAACCACACCGAAGCCGCATCACGGCGTGCCTGTTGTCGCCGCGAAATGCATCCACGCGCAGCGCGGCGCCTGTGTCCCGGCCGGCGGCACTGATGCATGCCGGGTATTCGTCGGCGTTGAGCCCACACCGAAGCCGCATCGCGGCGTGCCTGTTGTCGCCGCGAAATGCATCCACGCATGGCGTGGATCTACGTGGCACCGCGATCGCGAAACCCGAGGCGTGGTTTGGCGGATGGGCACATCGATCGGCAAGGCAACGATCCCCGTGGATCCACGCCATGCGTGGCTGCCGCGCGCAGCGCGGCGCATGTATCCCGGCTGGCGGCACTGATGCATGCCGGGTTCTGGCCGGCGCTGAAACCACACCGAAGCCGCATCACGGCGTGTCTGTTGTCACCGCGAAATGCATCCACGCATGGCGTGGATCTACGTGGCACCACGATCGCGGAACCCGAGGCGTGGTTTGGCGGATGGGCACAACGACCGGCAAGGCAA
Organism: Stenotrophomonas maltophilia; assembly: GCA_002435595.1. Lineage (GTDB taxonomy): Bacteria > Pseudomonadota > Gammaproteobacteria > Xanthomonadales > Xanthomonadaceae > Stenotrophomonas > Stenotrophomonas maltophilia_AC. Next base: position 82,527 of record DJBL01000004.1, read on the forward strand.
CGATCCCCGTGGATCCACGCCATGCGTGGATGCCGCGCGCAGCGCGGCGCCTGTATCGGGCCGGGGGCATTGACCCGCCCGGGTGTTGGCCGGCGCTGAAACCACACCGAAGCCGCATCGCGGCGTGCCTGTTGTCGCCGCGAAATGCATCCACGCATGGCGTGGATCTACGTGAAACCAAAACGCGCCCCGAAGGGCGCGTTTTGGCAGCTTGAGGTCAAAGAGACCAGCGCGTTACGCGCCGTTCTTTTCGGCCTCCAGCTGCTTGCGGATCTGCGCATCCACGGCCGCGATGGCGGTCATGTTGAGCACGCGGCGCGAGGTCGCGCTGGTGGTCAGGATGTGCACCGGCTTGGCCACGCCCATCAGGATCGGGCCGATCGCCACGCCGTCGGTGAACACGCGCACCAGGTTGTAGGCGATGTTGGCCGCTTCCAGGTTGGGCAGCACGAACAGGTTGGCGCGACCCTTCAGGGTGCTGTCGGGCAGCAGCTTCTGGCGCAGCGCTTCGTCCCACGCGGTGTCGCCCTGCATTTCGCCGTCCACGTTCAGGCGCGGGTTGCGCTTGAGCAGCAGGCTGCGCACGGTGCGCATCTTCAGCGCGTCGCGGGAATCGTGGCTGCCGAAGTTGGAGTGCGACAGCAGCGCCACCTTCGGCTCGATCCCGAACAGCTTCATGCGGTAGGCCGCCTGCAGGGTCGCTTCGCAGATCTGCTCGGCGGTCGGGTCTTCCTGCACATGGGTGTCCACAAAGAAGAACACGCCCTGCTGGTTGATCACGCCGGTCATGGCCGAGGTCGAGGTCACCTTCGATTCCAGCGGCAGCACGCTGCGCACGTAGCCGAGCTTCTTGTGGAAGCGGCCGACCACGCCGGTCAGCATCGCGTCGGCTTCGCCGCGCGCCACCATCACCGCCGCGATCAGGGTCGGGCGCGAACGCATCAGGTTCTTGGCCGCCGCCACGGTCACGCCACGGCGCCCGGTCAGGTTGTGGTAGTACTGCCAGTACTCGTTGAAGCGCGGATCATCGTTGATGTTGGTGATGTCAAAGTCGACACCGGCCTTCATGCGCAGGCCCAGGCGCTCGATACGCGATTCGATCACGTCCGGGCGGCCGATCAGGATCGGCTGCGCCAGGCCTTCATCGACCACGTTCTGCACCGCGCGCAGCACCACTTCCTCTTCGCCCTCGGCATACACCACGCGCTGCTTGTCCGAGCGCGCGCGGTCGTAGACCGGCTTCATCATCAGGCTGGTGCGGTAGACGAACTGGGCCAGCTTTTCGCGGTAGGCCCCCATGTCGGCGACCGGACGGGTCGCCACGCCCGAGTCCATCGCGGCCTGGGCCACGGCGGCCGACAGCTCCACCAGCAGGCGGCGGTCGAACGGACGCGGGATCAGGTAATCGCGGCCGAAGCTCGGGGTGTCATCCCCGTACGCCGAACCCAGGTCGCTGGCCTCACGGCGTGCCATCGCGGCGATCGCGTGCACGCAGGCGATCTTCATCTCTTCATTGATCGCGGTGGCGCCCACGTCCAGCGCGCCGCGGAACAGGTAAGGGAAGCACAGCACGTTGTTGATCTGGTTCGGGTAATCCGAACGACCGGTGCCGATCAGCGCGTCCGGGCGGACCGAGCGGGCCAGTTCCGGCATGATTTCCGGGGTCGGGTTGGCCAGGGCGAAGATCACCGGGTCCTTGGCCATGGTCTTGACCATGTCCGCCGTGAGGATGCCCGGGGCCGACAGGCCCAGGAAGATGTCCGCGCCGTCCACGATCTCGGCCAGGGTGCGCTTGTCGGTGTCGCGCGCGTAACGTGCCTTCTCCGGGTCCAGGTCGGTGCGGCCGGTGTGGATCACCCCGTCGCGGTCGAAGGCCAGGATGTTTTCCTTCTTCAGGCCCAGCGAGACCAGCATGTTGACGCAGGAGATGCCCGCCGCGCCCATGCCGGTGGTCGCCAGCTTCACCTCTTCGATCTTCTTGCCGGTCACCAGCATGGCGTTGAGCACGGCCGCGCCGACGATGATCGCGGTGCCGTGCTGGTCGTCATGGAACACCGGGATGTTCATCCGCTCGCGCAGCTTGCGCTCGACGATGAAGCACTCCGGCGCCTTGATGTCTTCCAGGTTGATGCCGCCGAAGGTCGGCTCCAGCGAGGCGATGATGTCGACCAGCTTGTCCGGGTCGTTCTCGTCGATCTCGATGTCGAACACGTCGATGCCGGCGAACTTCTGGAACAGCACGCCCTTGCCTTCCATCACCGGCTTGCCGGCCAGCGGGCCGATGTTGCCCAGCCCCAGCACGGCGGTGCCGTTGGAGATCACCGCGACCAGGTTGCCGCGGGCGGTGAGCTCGCTGGCCTGCTGCGGGTCGGCCATGATGGCCTCGCAGGCGTGTGCCACGCCCGGCGAGTAGGCCAACGACAGATCGCGCTGGGTCAGCATCGGCTTGGTCGCTGCGACGCGGATCTTGCCCGGCGGCGACATGCGGTGGTAATCGAGGGCAGCCTGTTTGAAATCTTCGTTGGACATCGCTTTCTGCAGATGAATGGGCGAGAGGAACAGGGGATCATACCCCCGTTGGCGTGGATGGACCTGTCGCTACGCTGTCGCGATCATGCTGCGACCGCACAAATTCCAGGCCGTTCGGCAGCGTATGTGGCCAGCGTGCCCGGCCCCGATGACAAACCGCATCGCCGCGCAGGCTTGGGAAAAAAGCAGGGCCTGCCGTCCAGGGGGGAACGGTCAGGCCCTGCAACACACACAAGGGGCGGCGGCTCAGCCCGCCGGGGCAGTCAGCGGCGATGGCAGGTCGTCGGTGGCCAGGGCCGGCAGTTCGGCCTCGCGACCGTCCAGGGCCAGGGCCAGGCGGTCGCGGTCCAGCGCGCCTTCCCAGCGCGACACCACCACCGTGGCCACGGCATTGCCGATGAAGTTGGTCAGCGAGCGGCATTCGCTCATGAAGCGGTCCACGCCCAGGATCAGCGCCATGCCGGCCACCGGCACTTCCGGGACCACGGCCAGGGTGGCGGCCAGGGTGATGAAGCCGGCCCCGGTGACGCCGGCGGCGCCCTTGGAGCTCAGCATCGCCACCGCCAGCAGCGCGATCTGGTGGCCCAGGGTCAGCTCGGTGTTGGTGGCCTGGGCGATGAACAGCGCGGCCAGGGTCATGTAGATGTTGGTGCCGTCCAGGTTGAACGAGTAGCCGGTGGGCACCACCAGGCCCACCACCGACTTGGCGCAGCCGGCGCGCTCCATCTTCTCCATCAGCGAGGGCAGCGCCGACTCGGACGAGGAGGTACCCAGCACCAGCAGCAGTTCGGCCTTCAGATAGCGGGCCAGCTTGAACACCGAGAACCCGCACAGGCGGCAGACCACGCCCAGGATGACCGCCACGAACAGGAACGCGGTGAGGTAGAACGAGCCGACCAGCCAGGCCAGGTTGATCAGCGAGCCCACCCCATACTTGCCGATGGTGAAGGCGATGGCACCGAAGGCGCCGATCGGGGCGGCCTTCATCAGGATGTGGACCAGGCGGAACACCGGGGCGGTGAGCGCCTCCAGGAAGGTCAGCACCGGGCGGCCCTTGTCACCGGTCAGGGCCAGCGCGACGCCGAACAGCACCGCCACGAACAGCACCTGCAGGATGTTGCCATCGACGAAGGCGCTGACCAGGGTGGCCGGGATGATGTCCATCGCAAACCCGGTCAGGGTCAGCTCATGGGACTTCTCCACATAGCTGTGGACCGCGGTCTGGTCCAGGTCGGCCGGGTTGATGTTCATGCCGGCGCCGGGCTGGACCACATGCGCCACCACCATGCCCACGATCAGGGCCAGGGTGGAGAAGAACAGGAAATACGCCATCGACTTGGCAAACACCCGGCCCACGGTCCGCAGGTGGGTCATGCCGGCAATGCCGGTGACGATGGTCAGGAAGATCACCGGGGCGATGATCATCTTCACCAGCTTGATGAAGGCATCACCGAGCGGCTTGAGCGATTCGGCGAAGGCCGGCTCGAAGTGGCCCAGGATGGCGCCCAGAACGATTGCCACCACCACCTGGAAGTACAGCTGGCGGTAGAAGGGCAGCGGCTTGGCCGCCAGGGGGGCAGTGGTGGGAACGTGCATGGGAAGCTCCGGCAGTGTCACGAAGGATGCCGGCCGCGGGCGGCGGCATCTGGCGTGGCCTTTTTACGCCGCCGTCTCCGCCGCGCAGATAACCTATTGGTACTAGCCCCCCGGTTCAGCTGTCGCAGCTGCCTACACTGCAACGGCACCGCGCCCCCACGGCGGCGGATGCCGCAGCGCCCCGGGAGCGATTACCCCCACAGTTTTGCCGCGCGCGGCCGTTGTTGTTCTGCCCCACCCTATTGCAGCCACCTGATGCCCATGCGCCCGACTCCCCTGTTCCTTGCCCTCACCTGCCTGACCGCCGCCCCGCTGGCCGCCACCGCGGCGGACTGGGACAACTGGCCCACCAAGGCCACCTTCAGCGATGGCACCGAGCTGGCGGCCACCGCCAACATCGCCTACGACCTCAATGACTTCTCCGGCGACAGCGGCATCGAAGACGCCGACGCGGTGCGCCGCAAGGAGTTCGGCGCCACCCTGAAGAAGAAGGGCGTCTACGACGCCATGGTGTACTACGACTTCCAGGCCGACACCTGGCTGGACGTGTTCGTGCGCTTTGAGAGCAAGGCCTTCTTCGGCCGCGACGTGGGCCGCTTCCGCTTCGGCTACATGAAGACCCCGGTCGGCCTGGACGCGGGCACCTCCTCGCGCGCCGGCAGCTTCCTGGAGACCGCCCTGCCCGTGCAGGCGTTCTACGAAGGCCGCCGCACCGGTGCCGAATGGGTGCTGGAGCGCCCGCAGTACCTGTTGCAGGCCGGTGCCTACGGCGGCAAGGACCTGCAGGGCGACAACCCCGGCACCACCCAGGCCGTGCGCGCGGTGTGGACCCCGGTCAAGGCCGCCGGCGACGTGCTGCACGTGGGCCTGGCCTACTCGCAGGAAAACCCGCGCGGTTACCGCGATGGCCGCGACGTGCCCCATGCGGCAAGCGCGCGCCTGCGCGCCCGCCCGGAAGCCGGCCTGACCGACATCCGCCTGGTTGATTCGGGCGCGCTGGCCACCGCCGACCAGATCCGTCGTACCGGCCTGGAAGGCATCTGGATCCGCGGCCCGTTCTCGCTGCAGGGCGAAGTGCTGCAGACCACCGTCACCCGCGAGGGCAAGCCGGACTACACCGGCAATGGCCAGTACGCGATGGCCAGCTGGGTGCTCACCGGCGAGTCGCGTCCGTACAGCGCCGGCGCGGTGGCCAACATCAAGCCGGCCCACGATTACGGCGCGGTGGAACTGGTGGCCCGCTACAGCCGCCTGGACCTGGACGATGCCGATGTCTTCGGCGGCCGCCAGCACGACTGGACCGTGGGCGCCAACTGGTACCTCACCAGCCACTTCAAGTTCCAGGCCAACTACGTCAAGGCCGATGCCAGCCGTCGTGGCGTGCATACCAAGCCGGACATCGTCGAACTGCGCGCACAGATGCACTTCTGATCCGGTTGCCTGCGGCGGGCGTGCACACCGCGCCCGCCGCTCGCCCGTAGACTGCCGCCATGTACTGGTTCGGCCGCCACCGCACCCTGCTGTTGACCCTGCTGCTGATGATCGGCGGCACGCTGCTGTGCGCGGCCGCCGCCGGCCACTACGCATGGCGGCGCGCACTGGCCGCCGAGAGCGAGCAGGTGCAGCGCCAGCTGGAGTTGTACGGCCAGGGCCTGCAGCAGCGGATCGACCGCTTCGGCACCCTGCCGCAGGTGTTGGCACTGGACCCGGACCTGCGCCTGGCCCTGCTGCACGCACCCGATCCGGCCGCGCGCCAGCGCCTCAACCTCAAACTGCAGCGTGCCAACCAGGTCACCCGCGCTTCCACGCTGACCCTGGTCGGGCACGACGGGGTGGCCGTGGCCGCCAGCAACTGGGACCAGCCCAGCAGCAACGTCGGCGAGGACTACAGCTACCGCCCCTACTATCGCCAGGCACTGGCCACTGGCCGCGGGCGCTTCTACGGCATCGGCATGACCACCGGCGTGCCCGGCTACTTCCTGTCCCAGGCCATCGAGGAAGACGGCCGGCGCATCGGCGTGGTGGTGATCAAGATCGAACTGTCCGCACTGGAGCAGGAGTGGCTGCCGAGCCCGGACGTGGTGCTGGCCAGTGACGAGCACGACGTGGTGTTCCTGGCCAACCGCGACGCCTGGCGCTACCGGCTGCTGCGCCCGCTGGGCCCGGGCGAGCGCCGCGAGATGCTCGAGGCGCGGCAGTACGCCGACCGCTCGCTGCAACCGCTGCGGGTGCGCACCGAAGATGTGCTGGACAACGGCGGGCGCATGGTGCGCCTGCTCGACCCGAAGCTGCCCGGGCCGATGCTGTGGCAGAGCCTGGCCCTGCCCGACGAACACTGGAACCTGCACCTGCTGCACGATGCCGGCGCGGCCACCAGCGCCGGGCGCAGTGCGGCCATCGGCGGCGGCGCGGCGTGGCTGGCGCTGGGCTTCCTGGTGCTGTTCGTGCAGCAGCGGCGGCGCCTGGATGCGCACCGCCAGCGCAGCCGGCGCGAGCTGGAAAGCGTACTGGCCCAGCATGCCGAGGAGCTGCGCACTGCACAGGACGGCGTGCTGCAGGCCGCCCAGCAGGCCGACAGCGGGCTCAGCCGCAGCCTGGCGCACCTGCCGCAGGGCGTGGTGGTGATCGACAACGAACAGAAGCTGGTGGCGTGGAATGCGCGCTACCTGGAGCTGTTCAGGTTCCCGGCCGGACTGATCCGGGTGGGCCGGCCGATCGAGGAGATCTTCCAGTACAACGCGCGGCGCGGCCTGCTGGGCCCCGGCCCGATCGACGAGGCCATCGAGCGCCGCCTCAACCACCTGCGCAGCGGCCGCCCGCACATGCGCGAGAGCGAGAAGGACGATGGCACCGTGCTGGAGATCCGCGGCAATCCGCTGCCCGATGGCGGCTTTGTCACCAGCTACGCCGACATCACCGCCTACAAGAACACCGCGCGTGAACTGCGCTCGCTGGCCGATGCGCTGGAGCACCGCGTGGCCGAGCGTACCCGCGACCTGGACGAGGCGCGGCGCGAGGCCGAGCGCGCCAACCGCTACAAGTCACGCTTCGTGGCCTCTGCGGTGCATGACCTGCTGCAGCCGCTCAACGCCGCGCGCATGTTCGTCTCGGTGCTGCGCGGCAAGCTGGCTGGCGATGCACGCGAGTTGAGCGAACACGTGGATGCGGCGCTGGCCGCGCAGGATGCGATCCTGACCAGCCTGTTGGACATTTCCCGGCTGGAATCGGGCACGCTGCAGACCCACGTGCATGCCTTCGCGCTGTCGCCGCTGCTGGAAACGCTGGCGCGCGAGTTCGGCATCGCCGCCGACAGCCGCGGCCTGCAGCTGCGCTGGGTGGACACCCGTGCGGTGGTGGTCAGCGACGAGGCGCTGCTGCGCCGCATCCTGCAGAATTTCCTGTCCAACGCGCTGCGCTATACCCCGCGCGGGCGCGTGCTGATCGGCTGCCGCCGGCAGGGCGACCAGCTGCGTATCGAGGTGCACGACCAGGGGCCGGGCATTCCGGAAAGCCTGCAGGGCGAGATTTTCGAGGAATTCCGGCGGCTGGATGATGGCGTGGAACAGGAACGCGGCGCCGGGCTGGGGCTGGCCATCGTCGAACGCATCGGCCGCCTGCTGGGCCATGGCATCCACCTGCGCTCCACGCTGGGCCGCGGCAGTGTGTTCGCGGTGAGCGTGCCGCTGGGCGATGCGGCGTCGATTCCGGCACCGATGCCGACGCCAGCCGTGGTCGCAGATGCCGGCGATGACAGCCCGTTGCGGCATTGCCGGGTGTGGAGCATCGACGACGATCCGCGCGTGTGCGCCGCCACCCGCGCGCTGCTGGAACGCTGGGGCTGCGCGGTGGAGCTGGCCGACGGCCCACAGGCGGCGCTGGAGATTGCCTCGGCGCTCAACGTGCCGCAGTTGCTGCTGCTGGACGTGCGCATGGGCCAGTGGCACGGCCCGGACCTGTACGAAGCGCTGTGTGACCTGTGGCAGGCACGCCCGCCGGTGATCCTGGTCACCGCCGAACGCGACGATGCATTGAAGGCGCAGGCTGCAGAGAACGGCTGGGGGTTCCTGTCCAAGCCGGTGCGGCCGCCGGCCCTGCGCGCGTTGATGACACAGGTCCTGGTAAGACACAGGGCATGAATCGGCAGCGCACCTGTGCGGCACCGAATGCCGCACAGGCAGGGTCGGTTCCCAAACGACTGCCGACCCTGCCGATCCGCGCGGCGAACGCATGACCTGCGCCGAAGCCGCCTTCGAGACAGGTCATGCCACCACCGAACGCTGCGCAGGTCATCGGCAGTCGATCGGGATGCGACCCTACCTCCGCCCACATATCAGTGACGTTCGCGATGCACTACCCCCGCCGGCGCTGCGCACGTTGATGACACAGGTCCTGGCAAGACAGAGGGCATGAATCGGCCGCGCACCTGTGCGACACCGAGTGCCGCAGAGGTAGGGTCGGTTCCCAAACGACTGCCGACCTTGCCGATCCGCGCGGCGAACGCATGACCTGC
>DJBL01000002.1 GCA_002435595.1 Stenotrophomonas maltophilia
CAAGCCGACCCAGCCGGCCCCGGCCGCTGCGGCGCCCTCGGCCGGCGCCCCGACCAGCCCGCCGGTCCAGTTCAACGCCGACAGCGTGCTGCCGCAGAAGGTCCCCTATGCCTCCCCGGCGGTGCGCGTGTTCGCCCGCGAGCTGGGCGTGGACCTCAACCAGCTCAGCGGCACCGAGAAGGGCGGCCGCATCACCAAGGGCGACGTGCAGAAGTTCGTCAAGGCCGCACTGACCGGTGGCGTTGCCGCCGGCGGTGGCAGCGTGGCCGCCGGTGGTGGCCTGAACCTGCTGCCGTGGCCGAAGGTGGACTTCAGCAAGTTCGGTGAGGTCGAGGTCCAGCCGCTGTCGCGGATCAAGAAGATCTCCGGTGCCAACCTGGCCCGCAACTGGGCCATGATCCCGCACGTCACCCAGTTCGAGCAGGCCGACATCACCGAGCTGGAAGCCCTGCGCGTGGCCCTCAACAAGGAAAACGAGAAGGCCGGCATCAAGCTGACCATGCTCGCCTTCCTGGTCAAGGCCAGCGCCGCGGCGCTGAAGAAGTTCCCCGAGTTCAACGCCTCGCTCGATGCCAGCGGCGAAAACCTCACCCTGAAGAAGTACTTCAACATCGGCTTCGCCGCCGACACCCCCAGCGGGCTGGTCGTGCCGGTGATCCGCGACGTGGACAAGAAGGGCGTGGTGCAGATCGCGCAGGAATCGGGTGAGCTGGCCAAGAAGGCCCGCGACGGCAAGCTCGGCCCGGCCGACATGAGCGGCGGCTGCTTCTCGATCAGCTCGCTGGGCGGCATCGGTGGCACCGCGTTCACCCCGATCGTCAACGCCCCGGAAGTGGCCATCCTGGGCGTGTCCAAGTCCTCGATCCAGCCGGTCTGGAACGGCAAGGAATTCGCGCCGAAGCTGATGCTGCCGCTGTCGCTGAGCTATGACCACCGCGTCATCGACGGCGCGCTGGCGGCCCGCTTCACCACCTACCTGTCCCAGGTGCTGGCCGACATGCGGCGCGTGCTCCTGTGAGGCATGGCCTGGCATTGGCCCTGATGCTGGCGGTGCTGCCGGCGTCGCAGGCGGTCGCGGCGGAATGCGCGTCCGGCCTGGGACGCGGCTGGCCACCGGCGGTGGGCAACTACGGCCAGGCGGTGGAAACCCTGTTCGAGGGCAAGGCGCAGCCGGCGCTGTCGCTGGTGACCCTGCCCAAGAGCGGGGTCGAGACCGGCGTGGCACTGCTGCCCGGCACCCAGGAACAGGAATGGACGCTGCGCTACAGCCGCGCCGACAAGCGGGTCTACAACTGGAACAACAGCTCCCGGGCCGGTGGCCTGGAGCTGCGCGTGGACCAGACCCCGGACCAGTACCAGGTCAGCATCCCGGCCGCGCTGGCGCAGCGCCTACTGCGCAGCTGGCAGGCCGCGCTGGATGCGGCGGTGCCGGCCGAACGCAAGGCGACCGTGCTCGAGGGTGAGGTGCTGTCCTTCCAGGTGGACGGCCAGCGCTTCAGCGGCCCGCGCCCGGACTGCGGTGCCGGCAAGCTGATGATGAAACAGGTGGCGCTGCTGATCGAAGCCAGCGACACCAAGGAAAAGAAGCTCGACCGTCGCTGGCAGGATCTGGACGAGTCGCTCGACGAACTGCAGCAACTGCTCGCCGGCAAGGCCGGCTGAGTACCAGGAGAACAACAATGGCCGCAATTGAAATCAAGGTTCCCGACATCGGCGATTACAGCGGTGTGCCGGTGATCGAACTGCTGGTTGCCGTGGGCGACACGGTGAAGAAGGACCAGGGGCTGGTCACGCTGGAGTCGGACAAGGCGACGCTGGAAGTGCCGTCCTCGGCCGCTGGCGTGGTCAAGGAAATCAAGGTCAAGCTCGGCGACAACCTCTCCGAAGGCGACGTGGTGCTGGTGCTGGAAGCCGAAGGCGAGGACGCTGCCCCGGCCGCCCCGGCCAAGGCCGAGGCCCCGAAGGCCGAGGCCCCGGCCAGCAAGCCGCCGGTGACCCCCTCGCACCGTGCCCCGGCCGAACCGGCCGCGCCGCAGCCGGCGCTGTCCTCGGGCAAGCCGGCCGACATCGAATGCAAGATGGTGGTGCTGGGCGCCGGTCCGGGCGGTTACACCGCCGCGTTCCGCTCGGCCGACCTGGGCGTGGACACCGTGCTGATCGAGCGTTACGCCAGCCTCGGCGGCGTCTGCCTCAACGTGGGCTGCATTCCGTCCAAGGCGCTGCTGCACGCGGCGGCGGTCATCGATGAAGTGGCCCACGCCGGCGATTTCGGCGTGGAGTTCGGCGCGCCGACCATCACCCTGGACAAGCTGCGCGGCTACAAGGAAAAGGTGGTCACCCAGCTGACCAAGGGCCTGGCCGGCATGGCCAAGCAGCGCAAGGTGCGCACGGTGCAGGGCCTGGCTACGTTCGTCTCGGCCAACGAGCTGGAAATCACCGGCGACGACGGCAAGACCCAGCTGCTGCGCTTTGAGCAGTGCATCATCGCCGCCGGTTCGCAGGCGGTGAAGCTGCCCAACTTCCCGTGGGACGACAAGCGCGTGATGGACTCCACCGATGCACTGGAGCTGGCCGACGTGCCGGGTTCGCTGCTGGTGGTGGGCGGCGGCATCATCGGCCTGGAAATGGCCACCGTGTACGCGGCCCTGGGCAGCAAGGTGACCGTGGTCGAGTTCATGGACCAGCTGATGCCGGGCGCCGACAAGGACCTGGTCAAGCCGCTGGCCGACCGCCTGAAGAAGCAGGGCATCGAGGTGCACCTGAAGACCAAGGCTTCCGGCGTCAGCGCCGAGGCCAAGGGCATCACCGTCACCTTCGAGGCGGCCACTGAAGGTCAGGCGCCTGCGCTGGCGCAGGGCACCTTCGACCGCGTGCTGGTGGCCGTGGGCCGCTCGCCGAACGGCAACAAGATCGGTGCCGAGAAGGCCGGCGTGCAGGTCACCGAGCGGGGCTTCATTCCGGTAGACCGGCAGATGCGCACCAACGTGCCGCACATCTTCGCCATCGGCGACATCGTGGGCAACCCGATGCTGGCCCACAAGGCCACGCACGAAGGCAAGCTGGCCGCCGAAGTGGCCTCCGGCGAAAAGAAGGAGTGGGTGGCACGGGTGATTCCGTCGGTGGCCTACACCAACCCGGAAATCGCCTGGGTGGGCGTGACCGAAACCGAGGCCAAGGCCAAGGGCTTGAAGGTCGGCGTGGCCAAGTTCCCGTGGGCGGCCAGTGGCCGTGCCATCGGCATCGGTCGCACCGAGGGCTTCACCAAGCTGATCTTCGATGAAGAAACCCACCGCATCATCGGCGGCGCCATCGTCGGCGTGCATGCCGGCGACCTGCTGGCCGAGATCGGGCTGGCCATCGAAATGGGCGCCGAAGCCGAAGACATCGGCCACACCATCCACGCCCACCCGACGCTCAGCGAATCGGTGGCGATGGCGGCGGAAATCTACGACGGCACCATCACCGATCTGTACATGCCGAAGAAAAAGTAAGTCGGCCGCAAGGCCATGACACGCATCAACAAAAAACCCGGCGGACGCCGGGTTTTTTGTGTGCGTTGGTCAAGGCGCGCCAGCCAAGACAGCGGTCACGGCACGTCAGGTCAGCGCGGCGGCTCCGGCAGCCCTCGTTGCCCCCCCAGCCGCATCCCGATGATCCCACCAGAGGGTACGGGCTGCCCGGTACCCTCCGGCGACAGCCGCAAGGCGCCAGGCTGTTGCCTTCGCCGTCGCAGTTGCCTCCGCCTTCGCCTTCGCATTCGCTCCCAGCCGTTCAAACCACCAGGAAAAACCAAAAAAAACGCGACAACAGGTCACCCTGCTGCCGCGTTCGGAGAGAGACGGTTGAACCGACTTAGAAGACGAAGCTCACACCGGCCACCGGGCCCTTGAACTCCTGCTTCAGCCCGATCGTGCCATCGCTGCCGCTCTGGTCCACGTCCAGCTTGAACCAGTCGTAGCCGGCGAACAGACCGAAGTTCTTGGTCAGGCGGTAATCCACGATCGCATTGGCGCGGGTCAGGTCGCCGTCGTAATCATCGAAGTTGCCCCACTTGGTGTTCAGGTACTGGCCCTGCACCGTGATCATCCACTTCTCCGACGGGTTGAAGCTCATCCGCGCGCCGACCACCGGTGCCACGCCATCGGCCTTCTCATCCAGGAAACGGCCCTGGTACAGATCGCCCACGTCCGCATAGGCCTTGGTGCTCACCTTCGCGTACTCGGCACCCAGCTGCAGGCCCAGATCGAACGTATCGGTGTCCACCACCGAGTAGTCGTACACCAGGCTGGCAACCTGGTACTTCAGCTCGCCCTTGATGAAGCTGCCCGCCGGCACCGACACATCGCCGAAGCTCACGCCGTCATCCAGCGTCTCGCGGCGGTCCTTGTCGTACTTGAAGTAGTTGAACAGCAGGCGCTGGCGGTCGCTGATGCGGAACATGCCGTCGATACGCGGCTCCCATTCCTTGCCGCCCAGCTTGAAGTCCTCGGAGAAGCCCACGTCCTGGCCAGCGACGGTGGTGTTGCCGCGGATCGTGTTGTCCGAATCGATGTTCATCGCGCCCAGGCGCAGCGCGAAGCGGTCATCGCCCTCGGCGGCACTGGCGGTGTTGGCATGGGTCAGCGCGGCCATGGCCAGCGGCAGGGCGAGCAGGGGGAGCATCAGGCGCATCGGTGTGTGTCCTTGCAGTGGTTCATTGATGTGCCGACACTCTGCCCAGCGTCGCGTCCACCATTCGTGAACGTATGGTGGAGGGTATGTGTACCGTTCATGCACCAGCATGCGCCGCCGATCACATCGCGTGTCCGTCCAGGGGCCTGGACCGCGTTGTGGGAGGGCGCCGTACCCCGGCCGTGCAGGGGGCTCCGGGAGGCCCCGAAAAAAGTGGCCCCGGAGAGAGCTCGGGGCCACTTGGGGGTGCAGACCTGCCTTCGGGGCGTCGACGAGGATCGAAAAGTGCAGGTCGATGGGTCTGACCTGACGCTGCGACCAAAGTTCAATATGCTGCATCGCAACAGGCGGAGAGCCTGACAGGCCGGGATTGGCCCGCAGGCGGAACGCAAAATCTGTGGCGATGCAGCAACTTGCGGCCTTCCGGGATGAACAGGGAGCGGTTGTCTCGCAAATTGTCCCGTTGCTATAATTTGGCGGCTCGACGGGGCGCTAGCTTGCGACCTCGGCCTTTCTACTCAAGATCATGCAGGACATACGTGTGCTGAACTCCGTTGATTCGGGTCGGCGACTGATGCTGCGCGCAGCGGTTTACCCGCTCGTGGCAGTGGCTGTCCTGACCCTGGCCTTCCTGCTGCTGGCAGGGCCGATGTACGCCCTGGGGGCGCTGGCATCGGGCGTGGCGGTCTCGGCCGGTGGTTGGGTTGCCGCGCGCATGGCCCTCAGTGGCGGTGTGCAGGCGGCCGGATCGGCGATGACCCGCCTGATCCTGGCAGTCGTGGCAAAGTGGGTGCTCGTTTTCGGCGTCCTGATGGTGGGGTTCCTGGTCTTCAAGCTGCCTGCATTGGCGCTGCTGGCCGGTATCGCCGTCGGGTTGATGTTCCAGGTCCTGGCTCTGGCCAGGCGCTGATCCAATTTATTTAACTCAAGGTTCCGGACACATGGCAGGCGAGGCGCTAACTCCCACCTCCTACATCCAACATCACCTGCACAACCTGACGTTCCATATGCAGGAAGGTGGTTTCTGGGCGATCCACGTCGACACCATCGTGACTTCGGTCCTGATGGGCCTGTTGATGGTGTTCGGCTTCTGGATGGCTACCCGCAAGGCGACCGCCGGCGTCCCGGGCAAGTGGCAGGCCTTCGTCGAGATCTGCCTGGAATTCGTCGACCGCCAGGCCAAGGACACCTATCACGGCACCAGCAAGCTGGTGACCCCGATCGCGATCACGATCTTCTTCTGGATCCTGTTGATGAACCTCATCAAGATGATCCCGGCCGACTTCATCGCGATGCCGCTGGAAGCCCTCGGCGTGCCGTACTGGAAGCCGGTCCCCACCGCCGACGTCAATGCCACCCTGGGCATGTCGATCAGCGTGTTCTTCCTGATGCTGTTCTTCGCGCTGCGTGCCAAGGGCCTGGGTGGCTTCACCAAGGAATTCCTGACCGCACCGTTCGGCAAGTGGATGATGCCGTTCAACCTGATCCTCAACATCGTCGAGTGGCTCAGCAAGCCGATCTCGCTGGCGATGCGACTGTTCGGCAACATGTTCGGCGGCGAAATCGTCTTCCTGCTGATCTGGGTGCTGGGCAGCGCGGGTATTGCCGGCGCCATCGCAGGCGGTGCATTCGGCCTGGGCTGGATGCTGTTCCATCTGCTGGTGATTCCGCTGCAGGCCTTCATCTTCATGATGTTGTCCATCGTGTACCTGAGCCTGTCGGAAGACGCTCACTGAGTTTCCGTTTCACCCTTCATCCGTTTCATTACCCTTAGCAACTTAAGTTCCTGGAGATAACCATGTACTTCGCCGTCCTGACCAACCTCGCCCAAGTCCAGAGCTCCACCGTCCTCGCCGTCGGCATCATGATCGGCCTGGCCGCGCTGGGTGCCGGTCTCGGTCTGGCCATCATGGCCGGTAAGTTCCTGGAATCGGCTGCGCGCCAGCCGGAACTGATTCCGGTCCTGCAGGTCCGCATGTTCATCACCGCCGGCCTGATCGACGCCGCGTTCATCATCTCGGTCGCCGTCGGCCTGCTGCTGGCCTTCGCCAACCCGACCATCGCTGAATTCGTTGCCCGTCTGCCGGCCGTCGCAGGCTGATCCAGCGAAAGCGAAACGATCAGGCGCCGCGTGCGCCTGATCGCGGATGAAGGAACGGCTGCGCCGCCGCGGGCGGCGCAACCACCCCATCACCCCAGATTGAGCGAACCCCATGGAAATCGGTTTTACCCTCGTTGCCCAGGCACTGGCGTTCGCCGGTCTGATCTGGATCATCGCGACCAAGATCTGGCCGCCGCTGATGAATGCCATCGAAGAGCGCCAGCAGAAGATCGCTGACGGCCTCGCCGCTGCCGACCGCAGCCAGAAGGATCTGGTCCAGGCGCAGGAAAAGGTCAACGAAGCACTGAAGGATGCACGCGGCAAGGCCAACGAGATCATCGACCAGGCCCACGCGCGCGCCAATCAGATCGTTGAAGCCGCCAAGAATGAAGCCATCGCCGAAGCGAACCGCCAGAAAGACCTGGCCCACGCTGAAATCGAGGCTGCCGCCAACCGTGCCCGTGAAGACCTGCGCAAGCAGGTGTCCGCCCTGGCCGTGAGCGGTGCCGAAAAGCTGCTCAAGCGCGAAATCGACGCCAACGCCCACAAGGCGCTGCTCGACGAGCTGGCATCGGAGATCTGATCGATGAGCCAGGCCCTCACGCTTGCACGCCCGTATGCCCGCGCCGCGTTCGCGACCGCGCGCGACGAAGGCACGTTCGCGCCGTGGTCGGACGCGCTTGCGTTCTCCGCCCACGTAGCCGCCGACCCGCGCGTGGCGGCCTTGCTGTCGAACCCGGAACTGGAGCGCGGCGATGCCGTCGCGCTGCTGGCCCCGGAATCGTCCAGCGAGACCTTCGGTCGCTTCCTGGCCGTGCTGGCCGAAGCGCACCGACTGCCGCTGCTGCCGGAAATCGCCGGCATGTACGCCCAGCTGCGCGCTGAAGCCGAACACGTGGTCAAGGCCACGGTCACCTCGGCCGCCGAACTGTCCGCATCCGAGCTGGACGCCATCAAGGCCGCGCTGCGCAAGCGCTTCGGCCGCGAGGTGGACGTGACGACCGCGGTCGATGCGTCGCTGATCGGCGGTGCCGTGATCGACGCCGGCGATGTGGTCATCGATGGCTCGCTCAAGGGCAAGCTGTCGCGCCTGCAGACCGCGCTCGCTAACTGAATTCATTTAACGTCCGGCCTGACCGCCGGCACTAGGACTTGACGATGGCAACCACGCTCAACCCCTCCGAAATCAGCGAACTGATCAAGAACCGCATCGAGAAGGTCAAGCTGGCCGCGGAATCGCGCAACGAAGGCACCGTGACCAGCGTGTCCGACGGCATCGTGCGCATCTTCGGTCTGGCCGACGTGATGCAGGGCGAAATGATCGAACTGCCGAACAACACCTTCGCCCTGGCCCTGAACCTGGAGCGCGACTCGGTCGGCGCCGTGGTCCTGGGTGGCTACGAGCACCTGCGCGAAGGCGATGTCGCCAAGACCACCGGCCGCATCCTGGAAGTGCCGGTCGGTCCGGAAATGCTCGGTCGCGTGGTCAACGCGCTGGGTGAGCCGATCGACGGCAAGGGCCCGATCGCCGCCAAGGCCACCGCGCCGGTGGAGCGCGTCGCCCCGGGCGTGATCTGGCGCAAGTCGGTCGACCAGCCGGTGCAGACCGGTTACAAGTCCGTCGACTCGATGATCCCGATCGGCCGCGGCCAGCGCGAGCTGGTCATCGGTGACCGCCAGACCGGCAAGACCGCCCTGGCCATCGATGCGGTGATCAACCAGAAGGACACCGGCATCAAGTGCGTGTACGTCGCGATCGGCCAGAAGGCCTCGACCGTGGCCAACATCGTGCGCAAGCTGGAAGAAAACGGCGCCCTGGCGCACACCGTGGTGGTGGCTGCCACCGCGTCCGAATCGGCCGCGATGCAGTACATCAGCGCCTACTCGGGCTGCACCATGGGTGAGTACTTCATGGACCGCGGCGAAGACGCGCTGATCGTGTACGACGATCTGTCCAAGCAGGCCGTGGCCTACCGCCAGATCTCGCTGCTGCTGAAGCGTCCGCCGGGCCGTGAAGCCTACCCGGGTGACGTGTTCTACCTGCACTCCCGCCTGCTCGAGCGCGCTGCCCGCGTGTCCGAAGAGTACGTGGAGAAGTTCACCAACGGCGAAGTGAAGGGCAAGACCGGTTCGCTGACCGCGCTGCCGATCATCGAAACCCAGGCCGGCGACGTCTCCGCGTTCGTTCCGACCAACGTGATTTCGATCACCGACGGCCAGATCTTCCTGGAAACCGATCTGTTCAACTCGGGCATCCGCCCGGCCGTGAACGCCGGTATCTCGGTGTCGCGCGTCGGTGGTGCGGCCCAGACCAAGATCATCAAGAAGCTGTCCGGCGGCATCCGTATCTCGCTGGCCCAGTACCGCGAGCTGGCTGCGTTCGCGCAGTTCGCCTCGGACCTGGACGAAGCCACCCGCAAGCAGCTAGAGCGCGGCCAGCGCGTCACCGAGCTGATGAAGCAGAAGCAGTACGCCCCGATGTCCATCGCCAACCAGGCGCTGTCGATCTACGCCGTCAACGAGGGTTACCTCGACGACGTGCCGGTCAACAAGCTGCTGGCGTTCGAAGAAGGCCTGCACGCGCACTTCGCCAACACCCAGGGCGAGCTGATCGGCAAGGTCAACGCGACCGGCGGCTGGGACAATGACATCGAAGCGGCCTTCAAGAAGGGCATCTCCGAGTTCAAGACCACCGGCAGCTGGTAATACCGGTCCTGTAGAGCGGAGCATGGCTCCGCTGGGCTGAAAGCAGCGGAGCAACGCTCCGCTCTACGTCAAACGCGGGGCATGTGCCCCGCGCCACGGGAATAAGAGATGGCAAGCGGTCGCGAAATCAAAACCAAGATCAAAAGCGTGCAGAACACCCGCAAGGTGACCCGCGCGCTGGAGATGGTCTCGGCCTCCAAGATCCGCAAGGCGCAGGAGCGGATGAAGACCTCGCGCCCGTACGCGCAGGCGATGAAGCAGGTGATCGGTCACCTGGCCCAGGCCAGCACCGATTACCAGCATCCGTTCCTGGTCCAGCGTGACGAGGTCAAGCGGGTCGGCTACATCGTGATCTCGTCCGACCGCGGCCTGGCCGGCGGCCTGAACAACAACCTGTTCCGCAAGATGCTCGGCGAAGTCCGCGAGTGGCAGGACAAGGGCGCGGGCATCGACGTGGTCACCATCGGCCAGAAGGCATCCACCTTCTTCCGCCGGGTCAAGGTGGACATGGTCGGCAGCGTCACCCACATGGGCGATGTGCCGCACCTGGAACAGCTGATCGGCGTGATCAAGGTGATGCTCGATGCGTTCACCTCGGGCAAGGTCGACCGCGTGTACCTGGTCTACAACCGTTTCATCAACACCATGACCCAGAAGGCCAGCTTCGACCAGCTGCTGCCGTTGCCGGCCGCCGAGAAGCAGGTCGCGCACCACGACTGGGACTACCTGTACGAACCCGATGCCGCGACCGTGCTGGAGCACGTGATGACGCGTTACATCGAATCGCTGGTGTACCAGGCCGTGCTGGAAAACGTGGCTTCCGAGCACGCGGCCCGCATGGTGGCGATGAAGTCGGCCAGCGACAACGCCAACAAGCTGATCGGCACCCTGCAACTCGTCTACAACAAGGCGCGCCAGGCTGCGATCACCCAGGAAATCTCCGAAATCGTCGGCGGCGCGGCAGCAGTCTGACGCGCACAGTCAAAGCACACATTAGAGGATTGCAGCAATGAGTCAGGGCAAGATCGTTCAGATCATCGGCGCCGTCGTCGACGTCGAATTCCCCCGCGAGTCGGTGCCGAAGGTGTACCACGCGCTGAAGGTGGACAACACCGAAATCACGCTGGAAGTGCAGCAGCAGCTGGGTGACGGCGTGGTCCGCTGCATCGCGCTGGGCTCCACCGACGGCCTGAAGCGCAACCTGGTCGCCACCAACACCGAACGCGCCATCTCGGTGCCGGTCGGTGCGGGCACCCTGGGCCGCATCATGGACGTGCTGGGCCGTCCGATCGACGAAGCCGGCCCGGTGGCCGCCAGCGACAGCTGGGAAATCCACCGCGAAGCGCCGTCGTACGAAGACCAGTCCCCGGCCACCGAGCTGCTGGAAACCGGCATCAAGGTCATCGACCTGATGTGCCCGTTCGCCAAGGGCGGCAAGGTCGGCCTGTTCGGCGGCGCCGGCGTCGGCAAGACCGTCAACATGATGGAACTGATCAACAACATCGCCAAGGCGCACAGCGGTCTGTCCGTGTTCGCTGGCGTGGGTGAGCGTACCCGCGAGGGCAACGACTTCTACCACGAGATGAAGGACTCCAACGTCCTGGACAAGGTCGCGATGGTGTACGGCCAGATGAACGAGCCGCCGGGCAACCGTCTGCGCGTGGCCCTGACCGGCCTGACCATGGCCGAGTACTTCCGCGACGAGAAGGACGAGAACGGCAAGGGCAAGGACGTGCTGCTGTTCGTGGACAACATCTACCGCTACACCCTGGCCGGTACCGAAGTGTCGGCACTGCTGGGTCGTATGCCGTCGGCGGTGGGCTACCAGCCGACCCTGGCCGAGGAAATGGGCGTCCTGCAGGAGCGCATCACCTCGACCAAGAATGGCTCGATCACCTCGATCCAGGCCGTCTACGTGCCGGCCGATGACTTGACCGATCCGTCGCCCGCCACCACCTTCGCCCACTTGGACTCGACCGTGACCCTGTCGCGTTCGATCGCCTCGCTGGGTATCTACCCGGCCGTCGATCCGCTGGACTCCACCAGCCGCCAGATGGACCCGCTGGTGATCGGCCACGAGCATTACGACACCGCCCAGCGCGTCCAGCAGACCCTGCAGAAGTACAAGGAACTGAAGGACATCATCGCCATCCTGGGCATGGACGAACTGTCCGAAGAAGACAAGCAGGCCGTGTCGCGCGCCCGCAAGATCGAGCGCTTCTTCAGCCAGCCGTTCCACGTGGCCGAAGTGTTCACCGGCTCGCCGGGCAAGTACGTGTCGCTGAAGGACACCATCCGTGGCTTCAAGGCCATCGTCGATGGCGAGTACGACCACCTGCCGGAGCAGGCGTTCTACATGGTCGGCAGCATCGAAGAAGCGGTCGAGAAGGCCAAGAAGATGGCCGAGAAGGCCTGATGCGGCAGGGACGGGCATGGCCCGTCCCGACCGTGACACGGGGTGGGCCTGCGCCCACCGCTGCGGAATCCCTGCGGTGGGTCCAACCCGCCCCCTAGCGAAGAGAGTTACATGAGCACCATCCGTTGCGACATCGTCAGCGCCGAGCAGGAAATCTTCCGTGGTGAGGCGACCCTGGTCGTGGCCACCGGCGAGCTGGGCGAGCTGGGCATCGCGCCCAAGCATGCCCCGCTGATCACCCGCCTGAAGCCGGGCAAGGTGGTGGTGACCACGCCGAACGGCGAGCAGCTCGACTTCGCCATTTCCGGCGGCATCCTCGAGGTGCAGCCGCAGGTGGTGACCGTGCTGGCCGACACCGCCATCCGCGCACAGGACATCGACGAAGCCTCGGTCCGCAAGGCCAAGGAAGAAGCCGAGCGCATCCTGGCCAACCGCGGTGAGGCGATGGAAGTGGCCGAGGCGCAGCAGAAGCTGGCCGAGGCGGTCGTGCAGCTGCAGGCGCTGGAGCGTCTGCGCAAGACCCTCAAGCACTGAGGCCTGCAGCAGCAGTGACACCCGACAACGCCGGCATCCTGCCGGCGTTGTTGTGTGCGCGGTCGGCAACGGAGCAACGCATGCAACAGCGGCAGGGCGCGGCGGAAACGTGGAGCGGGTGGCGGCGCGGCATGGCCAGCAGCGAAGCCTGCCTGCTGGCGATCTGGGCACTGCTGTGCCTGCCGTGGCTGCTCGGCCTGCGCATCATCCCTTTCGATGCCGCCCAGCAGTTCTTCCCCGCGCTGAGCTTTGTCGCCGAGCAGTGGTTGCACGGCCAGGCCGCGTGGTGGAACCCCTACCTGTACGGTGGCTACCCGCAGGTGGCCGACCCGCAGATGATGAGTTTCCAGCCCAGCATGCTGCTGCCGATGCTGCTGGCGCCGACCTCGCTGCACTGGTTCACCGTGGTGGTGCTGCTGCACGTGCTGGGCGGCGGCCTTGGCAGCGTGCGCCTGGCCCGCCACTACGGCATGGCGCGCGCGCCACAGTTGGTGTTCGCGCTGGTGATGATGTTCGGCGCGGTCGCCGCCTCGCGCCTGCAGCACACGCCGATGATCGTCAGCTTCAGCTATCTGCCGTGGCTGTGGCTGGGCCTGTCGCGACTGCGCCGGCAGGGGCGCCTGCGCGATGCGCTGCTGGCCGGCGTGAGCGGCGGGCTGTGCGCGCTGCAATTGACCCAGGTCACCTACCTGATCGCGTTGGGCGGCGCGGTGTATGCAGCGGCTGCGCTGCTGCTGGCCCCGGCTGGCCTGCGCGCAGCCGTGCTGCGCGGCGTGGCGGTCACCGCCGCGCTGGCCGCCACGATCAGCGCGCCGCAGTGGCTGGCGACGCTGGCCTGGCTGCCCTGGACCAACCGCAGCGTGATCGACCTGCACACCAGCCTCGGCGGCGGCATCCATTGGACGACCCTGGCCACGTTGCTGTCGGGCAATGTGTTCGAGCAGGGACGCGGCACGTACTGGGGCCCGGGTGACACCACCCAGGACTACCTCTACCTGGGCGCGGTGCCATTGGCCCTGTGGCTGGGCTGGGGCGCGGCGGTGGTGCGCGCGCAGCCGTGGCGGGCACGCATCGCGCTGGCGGTGATCGTGCTCGCCGTGGCCTGGGCGCTGGGTGGGCGCACGCCGCTGTTCCCGTGGTTGTTCGCTTGGTTGCCGGGACTGGACCTGTTCCGGCGGCCGGCCGATGCGCTGTTTGCGGTGGTGCCGGCGGCGGCCTGGCTGGCAGCGCAGGCCATGCAGCAGGCGCGCACCGCGTCCGGGGTGCAGCCGCATTGGCCCGCGCTGCTGGTGGTGGCCGGGCTGGCCGCCTGGACCGTGCACGCGGTGCTGCCGGCGCATCCGGCCGCGCTGGGCTGGCTGCTGTTCAGTGCGCTGTTGATGGCGCTGGCGCTGCTGGCGGCACGGCATCGGCGCGCCGGAGCCGTGCTGGCCGTGCTGGTCCTGGACATGCTGGTGTTCAACGTCGGCACCGACTTCAACACCGGCAGCGCCAGCAAGTCGGTGCTCGATGGCGCCCGCGACGGCCCGGCCCAGCGCGCCTACCGGGTGCTGTCCGCACAGCGGGGCGACGGCATCCCCGAGCGCGCGGCGGTGTTCGGCCTGCGCCCGTTGACCAACGGGGCCAGCGTGCACGGCCTGGCCCTGGTCAACGGCTACAACCCGATCATGGCCGCCGACTACCTGCAGATGGTCGGCATGCCCGGCGAGCCGCCGCTGCGGGTGCAGGACGTGCCGCGCACGCCGTGGGCCCCGGATCTGGATGCACCGCTGTTCGACCTGCTGGGTCTGCGCTGGGTGCTGGCGAGCACCGCGTTCCCCGCTGCCCACGCGCACGGTGACCGGCTGTTCGTGGCCGAACGCAGGTCATCGATGCCGCGCGTGCTGGTCCCGCGCAGCGTGCATCGGCATGGCGGACGCCTGCCGGATGCCGCCGCCTTTGCCACCACCGATTTCCGCGAGGCGGTGTGGCTGCCGGCGACCACGCGCAGTGCCTGCGCAGACACGCAGTCCGGGCGCGCGCGCGTGGGCGCGGTCCACTACCAGCCTGACCGGGTGCGCGTGGACTACCAGGCCGACGCACCGGCCTGGCTGGTGGTCAACGAGGTTCATGCGCCGGGCTGGCAGGGGCAGGTGGACGGGGCGCGTCTGGCGGTGGTCCGTGGCAATGGGTTGTTCCGCGCGGTGTGCGTGCCGGCCGGTACGCATACGCTGACCCTGTCTTACCGTCCGCCGCTGCCCTGGGAGCGGCCGCGGCCGCTGCGGCCCTGATCGGTGCGGCGCGTGCGCGGGCTGTCGCCAGGGCGATAGCTGCAGGCGTTGGTCGCGGGTAAGGCCAGTGATTTTTTCGATGGCCGATGCCTGCTGCGCCAGACTGTGATCCAGCCAACGCCCGGGCGGGGCGGAAGCGGAGAGAATTTCCACTCCCTCCGCGTGGACCTTGCCCGATGACTGCGTTCGGTCGCCTGTTGCCCGCCATCGCCGGCACCCTGTGGCTGCTGGTGTCCGGCACGGCCCTGGCCGGCAACGACGCGGTGCTGCAGCGCTGGGTGGGCTGGGTGGCCGAGCGCAATGCCATCGCCCATGACGTGGCCGCCTCCAAGTACCCGGCCGCGCGGCCCATCGAGGATTTGCAGCGCGAGGCCGAGGTACTGGACGACAAGCGTCGGCGCGCGTTGCGGATGGGGCTGGATCCCGAACCGGTGGTGGCCGCGTACCGCCAGTTCATCGAGGCCAACAAGCTGCTGCAATACGTCGACGTGCAGCGTTACCGGCTCGGCACCACGCCGCCCCCGGCACCGCCGCTGGAGGACATCCGGCGGCGGATCGATGGCGTGGACCAGGCGTTGCTGGGGCAATGGAGCGCATTGGACGCGGTCCGTGCCGATCCGCACTGCGAGCCGATGCTCGCCCAGGCCATCGCGCAGGTGGGCGGTGCGGGCACGACAGCGCCGGGCATCGCGTTGGTGAGGGCGTTGGTGGGCTTCTGCGCGCCACCGCGCTGGTTCAACGGTAGACGAAGCGTCGCAGCAGCAGGAAGGACACGGCGGCCAACCCGCCCTCGACCAGCGGTTTGCCCAACCACGCGTACTCCAGGCCCAGCCGGCCGGCCACGGCACTCACCAGCACCGTGCTGATCGCGGTCAGCAGCACCCACACCAGCAGGAAGCGGCCGAAGCGCGCCCAGCCCAGGCGCGGCTGGCCGGCCTGCGCAAAGGTGTGGCGACCGTTCAACCAGAACCCCAGCAGCATCCCGCACACCCGGCCCAGCAGATTGGCTGGCGGCACCGGCACGCCCAACGCGCTGGCCGCCACGAACACCGCCCAGTCCAGCACCAGCTGCACCACGCCGATGATCAGGTAGCTGCTGCCTTGGCGGATCAGGCTCACGGGAAGGGGGAGGGCCGGTCGGGAAAGGCAGCATGTTAACCGCGTGCGTTCTAGAATCGTGGCTACTACCGACCAGACCCCCGTTGCCCCATGACCCAAGCCCTGCACGTCATCATCCTCGCCGCCGGCGCTGGCAAGCGCATGAAGTCGCTCCTGCCCAAGGTGCTGCAGCCGATCGCCGGCCGACCGATGCTGGCCCACGTGATCGACGCGGCGCGCGAGTTGCAGCCCGATGCGATCCACGTGGTCTACGGGCACGGTGGCGAGGCGGTGCGCGACACCTTCGCAGACCAGGCCGACCTGGTCTGGGCCGAGCAGGCCGAGCAGCTGGGCACCGGCCATGCGGTGCAGCAGGCCATGCCCAACGTGCCCGATGCGGCCACCGTGCTGGTGCTGTATGGCGATGTGCCGTTGATCCGTGCCGATACGCTGCGCCACCTGCTGTCGCAGCCGGGCCGGCTGGCGGTGCTGGTGGCCGAGGTGGCCAACCCCACCGGGTATGGCCGCATCGTGCGCAACGCCGAGGGCCGGGTTGCCGCGATCGTGGAACAGAAGGATGCCAGCGACGAGCAGCTGGCCATCCGCACCATCAACACCGGCATCATCACTGCCGAGTCCACCGCGCTGCGGACCTGGTTGTCGCAGTTGTCCAACAGCAACGCGCAGGGCGAGTACTACCTCACCGACGTGTTCGCCGCGGCCGCGCACGATTACACCCCGGCCGACATGGCCTTCGTCGAAGACGCCCAGGAAGCCGAGGGCGCCAACGACCCGTGGCAGCTGGCCCAGCTCGAACGGGCCTGGCAGCTGCGCGCGGTGCGCGCAGTGTGCGCGCAGGGGGCACGCGTGCTGGACCCGGCCCGGCTGGATATCCGCGGCACGGTCAGCGTCGGCAGCGACGTGCAGATCGACGTCAACGTGATCCTGGAAGGCCGCGTGGAACTGGGCGATGGGGTCAGCATCGGCGCGTTCACCCGGCTGAAGGATGTCCGCCTCGCCGCCGGCACGGTGGTCAAGCCGCACTGCGACCTGGACGGCGTGGTCAGCGAGGGGGCCGCCGAGATCGGTCCGTTCGCGCGGCTGCGCCCGGGTACGGTGCTGGCCGCCGGCAGCCACGTGGGCAACTTCGTGGAGACCAAGAAGGTCACCCTGGGGCCGGGCAGCAAGGCCAACCACCTCACCTACCTCGGCGATGCGGTGATCGGTGCCAGGGTCAACATCGGCGCGGGCACCATCACCTGCAACTACGACGGGGTGAACAAGTCCCAGACCACCATCGGTGACCACGCCTTCATCGGCTCCAACAGTTCGCTGGTGGCGCCGGTGGTGATCGGGGAGGGCGCGACCATCGCCGCCGGTTCGGTGGTGACGCGCAATGCACCGGACGGCAAGCTGACCGTGGCGCGTGCGCGCCAGGAAACCATCGAGGCCTGGAAGCGGCCGGTGAAGAAGTCCTGATCGGAAGGTGCCGGCCAGCGGCCGGCATCAGCACGCTCAGGCGGGCAGGAAGATCGCTACGCACAGGCCGCCTTCGCGGCGGTTCTGCAGCGAGATGCGGCCACCGTGCGCTTCGATGATTTCGCGGGTCAGCGCAAGCCCGAGTCCGGTGCCGTTGCGCTTGGTGGAATAGAACGGCATCAGCGCGTTCTGCAGCACCGCCTCGTTCATGCCCTTGCCACGGTCGAGCACTTCCAGCCGCAGCCATTGCGGCAGGCGGGTCAGCCGCACTTCCACGTCGTCGTTGGGCGGCTCGGCTTCGCTGCCGGCCTCGTGCGCGTTCTTGAGCAGGTTCAGCAGCGCCTGGCCGAGCTGGGCGATGTCCACCCGGCTGTACAGGTCATCGCTGACCCCCTGCATGCGGAACGGGATCTGGTGCTGCAGGCTGCCCAGGAACTGCAGCCACTGTACGCTCTGCAGTTGCGGCTGCGGCAGCTTGGCAAAGCGCGCATAGCCACGGATGAAGCCCTCCAGGTGGCGCGCGCGGTCCTCGATGGTGGCAAACACCTCTTCCAGCCGCTCGGTCTTGCCACGCCGCACCAGCTCGCCACCGGAGTGCGCCAGCGACGCGATCGGTGCCAGCGAATTGTTGAGCTCGTGGCTGATCACCCGGATCACCTTCTTCCAGGTCTGCACTTCCTGGCGGCGCAGTTCGGCGGTGAGCAGGCGGATCAGCAACAGGTCGTGCGGGCGGCCGTTGAGGTGGAAGTTGCGGCGCGAGAGGTGATAGACCTGCTCGTCCTCTTCATCGTCGCTGTCCTCGGCGCGGACCGCGAACAGGCTGTCGCCGCCGCGCACGATCGCATCGCGCAGTTCCACCGGCATGGTCTCCAGCACGTCCTGCATGCGCTGGCCTTCCAGCTTCCAGCCGTTGTGCAGCAGCCGCCGCGCGGCCAGGTTGGAGAACACCACGCGCTGCACGCCATCGCCGCCGTTGGCCAGCAGCAGCATCGATACCGGGGTGTTCTGCACCATGGTGTCCAGCAACAGTTCGCGCTGCACCAGGCCCTGGCGCTGCTCGCGCAGCACGTCGCCGAGCTCGCGGTGGGCCTGCACCAGGTCGCCCAGCTCGTCGTTGCCCGGCCAGTACACGCCGAAGTTGTATTCGCCATCGCGGTAGCTGCTGGTGGTGCCCGACAAGGCGCGCAGCAGCGAGCGCACCGGCGCAGTGGCACGCCGCAGGCTCCACCACATCACCGACAGCAGCACCACCGCCGAAACGGCGGTGATCAACCAGCCGTGGTCCAGGAAATAGGCCAGGTACCAGGGAAAGGCCGCAGCCAGCGCCAGCACCGGCAACAGGCGCAGGAACAGGCGGAAGGTGAACGAGCGCCGCCTCATTCGCGCGGGATGCCGTAACGGTCCATGCGCCGGTACAGCGCCTGCCGGCTCAGCCCGAGCTCGGCGGCAGTCTGGGCGATGATGCCGTGGTTGCGCGCCAGCGCCGCCTCGATGTTGTGGCGGTCCGGATCGGCGGTCGGCGTAGTCGGGCGCGGCGCCGTCGCCGCGCGCGGCAGGTTGAGGTCGCTCACGTCGATGCGGTCGCCGCTGGCCAGCAGCTCGGCGCGCTGCAGCACGTTGCGCAGTTCGCGCACGTTGCCCGGCCAGGGGTATTCGCGCAGCCGGGCCAGCGCCTCGGCCGACAGCGGTGCATCGGTGCCGGCCAGCTGGCGGAAGAAGTGGGTGACCAGCAGTGGCACATCCTCGTGGCGTTCGTGCAGGGTCGGCAGCGCGATCCGCAACGCCGCCAGGCGGTAGTAGAGATCGCGGCGGAAACGCTGCGCGTCCACCAGCGCCTCCAGGGCCTGCAGCGTGGCGGCCACCACGCGCACATCCACTGCAGTGGGTTCGGTGGCGCCCACGCGCAGTACTTCGCGCTCTTCCAGCACCCGCAGCAGGCGGGTCTGCAAGGGCAGCGGCAGCTCGCCGATTTCATCCAGGAACAGGGTGCCGCCATCGGCGGCCTCGACCAGGCCCACGCGGCCGCCGCGGCGCGCGCCGGTGAAGGCGCCTTCGCTGTAGCCGAACAGTTCGGCCTCCAGCAGCGATTCGCTGATCGCCCCGCAGTTGATCGCCACGAAACGGCCACGGCGGCCGCTGGCCGCATGCAGCTGGCGGGCGACCAGTTCCTTGCCGGTCCCGGTCGCGCCGGTGACCAGCACCGTGCTGTCGTGCGGGGCGTACAGGGCGATGCGCTCGCGCACCTGCTGCATCGGCGCGCTGTCGCCGAGCAGGGCGTGGTCGGCATCGCGGCGTTTGCCCGGCACCCGCCGGCGTGGCGACGGCGCGCCCACCCGGGCCAGGGTCTGGGTGAGTTCCAGGGCATGTTCGAAGGCCTGACGCACCGAATCGGCCGAGTACAGCAGCACCCCGGGCAAGCCCACCTGTTCGGCGTGGTCGATGGCCATGCCGGTGCCGACGATTACTTCGATGCCGTTGGCGCGCATGTCGGCGATGCAGTCGCGGGCATCTTCGCGGGTGACGAAGCGCCGGTGCTCGATATCCAGCCCGAAGCTGTGCTGGAAGCTGCCGAAGGTGGGCACGTCGGTGGCGTGGGTAACCAGCCCGATCCGCGGCGCGATCCGCCGTGCGCGTGCCAGTGCCTCCATCAGGTCGAAGCCGTTGGCCTGGATCGGCACCAGCGGCACCTCCAGCCGGCTGCGCAGGTAGGCCGCATTGGAACCGCCGGCGATCACCACGTCGCAGTGCTCGCGGCGCAGCCGCTGGCCGATCACATCCACCGCTTCCTCGAAGCCCAGGTTGATCGGCACGATCCGGGCGCGGCGGTCGAACTCGGGGATCACATCGCCGAGCAGGCCGGTCAGGCGCGACACACTCACCGTCCAGATCACCGGCAGGGTGCCGGGGTCCGGATCGGGCAGGCGGGCGCGGTGGCGGGGCAGGCTGATCGACATGGCGATGTTTCAATGTTTCAGTGCCTGCATGGTACCGCTGTTTCAATGTTTCAAAGTGGAACGTTGCGGTGCACGCAGGGTGGTAATGAAATCAGACACTTGGCAGTTGGCACGCCCCTTGCGCTTCAGTACCGGTCACTCACGATGGAATGCCGCATGAGCACCCCTGTTTCTTCCGCTGGCGCCCGTTTCCGCGCCGCACTGGCTGCCGAATCGCCGTTGCAGGTGATCGGCGCGATCAACGCCAACCACGCCCTGCTGGCCCAGCGGGCCGGCTACCGCGCCATCTACCTGTCCGGCGGCGGCGTCGCGGCCGGCTCGCTGGGCCTGCCGGACCTGGGCATCAACACCTTGGAAGACGTGCTGATCGACGTCCGCCGTATCACCGATGTGTGCGACCTGCCGCTGATGGTGGATATCGACACCGGTTTCGGGCCGAGCGCGTTCAACATCGCGCGCACGGTCAAGTCGCTGATCAAGGCCGGCGCGGCCGCCTGCCACATTGAAGACCAAGTCGGCGCCAAACGCTGCGGCCACCGCCCGGGCAAGGAAATCGTTACCCAGGGCGAGATGGTGGACCGGGTCAAGGCTGCCGCCGATGCCAGGACCGACCCGGACTTCTTCCTGATCGCGCGCACCGATGCCATCCAGGTGGACGGCGTGGATGCGGCCATCGAGCGCGCCATCGCCTGCGTGGAGGCCGGTGCCGACGGCATCTTCGCCGAGGCCGCCTACGACCTGGCCACCTACCGCCGTTTCGTCGACGCGGTGAAGGTGCCGGTGCTGGCCAACATCACCGAATTCGGCAAGACCCCGCTGTTCACCCGCGATGAACTGGCCTCGGCCGGTGTCGCCATCCAGCTGTTCCCGCTGTCTGCGTTCCGTGCCGCCAACAAGGCCGCCGAGAACGTGTATGAGACCATCCGCCGCGACGGCCATCAGCGTAATGTGGTCGATGCGATGCAGACGCGCGAAGAACTGTACGACCGTATCGGCTACCACGCCTTCGAGCAGCAGCTCGACGCGCTGTTCGCCGCCAAGAAGTAACCCGGCACCACTTGTTTTCTGGAGGGATCATGAGCGAAGCAACCACCGCACCCGGCTTCAAGCCGAAGAAATCCGTCGCCCTGTCCGGCACCGCCGCCGGCAACACCGCGCTGTGCACCGTCGGCCGCAGCGGCAACGACCTGCATTACCGCGGTTACGACATCCTGGACCTGGCCAACACCAGTGAGTTCGAGGAAATCGCCCACCTGCTGGTGCACGGCAAGCTGCCCACCCGCGCCGAGCTGGTGGCCTACAAGTCCAAGCTGAAGTCGCTGCGCGGCATCCCGGCCGCGGTCAAGGCCGCGCTGGAGGAACTGCCGCCGTCGGCGCACCCGATGGACGTGATGCGCACCGGCGTGTCGGTGCTAGGCTGCGTGTCGCCGGAAAAGGACGACCACAACCACCCCGGCGCGCGCGACATCGCCGACAAGCTGATGGCCTGCCTGGGCTCGATGCTGCTGTACTGGTACCACTGGAGCCACAACGGCCGCGCCATCGACGTGGAAACCGACGATGACTCCATCGGCGGCCACTTCCTGCACCTGCTGCACGGTGAGAAGCCGCAGGATTCGTGGGTCAAGGCGATGCACACCTCGCTGATCCTGTACGCCGAGCACGAGTTCAACGCCTCCACCTTTGCCTGCCGCGTCATCGCCGGCACCGGCAGCGACATGTACAGCTGCATCACCGGCGGCATCGGCGCGCTGCGCGGCCCCAAGCACGGTGGCGCCAATGAAGTGGCCTTCGAAGTGCAGAAGCGCTACGACAGCCCGGACGACGCCGAGGCCGATATCAAGGCCCGGGTCGAGCGCAAGGAAGTGGTGATCGGTTTCGGCCACCCGGTCTACACCGTGAGCGACCCGCGCAACAACGTCATCAAGGAAGTGGCGCGCGAGCTGTCGGCCGAGCAGCAGAACGTGAAGATGTTCGACAT
Source organism: Stenotrophomonas maltophilia (assembly GCA_002435595.1). Classification (GTDB taxonomy): domain Bacteria; phylum Pseudomonadota; class Gammaproteobacteria; order Xanthomonadales; family Xanthomonadaceae; genus Stenotrophomonas; species Stenotrophomonas maltophilia_AC. Next base: position 22,211 of record DJBL01000002.1, read on the forward strand.
TGCCGAGCGCCTGGAAACGGTGATGTGGGACATCAAGAAGATGTTCCCCAACCTGGACTGGTTCAGCGCGGTCAGCTACCACATGATGGGCGTGCCGACGGCGATGTTCACCCCGCTGTTCGTCATCGCGCGCACCTCCGGCTGGAGCGCGCACATCATCGAACAGCGCATCGACGGCAAGATCATCCGCCCCAGCGCCAACTACACCGGCCCGGAAGACCAGGCCTTCGTGCCGATCGACCAGCGCAGGTGATGTGTTCCTCCCGCACCCGGTAACGGGTGCAACGCGGAGCGGGCTGGCCATGCCAGCCCGTCTCCGTTGCGGCGTCGCCACTCCCTTTTTGCCGGTGTCACGACGCCCCGGCCCGCCAACAAGCAGCTATCGCCAGCCATGAATACTCAGTACCGCAAGAATCTCCCCGGCACCGCGCTGGACTATTTCGATACCCGGGCCGCGGTCGACGCGATCCAGCCCGGCGCCTATGCCACGCTGCCGTATACCTCGCGCGTGCTGGCCGAAAACCTGGTGCGCCGCTGCGACCCGGCCACCCTGGAGGCCTCGCTGCGGCAGCTGATCGAGCGCCGCCAGGACCTGGACTTCCCGTGGTTCCCGGCGCGGGTGGTGTGCCATGACATCCTCGGCCAGACCGCGCTGGTGGACCTGGCCGGCCTGCGCGATGCGATCGCCGATGCCGGTGGCGACCCGGCCCAGATCAACCCGGTGGTACCCACCCAGCTGATCGTCGATCACTCGCTGGCAGTGGAATTCCCCGGCTTCGACAAGGCCGCGTTCGAGAAGAACCGCGCCATCGAGGACCGTCGCAATGAAGACCGCTTCCACTTCATCAACTGGACCAAGAAGGCGTTCAAGAACGTCGACGTGATTCCGCCGGGCAACGGGATCATGCATCAGATCAACCTGGAGAAGATGTCCCCGGTGGTGCAGGTGCGCGACGGCGTGGCCTTCCCCGATACCTGCGTGGGCACCGACAGCCATACCCCGCACGTGGACGCGCTGGGCGTGATCGCCATCGGCGTGGGGGGGCTGGAAGCGGAAAGCGTGATGCTCGGCCGCGCATCGTGGATGCGCCTGCCGGACATCATCGGTGTGGAACTCACCGGCCGCCCGCAGCCGGGCATCACCTGCACCGACATCGTGCTGGCGCTGACCGAGTACCTGCGCAAGGAGCGCGTGGTAGGGGCGTGGATCGAGTTCTTCGGGGAAGGCGCCACCGCGCTGACCATCGGTGACCGCGCCACCATCTCCAACATGACCCCGGAGTTCGGTGCCACCGCGGCGATGTTCTCCATCGACCAGCAGACCCTGGACTACCTGCGCCTGACCGGCCGCGAGGAAGCCCAGGTGCAGCTGGTGGAAACCTACGCCAAGGCCACCGGCCTGTGGTCGGACGACCTGGCCAACGTGCAGTACGAGCGCGTGCTGCAGTTCGACCTGTCCAGCGTGGTGCGCAACATGGCCGGCCCGTCCAACCCGCACAAGCGCGTGGCCACCCGCGACCTGGCCGCACGCGGCATCGCCGACGAAGCCAAGCTGGCCTCCGGCAAGCTGGAACAGGAACAGGGGCTGATGCCCGATGGCGCGGTGATCATCGCCGCCATCACCAGCTGCACCAACACCAGCAACCCGCGCAACGTCATCTCCGCCGCGCTGCTGGCGCGCAACGCCAACCGCGCCGGCCTGACCCGCAAGCCGTGGGTGAAGAGCTCGCTGGCGCCCGGTTCCAAGGCCGTGCAGCTGTACCTGGAAGAGGCCGGCCTGCTGGGCGACCTGGAACAGATGGGCTTTGGCATCGTCGCCTTCGCGTGCACCACCTGCAACGGCATGAGCGGCGCGCTGGACCCCAAGATCCAGCAGGAGGTGATTGACCGCGATCTGTACGCCACCGCCGTGCTGTCGGGCAACCGCAACTTCGACGGGCGCATCCATCCGTATGCCAAGCAGGCGTTCCTGGCCTCCCCGCCGCTGGTGGTGGCCTATGCGATCGCCGGCACGGTGCGCTTTGATATCGAGAAGGACGCGCTGGGCCATGATGCCGATGGCAACCCGATCACGCTGAAGGACCTGTGGCCCAGCGACGCCGAGATCGATGCGGTGGTCAAGGCCTGCGTCAAGCCGGAACAGTTCCGCCAGGTCTACGACCCGATGTTCACCTTCAAGGTGGAGCACGGCGCGCCGATCAGCCCGCTGTATGCGTGGCGTGCGCAGAGCACCTACATTCGTCGTCCGCCCTACTGGGAGGGCGCACTGGCCGGTGCGCGCTCGCTCAGTGGCATGCGTCCGCTGGCCGTGCTCGGCGACAACATCACCACCGACCACCTGTCCCCGTCCAACGCGATCATGGCCAGCAGCGCCGCCGGTGAGTACCTGGCCAGGATGGGCCTGCCGGAAGAGGACTTCAATTCCTACGCCACCCACCGTGGCGACCACCTCACCGCGCAGCGCGCCACCTTCGCCAACCCCAAGCTGATCAACGAAATGGCCGTGGTCGATGGCCAGGTGAAGCAGGGCTCGCTGGCGCGCGTGGAGCCGGAAGGGCAGGTCACCCGCATGTGGGAGGCCATTGAAACCTACATGGCGCGCAAGCAGCCGTTGATCATCATTGCCGGTGCCGACTACGGCCAGGGCAGCTCGCGCGACTGGGCCGCCAAGGGCGTGCGCCTGGCCGGCGTGGAGGCGATTGCCGCCGAGGGCTTCGAACGCATCCACCGCACCAACCTGATCGGCATGGGCGTGCTGCCGCTGGAGTTCAAGCCCGGCGTCAACCGCAAGACCCTGGGCATCGACGGCACCGAGACCTTCGATGTGATCGGCGAGCGCGTGCCGCGCGCCGAGCTCACCCTGGTGATCCAGCGCCGCAACGGCGAACAGCTGATGGTGCCGGTCACCTGCCGGCTGGACACCGCCGAGGAAGTGTCGATCTACGAGGCCGGTGGCGTGCTGCAGCGCTTCGCCCAGGATTTCCTGGAAGCTGCGCAGGTGGCGTGATGGCAACACGGGCGCGCATCCGCTGTGCGCGCCCGCAGCGTCGGTGGCATGGGGCCGACGACGCGCTGGCAGGCGATTCCAGACAGGATGATCGGCGACATGTTCTACACCGTGGCGGGCATCATCAACACCGCATTCATCCTGCTCAGCCTGGTCGGCGTAGGGGCGCAGCTGCGCAAGGTCCGGGTGCGCCGCCGCGCAGGCGCGGCCAACGGTGCCGCCACCGACATCCTGTCGCTCAACCAGTTCACGGTCAGTTTCCTGGCCTATCTGTCGTTCTTCGTCTACGGCTACACCATCCAGCCGTTCAACCATTTCATTGTCTGGCCACGCCTGCTCGCCTCGGTGCTGGTGCTGCTGATCCTGCGCGAGATATGGACGGACCGGCGCAGCCGTGCGGCGAGCACCACGCTGGCGCTGGCCGGCCTGGCGCTGCCGTGCGCGCTGGCCGGGCTGGTCTGGGGGCAGCGCCACGTGGACGAAGGGCGGGTGCTGGCCGCGGCGATGATCGTGGCGATCACCGCGCTGCTGGCGCAGGGCTACGCGCACCAGATCCTGCTGATCTGGCGCTCCGGCCGCACCGGTGCGGTATCGCTGCGGATGAGCCAGATGATCCTGCTGATGGATATTTCCACGGTCGTGTTCGCCTTCGCGATGGGGCTGCACCTGGGCTGGCCGTTGTTGCTGCTGGCCGTGGTCAGCGGCAGCACCAAGCTGGCCATCCTGTGGCTGTTCCGCTGGGAGCGCCGCAGCGCCCTGGCCGCGTACAAACGTCATCCTCTTCCCGCGCTGGTCGCCCAGCGCTGATCTTCACGAGACTTTCAAGGCATCCGTTATGACCTTCCTCCCCCAGCGCCGCATTCCCGCCACCTACCTGCGCGGCGGCACCAGCAAGGGCGTGTTCTTCCGGCTGACCGACCTGCCGATGGCGGCGCAGTCGCCGGGCCCGGCCCGCGATGCACTGCTGATGCGCGTGATCGGCTCGCCCGACCCGTATGCCAAGCACACCGACGGCATGGGTGGGGCCACCTCCAGCACCAGCAAATGCGTGATCATCGCCGCCGCCTCGGTGCCCGACCACGACGTGGACTATCTGTATGGCCAGGTTGCCATCGACACCGCGTTCGTGGACTGGAGCGGCAACTGCGGCAACCTCAGCACGGCGGTGGGCCCGTTCGCGATCAGCAACGGCTTCATCGACCCGACGCGCATCCCCCGCAACGGCACCTGCACCGTGCGGATCTGGCAGGCCAATATCGGCAAGACCATCCTGGCCCACGTGCCGATCGTGGATGGGCAGGTACAGGAAAGCGGTGACTTCGAGCTGGACGGGGTGACCTTCCCGGCCGCGGAGATCGTGCTGGAATTCCTGGATCCCTCCGATGACGGCGACGGCGAGGGCGGCGCGATGTTCCCCACCGGCAACCTGGTCGACACCCTGGACGTGCCCGGCGTGGGCAGCTTCGCGGTGACGATGATCACCGCCGGCATTCCCACCATCTTCCTCAACGCCGCCGACCTGGGCTACACCGGCACCGAACTGCAGCCGGCGATCAACGAGGACAAGGCCGCGCTGGCCCGGTTCGAGGCGATCCGCGCGCACGGTGCGGTGCGCATGGGCCTGATCGACCACATCGACCAGGCCGCCACGCGCCAGCACACGCCGAAGGTGGCGTTCGTCGCCCCGGCGCAGGACTACGTGTCCTCCAGCGGCAAGCAGATCGCGGCCGGCAGCATCGACCTGCACGCGCGCGCACTGTCGATGGGCAAGCTGCACCACGCCATGATGGGCACCGCAGCGGTAGCCATCGGTACCGCCGCGGCGATTCCCGGCACGCTGGTCAACCTGGCCGCCGGGGGCGGCGAGCGTGACGCGGTGACCTTCGGGCATCCGTCCGGCACGCTGCGGGTGGGCGCCGAGGCGCGCCTCGTTGACGGCCAGTGGACGGTCACCAAGGCCATCATGAGCCGCAGTGCACGCGTGCTGATGGAAGGCGCCGTGCGGGTACCCGCCGACACCTTGTAGGTTCAACAGGAGATCGCGATGTCCGGTCACGACAGCAACGCACACCAACGGCCGCCGTGGGATGCGGTCATGACCGACATCGTCGACTACGTGCGCGGCTACAAGGTGGAGTCGCCGCTGGCGTTCACCACCGCACGGCATTGCCTGATCGACACCCTCGGCTGCGGACTGGCCGCGCTGGCGTTCCCGGCCTGCAGCAAGCTGCTCGGTCCGCTGGTGCCCGGCGGCGGCGTGGTCAACGGTGCGCGCGTGCCCGGCACCCGTTTCGAACTGGACCCGGTGCAGGGCGCCTTCAACATCGGCACGATGGTGCGCTGGCTGGACTTCAACGACACCTGGCTGGCCGCCGAGTGGGGCCATCCCTCGGACAACCTCGGCGGCATCCTGGCCACCGCCGACTGGCTCAGCCGCAATGCGCAGGCGCTGCGGCGGCCGCCGCTGACCATGCGCGACGTGCTGGCGGCGATGGTCAAGGCGCACGAGATCCAGGGCTGCCTGGCCCTGGAAAACGCCTTCAACCGGGTCGGGCTGGACCACGTGGTGCTGGTCAAGGTGGCCTCCACCGCCGTGGTCGCGCATCTGCTCGGGCTGGACCGCGAGCACATGCTCAACGCGGTCTCGCTGGCCTGGGTGGACGGGCAGTCCCTGCGGACCTACCGCCATGCCCCCAACACCGGCTCGCGCAAGAGCTGGGCCGCCGGCGATGCCACCAGCCGCGCGGTGCGCCTGGCGCTGATGGCCGCCGCAGGCGAGATGGGCTACCCCAGCGCGCTGACCGCGCCCACCTGGGGCTTCTATGACGTCTCCTTCGGCGGCCAGCCGTTCCGCTTCCAGCGCCCCTATGGCAGCTACGTGATGGAAAACGTGCTGTTCAAGATCAGCTACCCGGCCGAGTTCCACGGGCAGACTGCCGTGGAGGCGGCGATGCAGCTGCACGCGCGGATGCGCGCGGCCGGCAAGCGCAGCGAGGACATCGCCCACATCACCTTGCGCACGCAGCAGGCCTGCCTGCGCATCATCGATAAGCCCGGCCCCCTGCATAACCCGGCCGACCGCGATCACTGCGTGCAGTACATGGTGGCCATCGCGCTGATCTTTGGCCGGCTGGTGGCCGAGGACTACGAGGACGACGTGGCCGCTGACCCGCGCATCGATGCGCTGCGGGCGAAGATCACCTGCGTGGAGGAGCCGCGCTACACCGCCGATTACCTGGATCCGGACAAGCGCAGCATCGCCAATGCGCTGGAGATGGTCTTCGCCGATGGCAGCCGCCTGGAGGCCGCGGTGGAGTACCCGCTGGGCCACGCCCGCCGCCGTGCCGAAGGCATCCCCCTGCTGGAGGACAAGTTCCGCGCGCACCTGGCGGCCACCTTCCCGACCCGGCAGCAGCGCCGCATCCTGGACGCCTCGCTGGACCCGGTCGTGCTGGAAGCGATGCCCGTACACGACTACGTAGACCTTTACGTCCCCGGGTAGCGCCGACCGCTGCTCGGCGGCTCGCGGGCGGACGTCCTGCGCCGGTCATGCCTGGCCGCCCCCCCGCCACCGGCGCTTCACCTCCCCCCGCCCGGCAGGGCCGCCGCTTATACTGGCCGCCTTGATCAAGGAGCGACGTCATGGCTAGCCGCAGTCGGGTCGGGCAGTGGAGCTGGAAGGGAATCGCGGGCCTGGCGCTGGCCGCCGGCCTGGCCATCGGTATCGGGGGCTGCAACCGCAACGAGAGCGGGCAGCTGCCCACGCCGTCGGGCGCGCCCATCGCGGCCAAGGCCGAGAAGGTCAGCGAGTTCACCCTGGTGCGCGCCTATCCCGACCAGAAGGGCGACGGCGTTTCGCTGGCGCTGGAGTTCTCGCGGCCGCTGGTGGGTACCCAGGATTTCGACACGCTGGTGCGCTTTGCCGAGAAGGTCGGCACCGAGGACAGCAGCTGGACCCTGTCCGATGACGGCCTGACCCTGCGCTACCCGTTCGTGGAGGCGGCCAAGGAGTACAACCTGATCGTCTCGCCGGACCTGCTCGCCGCCGATGGCAGCCGGATCGGCAAGGAACTGCGCCAGAAGGTGTTCAGCGGCGAGCTCAAGCCGGTCGCCGGGTTCGCCTCGCAGGGCAGCGTGCTGCCGGCCAAGGACAGCCGCGGCCTGCCGGTGGTGTCGGTGAACGTAACGGAAGTGGACGTGGAGTTCCTGCGCGTGCGCGAGAAGGAGCTGCCCCGCTTCTTCAGCCAGTACCAGCGTGGCGGGCGCCGCGGCAGCTGGGAGCTGGACAGCGAATACGGCGACAAGACCCCGATGTCGCAGCTGGCCGAGCCGGTCTACCTCAACCGCTTCGTGCTCGGCGGCAAGCAGAACGAGCGCGTGCTCACCTACCTGCCCACCCAGGAGATCAAGGAGCTGCAGGAACCGGGCCTGTACTTTGCGGTGATGAAGCGCAGCGGCTCGTTCGACAGCGAGTTCGATACCGCCTTCTTCACCGTCAGCGACATCGGCCTGCATACGCGCGCCTACAAGGACAAGCTGTTCGTGCATACCGCCTCGCTGCAGAGCGGCGCGGCGCTGAAGAAGATCGAGCTGCGCATCCTCGACGGCAAGGGCGAGGTAGTGCTCAAGGGCAGTACCGATGGCAACGGCAACGCGTTGCTCAACTACACCCTGGACGCCAGCCACGTGCTGATCGCCAGCAGCGGCGGGGATACCTCGATGCTGCCGTTCAACCAGCCGGCACTGGACCTGAGCGAGTTCGCCGTGGCCGGCCGCGACAACGCCTGGTTCGACGTGTTCGCCTGGTCCGGCCGCGACCTCTACCGCCCCGGCGAGACCGTGCGCATCTCCGCGCTGCTGCGCGACAACGATGGCAAGCCGACCAAGCCGCAGCCGGTGTTCCTGCGCCTGAAGCAGCCCGATGGCAAGACCTTCCGCGAGACCCGCCTGCAACCGGGCGAGCAGGGCTACCTGAGCTTTGAGCAGTTGATCCCGGTAGAGGCGCCCACCGGGCGCTGGCAGGTGGAGTTCCGGACCAACCCGGCCAGCAAGGAAGCGATCCAGGGCATGACCCTGCGCATCGAGGAGTTCCTGCCCGAGCGCATGAAGCTGGACCTGGACAGCGCGCAGAAGACCCTCAAGCCCGGCGAGCCGCTCAAGCTGATCGCCGACGCCGCCTACCTGTACGGCGCGCCGGCCGATGGCAACCGCTTCACCGCGCGGTTGGCCGTGGCCGCCGAGCAGTCACCGGTCGAATCGCTGCCGGGCTACTTCTTCGGGGACCCCACCACCGAACTGCCGCGCGAGGCGCGGGACATCATCGACACCGAGTTCCCCGCCGACGGCAAGCTGCGCCAGGACGTGGCCCTGCCCGACGAGGTCAAGCCGACCGCGCCGATCGCGGTGGTGCTGTCCGGCAGCGTGTACGAGACCGGTGGCCGCACCGTCACCCGCACGCTCAAGCGGGTGATGTGGCCGGCGCCGGTGCTGGTGGGCGTGCGTCCGCTGTTCAATCCCGACGATGGCGCCGATGCCAACAGCAACGCGCGCTTCGAGCTGATGCGCGTGGATGCGGCCGGCAAGCCGCAGCCGGCCAAGGGCCTGAAGGTCACCCTGGTACGCGAGCTGCGCGACTACCACTGGACCTTCAACGACAACCGCTGGGACTACGATTTCACCCGCCGCTTCGAGAACAAGGACACCCGCACCGTCGATGCCGGCGCGGCCGCCACCGCGATCGATTTCCCGGTGGAGTGGGGCGAGTACCGGCTGGACGTGTTCGACCCGGCCACCGGCCTGACCAGCCGTTACCCGTTCCGGGCCGGCTGGAGCTGGAACGACGACAACCGCGGCCTGGATGCACGCCCGGACAAGATCAAGCTGGGCCTGGACAAGACCGGCTACAAGGCCGGTGACAAGGTGCGCGTCACCGTCACCCCGCCGCACGCCGGCAAGGGCATCCTGATGGTGGAGAGCGACAAGATGCTCTACGTCCAGGAGATCGACGCCAAGCCGGGCAGCACCTTCGACATCCCGGTCAGCGCCGAGTGGGAGCGCCACGACGTCTACATCACCGCGCTGGTGTTCCGCGGCGGCAGTGCGCCGAGCAAGATCACGCCGGCCCGTGCGGTCGGCGTGGTCCATGTGCCGATGGACCGCAAGGCGCGACAGGTCGCCGTGGGCGTGGCCGCACCCAGGCAGATGCGCCCCGAGCAGACCCTGCCGGTCACCGTGAGCGCACCGCAGCTGGCCGGCAAGGTAGCGCATGTGACCGTCTCGGCGGTGGACGTGGGCATCCTCAACATCACCCGCTTCCCGGTGCCCGATGCCGGCGGCCACTTCTTCGCCCAGCGCCGCCTGGGCGTGGACGCCTACGACATCTACAGCCGGGTGATCGAGAGCTTCGACGGCAGCAGCGGCAAGCTCAAGTTCGGCGGCGACATGGCCCTGGCCGCCATGCCGCAGGCCAAGCGCCCGACCGCGCGGGTGCAGACCGTGGACCTGTTCTCCGGCCCGGTCAGGCTCGATGCCAAGGGCATCGCGCGGATCGCGCTGAAGGTGCCCGATTTCAACGGCACCCTGCGCGTGTCGGCGCTGGTCTATTCCGATGACCAGTACGGCAAGCGCGACACCGAAACCGTGGTGCGCGCACCGATCCTGGCCGAGGCCAGCATGCCGCGGGTGATGGCGCCGGGCGACCGCAGCACGGTCACCCTGGACGTGCAGAATTTCACCGGCAAACCGGGCGAATTCAAGGTCCAGGTCGATGGCATCGGCCCGCTCACCCTGGGCGAACCCAGCCGCACGCTGCAGCTCAAGGCCGATGCCAAGACCACGCTGAACTTCCCGCTGACCGCGCGCGAGGGCTACACGGTGGCCAAGGTGCGCGTGCGCGTGGACGGCAACGGGTTCAAGGTGGACCGCCGCTATGAGCTGCCGGTGCGTGCGGCATGGCCGCAGGTGCTGCGCGCGCAGACCCGCACGCTGGACCCGCTGGCCGCGGTGGAAATGGGCACCGGCCTGGCCGATGGCCTGATGGATGACTCGGTGACCGCGCGCATGCTGGTCAGCGCGTTGCCGCCGATCCCGTTCGCCAGCGCGCTCAACGGCGCATTGAAGTATCCCTACGGCTGCGCCGAGCAGACCACCAGCAAGGGCTATGCCGCGCTGATGCTGGACGAGGCTACCTCGGCCATGCTCGGCGCCGATGGCCTGGACGCCAAGACCCGTCGCGAGCGCATGGAAGGCGCGTTCGGTCGGCTCGCCTCGATGCAGGTGGCCAACGGCAACTTCTCGATGTGGGGCGACGACGGCTACGTCAATCCCTGGCTGACCCCGTACATCACCGAGTTCCTGCTCGATGCCAAGGAAGGCGGCTTCGCGGTGCCCGATGGGGTGCTGCAGAAGGCGCTCAACCGGCTGAGCGAGGACCTGCTGTCCGGGGGCAACCAGTTCTACGGCGAAGACCGGCGCGAGAACCTCAAGTTCGCCAACCAGGCCTATTCGGGCTACGTGCTGGCCCGCGTCAACCGCGCCCCGCTGGGCACGCTGCGCGCGCTGTACGACAACGAACGCAGCAAGGCGTTGACCGGCCTGCCGCTGGTCCACCTGGGCATCGCGCTGTCGCTGCAGGGCGACCACAAGCGTGGCCAGGCGGCCATCGCGGCCGGCTTTGCCAAGCCCAGCAGCGAGCGCCCGCAATATTTCGGCGACTACGGCAGTGCCGTGCGCGACGATGCGCTGATGATCGCGCTGCTGCACGAGCGCACGCTGTCCAAGCCGGCCTTCGACGCCCGTGCGGTGGACCTGGGGCGCGCACTGGATGCGCGGCGCAACAGTGGCTGGATGTGGCTGAGCACCCAGGAGCAGGTGGCCATCGCGCGCCTGGGCAAGGCACTGGCGGCCAACCAGAAGAAGCTGGTCTCCGGCGAGCTGGCCGTGGGCGGTGACGTGGAAGCGATTGCCGCCCGCCGCATGTTCGGCCGCAGCTTCGACTACGCCGCGCTGGCCAAGGGCGTGCGCTTCAGTCCGCAGGGCGAGCCGCCGATGTTCGCCAGCCTGGAAGTGGCCGGCATCCCGCGCACCGCGCCGGAGCCGGACAACCGCCACCTCGGCGTGGAGCGCAGCTGGTACACCACCGACGGCAAGCCGTGGACGCCGCGTGCGCTCAAGGAAGGCGAGGCGCTGATCGTCCGGGTCAGCATCACGCCCAACCTGGACATGCCCGATGCGCTGCTGATCGACCTGCTGCCGGCCGGCCTGGAGATCGAGAACTTCAACCTGGGCGATGCCAAGCAGTGGGCCGACGTGGTGGTGGACGGGCTCAACGTCAACGATCGCGGCGATGCGGCCACGCTGCGCCACGAGGAGTTCCGCGACGACCGCTACGTGGCCGCGCTGAAGCTGTCCAAGGGCAGCACCGCCAAGGTGTTCTACCTGGTCCGCGCCGTCACCCCGGGGACCTACACGGTGCCGCCGCCGCTGGTGGAGGACATGTACCGTCCGGACCTGCGCGGGGTGGGCCGCAGCAACCCGACCACGTTGACCGTGGTCCAGCCCTGACCGGGAGGCGGGCCATCGCCGTCGCGATGGCCCGCGCCGTCCTCGTGCCCCTGCGATGAACAGCTCCCTTTCCTGGCGCCGGTTTGCCGCGGCGCGCCGCTGGCTGTGGCCGACACTGCGCTGGGGGACGGCCGCGCTGCTGACGCTGTTGCTGGTGCTGGACCTGTGCTTCCCGCCGCCGCTGCCCAGGCTGCGTGACACCAGTACCCTGGTGGTGGCGCGCGATGGCACGCCGCTGCGTGCCTTCGCCGATGCCGACGGCGTCTGGCGCTATCCGGCCTCGGCCGACAGCGTGTCGCCGTTGTACCTGCAGGCCCTGCTCAACTACGAAGACCGCTGGTTCTGGCGCCATCCGGGGATCAACCCCTGGGGCATGCTGCGTGCCGGCAAGCAGTGGCTGCTGCAGGGGCGGATCGTCTCCGGCGGCTCCACCCTGACCATGCAGGTGGCGCGCATCCTGGATCCGCATTCGCGCACGCCCTGGGGCAAGGCCAAGCAGATGCTGCGCGCGGTGCAGCTGGAAGTGCACCTGAGCAAGGCGCAGATCCTGGCCCTGTATCTGGAACGGGCACCGTACGGCGGCACCATCGAAGGCGTGGAGGCAGCCAGCTGGGCCTACCTGGGCAAGCCGGCCGCGCGCCTGTCGCAGGCCGAGGCGGCGTTGCTGGCGGTGCTGCCGCAGGCGCCCAGCCGGCTACGCCCGGACCGCCACCCCGAGGCGGCACGGCGCGCACGCGACAAAGTGCTCGAACGCATGGTCGCGCTGGGCGTGTGGCGCCGCGACGAGGTGGACGATGCGCGCATCGAACCGGTGGTTACCCGCGCCCTGCAGCCGCCCCTGCACGCCGCCCTGCTGGCCCAGCGCCTGCGCTCGGCGCAGCCGCGCGCGGCGCGGATCGAGAGCACGCTGGACATCGGCCTGCAGCGCACCCTGGAAGAGCGCGTGTCCTCGTACTTCTCGCAGTTGCCCGAGCGTACCTCGGCCGCGCTGCTGGTCATCGACAACCGCACCCTTGAGGCGCGCGCCTACGTCGGTTCGGTGGCCTTCGGCGACAAGCAGCGGCTGGGCCACGTGGACATGGTGCAGGCCTGGCGCTCGCCGGGCTCCACGCTCAAGCCGTTCCTGTACGGAATGGCGCTGGATGACGGCCTGATCCATTCGGAAAGCCTGATGGTGGATGCGCCCCAGGCCTTCGGCGGCTACCGCCCGGGCAACTTCGACGCGGCCTTCAACGGCCCGGTGAGTTCGGCCACCGCGCTGCGGCTCTCGCTCAACGTACCGGCGGTGGACCTGCTGGACCGGGTCGGCTCGGCGCGCTTCGCCGCGCGCCTGTCGCATGCCGGCATCACCCTGCGCTTCCCGCATGGCAGCGCACCCAACCTGTCGCTGATCCTCGGAGGCACCGGTGCGCGGCTGGAAGACCTGGTGGGTGCATTTGCCGCGTTCAACCGCAACGGCATCGCCGGACGCGTGCGCTACACCGCCGCCGATCCGGTCATCGAGCGCCGGCTGATGTCGCCGGGCGCGGCCTGGATCACCCGCGAAGTGCTCGAGTCCAACCCGCGCCCGGGCTACGGCAGCGGCACCTTCGACGTCACCGGGCGCCCGCGGGTGGCGTGGAAGACCGGCACCAGCTACGGCTATCGCGATGCGTGGGCGATCGGCGGCACCCGTCACTACACCGTGGGCGTGTGGGTGGGGCGGCCCGACGGAACCCCGCTGCCCGGCCAGTATGGTGCGGTGACCGCGTTGCCGCTGCTGTTTGAAGTGGTGGACAGCCTGCCACGCCAGCCCGGCGATGCCAGTGGCGCGGCGATGCCGGCCAACGTGACCCGCGAGGCGATCTGCTGGCCCACCGGCGAGCTGGCCGAGCGTACCGAGGCCGCGCTGTGCCAGCGTCGCCTGGACGCGTTCGTGCTCGATGGGGTGGTGCCGCCGACCTTCGCCGAGCGCGATGCGCGGCTGTGGCAGCCGGGCCGCCAGCGCTTCGAAGTGGATGCAGGCACGGGCCTGCGCCTGTCGCCGGACTGTCGGCTGCCGCACCAGCGCGAGATGCGCGAGATTGCGCGCTGGCCCGCGCTGCTGTCGCCGTGGCTGCCGCAGGTGCAACGGCGCGCCGCGCAGTTGCCGGCACTGTCACCCGACTGCAGCGACGATGGCCGCGACAGCGGCGGCAGCCTGCACATCGAAGGGCTCAACGACCGTGCCACCCTGGCCCGCGCACCCAATGCAGAGCACGGCGTGCGCCTGCAGTTGCGCGCGCTGGGCAACGACAACAGCATCGATTGGCTGCTGGACGGTCGCTGGATCGCGCGCACCGAGGGCGCGCGCCTGTTCCAGCGCGATTTCGATGAGACCGGCGAGCACACCCTCACCGCGCTGGCCTCCGATGGCGCCTGGACCCAGGTGCGGTTCCGCATTCTGCGATAGCCGCCGGCGACCTCGCGTGCACGCCTTGCACTGCCACCGATCAATGCCCCCGGTTTGCACTGCCACCGGTAGATACCCCGGTAGGGTCGCGCCCCAGCCGACTGCCGACACGTTACCCGCATCCGGTGGGGCATGACCCCGGTCGGGGAGGCGCAACACCATCCGTCCTCGCCAAAGGT
>DJBL01000003.1:0-219 GCA_002435595.1 Stenotrophomonas maltophilia
ATCGGGATGCCCCTGGCTGAGCCAACGCATGCTCAGACAGTTACGTACATTCACACTGACGCACTTGGCTCGGTCGTCGCCGAGTCTGACGCTAGTGGCAATGTGATCAAGCGTTATGACTACGAGCCCTACGGCGCTGCCGTCGGTGACGGACCCGAGGATGGCCCAAGCTACACAGGACATGTGAGTGACGCATCCACCGGGCTGAGCTACATGCAG
>DJBL01000003.1:394-65161 GCA_002435595.1 Stenotrophomonas maltophilia
ACCGGGCTGAGCTACATGCAGCAGAGGTACATGGACCCTCAACTCGGCATCTTCTTATCTATTGATCCGGTCTCTCCTCACGGCGGTTCCGTAGGCCAGTTCAATCGTTACAGATATGCCAACAGCAACCCCTATCGCTAAAAGCTTGGCCATTTCATCGCTTCTCCAAACGGAGACAGTGTTAAGCGCTTCCTCGGCAACAAGGGGGATGCAGAGGACCTAGCAGGCGCTTTCACTAAAGGATTTGGAAGCAAACATACAGTTGTCGAAGGACAAGCGCCCTCGAGCTTGGTGAATTCAGCAGAACGAACGCAGTTCAATGATACTGGGCGGTCGATGGAGAGCATCGGAATTCCGAGTTCACAGGTGCACAGGGTCACTTGCACCGGGTCTCACATTAAGCAGAAGAGCTGTTGAAATGGATACTCCCTTTCCGAATCTAAGGCCAGTGCGTGTTGAGCTACGTCTCGACTCAGTCGATTCACACGGACGCGCCGTGGCAGCAATGAATGCGCCCACGGCTCGACCCATGGCGTTTACTATTAGTCCTCAGCCCATGTGGTTCGGATTCGTTCTAAACGATCCGTCTATTCGCGTGATCGAGCCTGGCACTGCTGTGACATGCACCATTTCATTCATCAATCATGATGGTGCAACCGAGGCGCTTCACGTTGGCTCATCCTCCCTTTTTGGAGATGGGGTAGCGACAAGGGGGGTGATCAAGATTGTTAATCTCGACTGACTCAATTGGAGCCTTAACCTGAGGAGCCCAAGGGCGATTTGGTGCGCCTTGCTGAGTTCGCGCGCCTCCCTGCCGCCCCTGACGCGCTATGGCCCGCATTGCTTCCCGCCCTGATCCTGCTGACCTTCCCGGCGTAGCCGGTGCCACCGGCCGCTACCGCGAATGGGCGCCGCCGGCTGCGCTGCAGGGCTGCTTCGGGCAGCTGTGGCGCAGCGATCTTCCGGCGGGCCACAGCGGCGAGGTGGCGGTGCTGCCCGATGGCTGCGTGGACATCCTGTGGCGCGATGGGCGGCTGTATGTGGTGGGGCCGGATGTGGTGGCGGCGCACCCGCAGCTGACGCCGGGTGCGCAGGTGCTGGGCGCGCGGTTCCAGCCGGGTGCGGCGCGGGCGTGGCTGGGGGTGCCGCTGGGCGAGATGGTGGGCACGGCCGTGGAGCTGGATGCGGTGCTGGGGCCGCAGGCGCGGCGGATGGCGGCGCGGTTGAATGATGTGGGCGATGGCGATGCGCAGCAGCGGGTGTTTGCGCAGGCGTTGGCCGGGCTGCCCCGCTCTACCGGTGGCCGCCACGCGGCGGCGGCGCGGGTGTTCGGGCAGGTGCGGGCCGGTGGCAGCGATCTGGCCGCGATCGGTTCGGCGCTGCAGGTGAGCACGCGCAGCCTGCGCCGGTTATGCCATGAACAGTTTGGCTATGGGCCGAAGATGCTGGAGCGGATTCTGCGGCTGCAGCGGTTCCTGGCGCTGGCCCGGGCGCGGCCGGGGGATGGGCTGGCGGGGTTGGCGGCGGACGTGGGTTATGCCGACCAGTCGCACCTGAGCCGCGAGGTGCGGGCGCTGGCGGGGATCGGGGCGGCGCAGTTGTGCGCGCAGTGGCGCAGCTGACTGGCCGTTTTGTTCAAGACCGGCGCGACCAACGTGGCGATGCTGGGGCTTCCTTTCAACGAGATGCCTCCATGAGCACCGCACACGGCAGCGATCGCCGGATCGACAACATTGAATTCAACGTGGCCGATATCGCGCGCAGCAAGGCGTTCTACGGCAGCGTGTTTGGCTGGTCGTTCACCGATTACGGCCCGGGCTATACCGAGTTCGACGATGGCCGCCTGCGCGGTGGGTTCACCACCGATGCGCCGGTGCGCGCCGGTGGGCCGCTGGTGATCCTGTATGCCGATGACCTGGTGGCCACGCAGCAGCGGGTGGAAGCGGCCGGGGCGGAGATCTGCCGGGCGGCATTCGATTTTCCGGGCGGGCGGCGGTTTCATTTCCGCGATCCGGATGGGTATGAGCTGGCGGTGTGGACAGCCGCCTGAGGGAGAGCCGAGCGTGGGTCGGCTGCCGTCAGCGGTGGGTATGCGCCAAGGGCAGCCGACCAACGGTCGGCGCTACCGGTTCGGGCGTGCGGCCACGGTAGTGGCCTGTTCGGGCATGCGGCCGCGGTGGTGGCCTGTTCGGGCATGCGGCCGCGGTGGTGGCCAGCATTGCCCTTGGATCAGTCGCGCGCGACCTGGAAACCGGCGAACGACTGGCTGACCGGCATCAGTTCCAGGCGGTTGATGTTGAGGTGCGCCGGCAGGTTGGCCACCCAGAAGATCTGCTCGGCGATGTCCTCGGCGGTCATCGGGTTGGCACCGGTGTAGAGGGTGTCCGAGGCGGCCTGGTTGCCGTGGGTGCGCACCAGGGTGAACTCGGTTTCGGCCATGCCCGGCTCGATGGTGGTCACGCGCACGCCGGTGCCGTGCAGGTCGGCGCGCAGGCCCAGCGAGAACTGGCTGACGAAGGCCTTGGTGCCGCCGTAGGCGTTGCCGCCCGGATACGGGTACACGCCGGCCACCGAGCTGATGTTGATGATGGCGCCCTTGCGCGCCACCAGCTGCGGCAGCAGGCGGTGGGTGAGGGTGACCAGCGCGGTGACGTTGGTGTCGATCATGGTGCGCCAGTCTTCGAGCGAGGCGCTCTGCGCCGGGGCGGTGCCCTGGGCGAGGCCGGCGTTGTTGACCAGCAGGTCGATGGCGGCGAAGTCGGCCGGCAGGGCGGCCAGCGCGGCCTCCATGGCGGCGCTGTCGCGCACGTCGAAGACGGCCGCGTGGACGCGCTCGGGACCGTAGGCGTCGACCAGCGGCTGCAGCCGTTCAGCGCGCCGGCCGGTGGCGATCACCCGCCAGCCCGCCTGGGCGAAACGATGGACGGCGGCAGCGCCAAAGCCGGAGGTGGCGCCGGTAATGAGAGCGGTACGGGTCATCGGGGTACTCCGTGGGAATCACGGGTATTTTCGCACCGATGCGGGGGGTGTGTGCCGGGGGCAATGTGCCGGACGGGGCGGGATGGCGTAGAGCCGGGCGCGGGGATCTCTGGCAGCCGGGCAGAGCCCGGCTCTACGCGATCTGCGATCAGCGGATCCGGAACACGCGCGCCTTGGGCAGGTCTTCGTCCACCTGCAGGAACCAGCGCCCGGCGATGCCGGGCACCACCACGATCGCGGGGTTGCTGCGGCTGGCCTTGAGCGTCATCTCGCCCTTGAGCACCTGCCACTGCTGGCCGTTGTCGAGGGTGAACACGGTGCCAGGTGCCCAGCCGTCCACCTGGCCGGTGACCCTGGCGTTGATCGGCCCGTCGTCCAGGCCCGGGAACATGGGCGCCGGGGTGGGCGCGCCGGGGGCGGCGACCGGGGCAGCGGCGGCCGGCGGAGCCGGGGTACGGGCATCGGCCTCGCGCAGCAGGCGGTTCAGGGCCTGCAACTGGGCCGGGGTGAGCCCCACCTGGGCCAGTGCCTGCGGGTCCACGCGCTGTTCGATCGCTACATACGGGGCCTGGGCGGCGGCCGTTGCGGCCAGCCAGACCATGCCCACACCCGCCATCACCTGCCACCTGCGCATTGCCTGCTCCACTGCCTGTCGATGCCTGATGGCGGCACTGTGCTTCACTTTCATGGCAGCCAGATGACAGGGCAGCCGGTCGCGGCGGTCGGCGGGACCGGCCCGGGGTAAAATGGCCGCCAGCCGCGCAGCCGCGCCGGCGGTATTGGACGTCACATGATCAACAACGATGTACTGCGCAGCATCCGCTACATGCTCGACCTCAGCGACGGCATGATCGCCGACACCTGTGCCCTGGCCGACCCGGCCTTCGTGGTGGACAAGGCCGACGTGGCCGGTTGGCTGCGCAAGGAAGACGAGGACGGCTTCGTGGCCTGCGACGACCGCACCCTGGCGCACTTCCTGGACGGGCTGATCGTGCACTTCCGTGGCCGCGACGAGAGCCAGCCGCTGCGCCCGGTGGAAAAGCGCATCACCAACAACCTGGTGCTGAAGAAGCTGCGCGTGGCCTTCCAGCTGAAGGACGTGGACATGCACGAGATCTTCCAGCAGGCCGGTTTCCCGGTGTCCAAGCCGGAGCTGTCGGCGCTGTTCCGCCAGCCGGACCACAAGAACTACCGCGCCTGCGGCGACCAGCTGCTGCGCAACTTCCTGAAGGGCCTCACCCTGCGCGTGCGCGGCGCCTGAGCCCCACCCCGGCACGTGGCTCCGCCTGCGGGGCCACGTGCTGCAGCAGTTCCTGCATGAAGGCCCGCGCCGCTGGCGTGGGCAGTTTCGACCACACCGCATGCACGCGCCGCACCGGCGCATCCTGGATGGCCACCCGCGCCACGCCGGTGAACCCGGCGGCGATGGCCACCGGCACGATGCCCACCGCCAGCCCCTGCTGGACGAAGCGCTCGATGAGCGACATGTGGTTGATCTCGAACGGCACCCGATGCGGCAACCCGGCGGCGGCGAAGGCTTCGTCGGTCTGCCGGCGGGCGCCGCTGCCGTACTGGAAATCCACCAGCGGCAGTTCGGCCAGGGTGGCCAGCGACAGGCGCTTGCGGCTGGCCAGCGGGTGGCTGGGCGGCAGCACGGCCACCATGGATTCTTCGGCGAGCAGGCGGTGGCAGGCGCCGTCGATGGCGGTGCCGGGCGACAGGCCGACCAGCGCCACGTCCACGCGGCGCTCGCGCACGTCTTCCATCAGCACTTCGCTCTTGTCCATGCGCAGGCGGAATTCCACCTGCGGGTAGCGGGTGTGGAAGGCGGCCAGGCAGGCCACCAGGTCCACGGCGGTGAGCGAGGTGATCTGGCCGATGGTGAGGGTGCCGCGCACCTGGCCGGCCACGGCGGCCACGTCTTCGCGCAGATGGCGCAGCGAGTCGAGCACCTGGCGGGCGTGGCGGAGCAGGACCTCGCCGGCCGGGGTGACCCGCACCTGGCGCGGCAGGCGTTCGAACAGGGTGGCCTGCAGTTCTTCCTCGAGATGGGCGATCTGGTGGCTGAGCGCGGACTGCACCACGTGGCAGCGCGCGGCGGCGCGGGTGAAGTTGCGTTCTTCGGCCAGGGCCACGCAGAACTCGAGCTGTTTGAGGTTCACGTCGGCATCTCCACTACCCATCTATTTTCCAGATGCGTTGGATGATAACTATTCATTTCCATCATCGCGCAGAGAGGCGGACACTGGCGTCCCCCTGGAGTCTGGACGCGTCATGACCGCCGATGTACACACCCCCTTGAGCCGCTGGCAGGTGCTGTTGATGGCCTTTGCCACCGGCGTGGCGGTGGCCAGCAATTACTACGCCCAGCCGCTGCTGCACACCATTGCCGGCGAGTTCGGGGTGTCGTTCGGCCGCGCGGGCACGCTGGTGACGGCCGCGCAGCTGAGCTATGGCGTGGGCGTGGTGCTGCTGGTGCCGTTGGGTGACATGTTCGAGCGGCGGCGGTTGATCGTGGTGATGTCGTTGTTGTCGGCATCCGGGCTGGTGGTGAGCGCATTGAGCCACCAGTTCGTGTGGCTGCTGGTGGGCACCGCGATCACCGGGTTGTTCTCGGTGGTGGCGCAGGTGCTGGTGCCGTTCGCGGCCACGCTGGCGCGGCCGGAAGAGCGTGGCCGGGTGGTGGGCACGGTGATGAGCGGGCTGCTGCTGGGCATCCTGCTGGCGCGCACGGTGGCCGGGGCGTTGTCCTCGCTGGGCGACTGGCGCTGGGTGTACTGGATGGCGGCGGCCACGCTGGTGCTGACCACCTGGGTGCTGTACCGCACGCTGCCACGTTTCCATCAGCACGCCGGCTTGAGTTACGGCGCGCTGCTGCGCTCGATCGGCACGCTGTTCGCGCAGGAACCGGTGTTCCGGCTGCGCACGCTGCTGGGGGCATTGAGCTTTGCGATGTTCGCGATGTTCTGGACGCCGCTGGCCTTCCTGCTGGCGGGCGCGCCGTACCACTACAGTGATGCGACGATCGGGCTGTTCGGGCTGGTGGGCGCGGCGGGCACGCTGGCAGCGGGATTGGCCGGGCGGATGGCCGACCGCGGCAAGGCGGCATTGGCGACAACGGTGGCGCTGGTGCTGCTGGCGGCGTCGTGGCTGCCGCTGGGCTTTTCGACGCAGTCGCTGGTGGCGCTGGTGGTGGGCGTGCTGGTGCTGGACCTGGCCGCGCAGTTGCTGCACGTGAGCAACCAGAACGTGGTGTTCGCGCTGCGGCCGGAGGCACGCAACCGGCTCAATGCGGGGTACATGACCGGGTACTTCATTGGCGGGTCGCTGGGGTCGCTGGTGTCGGCGCAGGTGTATGGCGCGTATGGGTGGACCGGGGTGTGCGTGACCGGCGCGGGCGTGGCCGCGGTGGCGATGGCGGTGTGGGCGGTGGCGGTGCTGCGCCGATAGAGCCGACCGTTGGTCGGCTGCCCAGGCGGCGCGCAAATGCAGCCGACCGGCGGTCGGCTCTACCGGGTCCTGGCACCGCGATAGCCGACCAACGGTCGGCGCTACGGCGCGGGGTTGGTTGGCGCTGCGTTAGAACGTGGTTTGGACCGCGAACTCGACGCGCGAACCTGCGTTGCCGGGGAACAGGCGTTTGGCCGCGCTGTCGGTGTCGTGTGCGGTCAGGCGCAGTTCCCACGGGCCGTGCACCGTCCAGATGGCGCTGAGCTGGCCGTGCAGGTAGTCATCGCCTTGCGCGCTGGCCAGCCAGTAATGGCCCACTGCACCTTCCAGCCGCCACTGTTCGCCCAGCGGCAGGCGCGCGCCAAGCTGGGCGTAGGTGCCGCGGTGGCCGCCGGCCAGCGCGTCGTCGGACACCCCGATCTGCAGCCAGTAGCGCTGCTGCCAGGTGAGGGTGCTGTTGAGCTCGGTCCAGTTCAGATCCACGGTGCTGGACGGGTAGAGATAGCGGGTGAGGTTGACGTCCAGTGCCCAGTCCTGGCCCAGCGCCCCACCCCACCCGGCCACCACGTCGAATTCGCTGCGCGCGCCGTTGTCGGGCTGGAACGACACCCCCGAACCCCACACCGAGGCGTACCAGCCGCTTTGGCTGCCGAGTTTGACGCCGGCCTGTGCGGTCGGGTCGCCATCGCTCTGCGAGCTGCCGCGCCAGACGTAATCGGAGGTCAGCGTGGCATTGCCTTCCACCCCGGCCGAGGCCGCCCCGCTGATCGCCAGGCCCAGCAGCAGTGCGCTGCCACGGCGCAGGATGCGCCCTTTCATATGTTCAACCACCACGTGTGCCACTCCATCGGACGGCGGCGCCGTCGAGGTGGGCAGTGTTCCCGCAGGGGCCGTAAAGCCGCCATGCCGCGGCGGCGGCAGGAACGCAAAATCCGCGTAAATCCTGCATCCACGATGCCGCGCAGGGGCCGCGCTATCATGGCCGCTCTGACCTGTTGCGAGTAATGGCGTGGACGCGATCCTGACCCCGGTATCGATTGGCGAGCTGATCGACAAGATCACCATCCTGGAAATCAAGGCCGAACGCATCAGCGACGCCGGCAAGAACGCCAATGTCCGCAAGGAACTCGATGGCCTGTGGCCGCTGTGGCAGCAGCAGCTGGCCGGCCAGCCAGGGCTGGACGCGCTCAAGGATCAGCTCAAGGCGATCAACGTGCGCATGTGGGACATCCAGGACCAGCTGCGCGACAAGGAAGCGGCACAGGTGTTCGATGATGGCTTCATCCAGCTGGCGCGCGGGGTCTACGGCACCAACGGCGAGCGGGTGAAGGTGAAGAACGAGATCAACCGCATCGCCGGCTCTGCGCTGGTGGAAGAGAAGCAGTACCAGGGCGAGTAAGCCGCCCTGCCGGTGCCGGGCTCAGTGCCCGGTGGCGGCCATGAAGCGCTCGCGGTCCTGCTGGGTGCGCCGGCGGATCTCGGCCAGGGCCTCGTTCTCGGTGGCCTCGAGCATGGATTCGAACAGACGCTGGAAGTGGTTGCGCATCGCCAGCCGTGCGGCAGCCGGATCGCGCGCGCGCAAGGCATCGAGGATGGCGGTGTGTTCTTCGTCGCGGGTGTCGTCGTCGTTGTGGCAGACGTTGGCATACACCTGCTTCACCCGCGGCAGTTCGTTGCGCATGCGCCAGATCAGCTGCACGCAGTGCTCCACCACCGGGTTGCCGGCAATGCGGGCGATGGACAGGTGGAACTGGCGGTCAGCTTCGCTGGCCGCCGCCTCACCCGAGGCCGGGTCGACCATGGCCGCGATCAGGCCGGCCAGGTCCTGCAATTCCTGGTCGGTGATGCGGCTGGCGGCCATGGCCGCCGCTTCGGCCTCGATCACCGCACGGGCGGCGGTCAGGTCGAAGGCAGACACATCCGGCAAGGCACCGGGGGCCTGCGACGGGCGCGCCTTCACATACACCCCCGAACCGGTCTTGATGGTGATCAGCCCCTGCGCTTCCAGCGCGATTTCCGCCTCGCGCACGGTCACCCGGCTCACCCCCAGGCGCTCGGCCAGGTCGCGTTCGCCAGGCAGGCGCGAGCCCGGCGGGAATTCGCCCTTCTCGATCAGCGCGACGATTTCGGCGGCAATGGACTGGTAGAGACGGGGTTCGGACATCATCAAGACCTGGCTGTACGGTGGCTGGGGACCATCATGCGACCCGCGCCCGGGGACTACGGCGCGGCCGTGAAGGCCGCGCCGCTTGCCTCAGAAGCGGTAGCGCACCCCGAGATAATAGCGCCGCCCGTAGGTGGTGTACTCGCGGAAGCTGCCCAGGATGGGCATATCCGACACCCGCGGCTCGTCGGTGAGGTTGCTGGCCGACAGCGATACCGACAGGTGCTTGTTCACCTTGTAGGTAGCGCGGAAGTCGAGCGAGCCATTGTCGCGCACATAGCGGTTCTGCGAGGGGTCGCCGACGAACTGCTGGTAATAGTCCGAGCGGTACTTGTAGATGGCCTGCAGGTCCAGCTTGCCCAGGCCCCAGTACACCTGGGCCGAGGCCACGTGCTTGGACAGGCCGAAGATGTTGGCCGGCTCCACGATGCCGGGGGTGAACACGCCGGTGATCGGGTCGGTGGACTCGCCCAGGCGCAGGTCTTCGGTCTTGAAGTTGGAGTGGGCGTAGTTGTAGCTGGCCTTCACGCCCAGCCCGGAGAAGATGCCCGGCAGGTAGCTGAAGGTATGCGAGCCGGTCAGCTCGAAGCCGATCAGGTCGCTCTTCTGGTTGCTGGTGGCCAACTGTTCCACCGGCACGGTGACGTTCTGGCCGTCGATGTCGAAGGTTTCGCCCAGCACCACCGGCACCGAGCCGCCGTTGAACTGCTTGTAATAGATCGCCGTGGCCAGCATGGAATCGGCGTTGGCGTACCACTCCAGCGAGACATCGGCGTTCCAGGACATCAGCGGCTTGGCGCGCGGGTTGCCGGTGGCGGTGATGTTGCCCAGCGCCTCGGCCACGCTGCGGAAATCGGTATCGGCCTCGTCCAGGGTGAAGCTGCGGCCAAAGCCTTCGGCGGCCAGGTCCGGGCGCGACATGGCGCGGTAGGCGCCCACGCGCAGCAGCAGGTCCGGGCGCAGTTCGAAGGCGGCGTTGAAGCTGGGCAGCCATTCGGCGTTGCTGGACTTGAGCACCTGGCGGGTGAACTCGCCGGTGGGGCGCAGGGTGACGCTGCCATCGGGGTTGTTGATGACGTCCAGGCCGCTGCGCAGGCCCACCGAGCTGACATCGGTACGCACCCAGCGCACGCCGATGTTGCCGGTCACCGGCAGGCCGAACCACTCGCTGCTGTAATCGCCCATCAGGTAGACGGCGTTGGTCTTCTCGGTGACATCGTTGTTGGCCGGGTCACGCAGGTCCGCGCTCAGGCCGGTGTCGTCCACGCCGGTGAACGCCTGGAACAGGCAGCGGCTGTCGAAGCTGGCCCACTGGTCGATGGTGTTGCCGCTGGCGTTGGCCAGGAAGTCCTTCTGCGGGAATGCCTGGCGGCAGGCGCGGTTGGCCGCGCGGATGGCCGCCACGTTGGTGGTGTTGATGTCGCGGGTATCGGTGAAGTCGGTGTAGCTGGCCTCGGAATGGCGCAGGCCGCCCTTGAGCGCGGTGAAGAAGCCGCTCTCCGGGGTGAAGGCCGCATCGAAGCGCTGCGCGCGGATGGTGTGCTCGCGGCTCTGCTGGCGGCGGCGGATCAGCGCCGAGTCGGTGTAGTTGTCCGGGTTGTTCACATCGAACGCTGGATCCAGGGTGATGCTCGGCACGTCACCGCTGTAGTCGTAGGTGTAGTCGACGTAGCGGGTGTTCTTGATGCCCCCCACCGGCTTGCCGTTGACGTCGGTACGGCCGGCGCGCAGCCGGGTGGAGCGCTCGATCTGGTCGCGCTGGGTGTTGGAGTAGGACAGGTCGGTGGACAGGGTCCAGGCCGGGCTGGGCCGGAAGATCACGTTGAAACCGCCGCCGGTGTACTCCTCCTTGCGCTCCAGGAAGTTGCCGGTGGAATCGATGGTGGTGCTGCCGGTGTGGTGCAGCAGCGCGCCGTCGTCGGTGACCACGCGGTTGTTGAGGTTGCGCATCATCGAGGACAGCGACAGGTCCGAGCGGTCCTCGGTGTAGTCGCGCTTGGAGTGCTGGTAGTCCAGGTTCACTTCCAGGGTGTCGCTGGGGCGCCACTGCAGCGCGGCGAACTGCGAGTCGCGCTTGTCGTGTTCGATGAACTGGCGGTAGATGCGGCTGCTGGGCACCAGGTAGTACGGCACGCCGTTGGCGACCTGGTTGCCATCAACGGTGGTGCAGTTGCGCGTGGCGCCCACCACCTCGCGGCCATCGCAGGCCACCCAGGTGGAGCTGCTGGAGAACATTTCTTCCGGGTTGCTGCCTTCCAGCGCCTGCACGCCCACCGACACGCCGAGCTTGCCGGCCGCCCCCATGTCGAACTGGTCGATGTAGCTGGCGGTACCGCGCCAGCCCACGCCGTCCTTGTCCTTGAGGCGGTCGTCGTAGTCCTGCCAGGTGCCGCGGCCATCGAGCTGGATGGTGCGCTTGCCGTATTCGAGCGGCTTGACCGTTTCCATGTTGACCGTGCCGGCCACGCCACCTTCGACGAAGTCGGCGCGCTGGGTCTTGTAGATGGCCACGCTGTTGATCAGCTCGGACGGGAACTGATTGAAGTTGACCGAACGGTCGCCGCTGCCGTTGGTGGCTTCGCGGCCGTTGAAGGTGGACGAGCCCAGGAACGGGCCCAGGCCACGGATGGAGATTTCCGAGGCACCGCCCTTTTCGCGATGGGTGGAGGCGCCGGTGATGGTCTCGATGGCCTCGCCGATGGACAGCGCCGGCAGGTCGCCGATGTCGTCGGCGGCAAGCACGTCGGCGACCACGGTCTCCTCGCGCTTCTTGTCGATCGAGGTCTGGATGGTGCCGCGGATGCCGGTCACCTGGACCTGGTCCAGGGTAGTGGCCTGCGCGGGCGGCGCCTCGGCGTCCTGTGCGTGGGCCAGCGGCAGCGCGGCGGCGGTGCACAGGGCATAGAACAGCGCGGTATGCAGCGCGGTATGGCGAAGGCCTCGTGGCGAGGCCGTACGGCGGTCATGCAACATCGTGATCTCCCTCCCAGGATGGATCGTCCGATTACACGGATTCGATCCGGACGATTCACGACTACTGAACCAATGTCAATGAATTGGTACTAAAGTCTACCCCTGTGATCCACCTAGACCACTTTCAGCATATTTAATGTGCGGATGCAGCAGAAATATGCGCAACAGGCAAACCACATGCACCTAAAGTGGTATGCGATTGTGGTTGACTCCCGGCGCGTTCGACCTGTTACGATCCGGACTCGCGTTGAACGCCACGGTTGATCTGGGAGGGTAAGCCTGTGACTTTGCAACACTCGCACGTGCCACGGGTACTGCACCCGCTGGCCACCGCACTGGCGCTGGGCCTGAGCTTGGCTGCCCTGCCCGCCTTCGCGGCCGATCACCTGGTTCGGGATGCCGCCGGCTATGCGGCCGTGGCCAAGACCCTGCAACCCGGCGACACGGTGATCCTGGCCGACGGGGTGTGGCGTGATATCGACCTGCTGCTGCGCGGTACCGGCAAAATTGGTCAACCAATTAAGCTGACAGCACAGACCCCCGGCAAGGTGATTCTGAGTGGCCAGTCCCAGCTGCGCCTGGCCGGCAGTTATCTTGAAGTGTCCAACCTGGTGTTCCGCGATGGTTGGGCCCCGGGCGGCGAAGTGGTGTCCTTCCGCGCCTCGTCCAAGGAGTGGGCCACCCACAGCCGGGTCACCGGCGTGGTGATCGACGGCTACAACAAGCCCGACCGCCAGCAGTCGGACAACTGGGTCGGCATATACGGCCAGCACAACCGCTTCGACCACAACCAGCTGGTCGGCAAGACCAATGCCGGTACCACCCTGGTGGTGGTGCGCAACGCCACCAGCGGGTTGGACAACCGCCACCGCATCGACCACAACTGGTTCGGCCCGCGCCCCAACCTGGGCAGCAACGGCGGCGAGACCCTTCGGGTGGGCACCAGCACCGACTCGCAGTCCAACTCGAATACGGTGGTGGAGAACAACTGGTTCGAACACTGCGATGGCGAAGTGGAGATCGTGTCCAACAAGTCCGGCGGCAACCTGTACCGCGGCAACGTGTTCTTTGAATCGCGCGGGTCGATGGTGCTGCGCCATGGCCACGGCAACGTGGTGGAGCGCAACGTGTTCCTGGGCAACAACAAAGCCCATACCGGCGGGGTGAGGGTAATCAACCGCCACCAGATCGTGCGCGACAACTATTTCGAAAACATCGCCGGCGACAACTTCGCCGCCGCGCTGGCGGTGATGGCCGGCACCCGCGACGCGCCGCTCAACCGCTACGAGCAGGTGGACGATGCGGTGATCGAGCGCAACAGCTTGATCAACGTGCGCCAGCTGTTCCTCGGCGCGGGGCTGGATGACGAGCGCAACGCCATGCCGGTGAACAGCCGCATGGCCGGCAACCTGTTCATCGGCGATGGCAGCCGTGAGCTGCTGCGTACCCAGGGCGATCTGTCCGGTATCGCCTTCAGCGCCAACGTGCAGAGCCCGGCCGTGTCGCCCGGCTTCCCGGCCGGTGTCAGCGCGCGCCAGGTAACCCTGCAGCGCGCGGCCAACGGCCTGCAGTACCCGGTGGAAACGGTCGCCGCCGGCGCCCCGCGCGACCTGGCACCGGTCAGCCGCGACCAGGTGGGCGTGGCGTGGTACCCGAAGGCGCTGAGCACGGTGGCGCTGGACAGCGGCAGCGTGCGCAGGGTGGCCCCGGGCGAAGACACCCTCACCCGCGCCATCGCGGCCAGCGCCCCGGGCGACCGCCTGCAGCTGCAGCGCGGCCAGTACCGGGTGGACCAGGTGCTGGGCGTGGACCACCCGCTGAGCGTGATCGGGCCGGCGCGTGGCCAGGCCAGCCTGCAGTTCACCCGCCCCAGCCTGTTCGAGATCCGCGCCGGTGGCGCGTTGAAGCTCTCGCGGCTGGAGATCGACGGCGCCCTGGCGCCCGATGCGGCCGGCAACGCGGTGGTCCGCATCGCCCCGGGCAGCCAGGCGTTCAACTACACCCTGCATATTGAAGACAGCCGCATCCACGGGCTGACCGCCAACAAGGCCTTCGACGTGGTCAACGCCGGCAAAGGCAGCCTGGCCGCGCGCATCACGCTGCGCAACACCACGGTGGAGGACATCAGCGGGAGCGTGATTTCCGCCGCCGCCGAGACCGACGACCTGGGCACCTACAACGCCGAGCAGGTGGAGATTGTGGCGTCGCGATTCACCCGCATCGGCGGGCCGCTGTTGACCCTGTACCGCGGCGGCACCGACGAGAGCACCTTCGGGCCGTCGCTGCTGTTGCAGGGCAACCAGCTGCAGCAGGTAGGCGTGGCCGATGACACCAGCCTGCGCCTGCAGGGCGTGCAGCAGGCCACGCTGGTAGACAACCAGTTCGCGCACAGCGGCCGCGTGCGCTTCAGCCACCGCGTCGGCGAGCCCCACCTGCGCGTACGCAACAACGTGCTTACCGCCACGGCGGCAATGCAGTCCGATACTCCAGCCGAGACCCTGCCATGACGCGTTCCACGCCCTTGATGCTGCTGCTGGCTGCTTCCTTCAGCGCCGCCGCCCTGCCCGCCATTGCCGCTGCCCCTGCCAGCGCCGGGCAGCCCGCCGCCAGCGCCAATGCGCCGGTACTGGTCACCGCCGCACAATGGCAGCAGATGCGCAGCGACGGCGCCCGCTACCCGGTGTTCACCAAGGAGCAGCAGCGCGCCGAACGCCTGGTGCGCGGCATGATCAAGGCCGGCATCGACGTGCCGGTGCCCAAGGACAAGGGCGGCGGTTACACCCACGAGCAGCACAAGCGCAATTACCAGGCCATCCAGGCCGCCGGTGCGCTGTACCGGCTGACCGGCGACACGGTCTATGCCGATTACGCACGCGACCTGCTGCTGGGCTACGCCAAGCTGTACCCGGGCCTGGGCGCCCATCCGCAGGGACGTGGGCAGATTCCGGGCCGCCTGTTCTGGCAGACGCTCAACGATTCGGTATGGCTGGTGAGCGCGGTGCAGGGCTACGACGCGATCCGCGACAGCCTCAGCGCCGCGGATAGAAAGACCATCGACGACAACGTGTTCCGGCCGATGGCCGACTTCCTGAGCGGCACGCCGGAGAACTTCGACAAGATCCACAACCACGCCACCTGGGCGGTGGCCGCGGTGGGCATGACCGGTTACGTGCTGCGCGACCCCACCTATGTGGACAAGGCGCTGAAGGGCAGCAGGCGCGATGGCAGCGCCGGCTTCCTCAAGCAGGTGGACCAGCTGTTCTCGCCCGATGGCTATTACGAGGAAGGCCCCTACTACCAGCGCTATGCGCTGGCACCGTTCATCCTGTTCGCCAATGCGATCGAGCGCAACGAGCCGCAGCAGGGCATCTTCAAGCGCCGCGACGGCGTGCTGCTCAAGGCGGTGGATGCGCTGGTGCAGAGCAGCTATGGCGGCTACTTCTTCCCCATCAACGACGCCATCCTGGACAAGGGCCTGGACACCGAGGAGCTGGTGGCCGGCATCGACATCGCCTACGCGCGCACCACCGATGCGCGCCTGCTGTCGGTGGCCAAGGCGCAGAAGCGCGTGCTGCTCTCGCCCGAAGGGCTGCAGGTGGCCCAGGCGCTGGCGCAGGACAAGGCCAAGCCGTTCGCGTTCGTGCCCACGCTGCTGCGCGATGGCCCGGACGGCACCGAGGGTGCGCTGGCGATCCTGCGCATGGGCGGTGAAGACGGACAGGCGCTGGTGATGAAGAACACCAAGCAGGGCATGGGCCACGGCCACTTCGACAAGCTCAACTGGCTGTTCTACGACAACGGCCAGCGCGTGGTGACCGACTACGGCGCGGCGCGCTTCCTCAACATCGAGGCCAAGGCCGGCGGCATCTACCTGCCCGAGAACAACAGCTGGGCGCGCCAGACCATCGCGCACAACACGCTGGTGGTGAACGAGCAGAGCCACTTCGGCGGCGACTGGAAGAAGGGCCAGCCGCTGGCCCCCACGCCGCTGTTGTTCGCGGCCAGCGACGACACCCAGATTGCCTCGGCGCGCATGGACGGCGCCTACGAGGGCGTGAGTTTCACCCGCACCCAGCTGCTGCTGGCCCATCCCTCGCTCGGCCAGCCGGTGGTGCTGGACCTGCTGCGCGTCAACGGCAGCAAGCCGGCACGCTATGACCTGCCGCTGCATTTCAACGGCCACATCATGGACGTGGGCTTCAAGAGCCAGTCGGCGGTGGCCAATCGCCCGGTGCTGGGCAAGGCCAACGGCTACCAGCACGTGTGGGTGGATGCCGGCAGCGAGCCCGGCAGCGAGGCGCGCAGCCTCACCTGGCTGCTGGACGGGCGCTTCTACACCTACCGCTTCGCCAGCACCGCGCCGTCGCGCGCGTTGATCTGCGAGAGCGGCGCGAATGATCCGTCGTTCAACCTGCGCCGCGAGCCGATGCTGCTGCAGCGCGTGGATGGCCAGGCCGCCACCACCTTCTATGGCGTGCTCGAACCGCATGGCCAGTACGACGGCACCGCCGAGACCGTGCGCGGCGCCAACAGCCGCATCGACGCCATTGCGCATTACCGCGGCAAGGATGCCGATGTGCTGGTGCTGGACCTGGCCGGTGGCAAGCGGGTGGCGGTGGGCATTGCCGATGAACCGGGCAACCCCGGCAGCCATGAGGTACATGGCGGCGGGCACAGCTGGCGCTGGGACGGCGGCTGGAAGCGCTTTGACAGCAGCACCGGCAAGGACGGCAAATGAAGGTGACCACGCAAGCCCGCACCTACGTCCGCTGGCTGATCGTGGCGCTCATCGCCATTGCCACGGTCATCAACTACATCGACCGCAATGCGCTGGCAGTGATGTGGCCGCAGATCTCCAAGGATGTCGGCGCCACCAAGGAAGACTACGCGCTGCTGGTCACGGTATTCATGCTGTTCTACGCCGCCGGGCAGTTCGTGTTCGGGCGCCTGTTCGACATCATCGGCACGCGGCTGGGTTTTGCGCTGTCGATCGCGGTCTGGTCGATCTCGATCGCACTGCACTCGGTGACCCACTCCATCCTGTCCTTCAGCCTGGTCCGCGCGATGCTGGGCATCAGCGAAGCCGGTGCCTGGCCGGGCGCGGTGAAGGCCAACGCCGAGTGGTTCCCGGCGCGCGAGCGGGCCTTGGCGCAGGGCGTGTTCAACGCCGGTGCGTCGATTGGCGCGATCGTGTCGGCGCCGCTGATCGCGGTGCTGTTCCTGTGGCTGGGCTGGCGCGGCACGTTCATCCTGATTGGTGCGATCGGCTTCGTCTGGCTGCTGCCGTGGCTGGTCATCTATCGCGCCGGCCCGGACAAGCACCCCTGGGTGAGCGCGGCCGAGCGCGCGTTGATCCTGGATGCCCCCACCGAACAGCCGGCCACGCCCAGGGCCGAGTACGTGCCCAACGTGCGCCAGCTGCTGGGCCACCGCCAGACCTGGGGCATTCTGATCTCGCGGTTCTTCCTGGACCCGATCTGGTGGCTGTTCGTGTCGTGGCTGCCGATCTACCTGGCCGACACCTTCGGCTTTGACATCAAGCAGATCGGCATCTTCGCCTGGGTCCCCTACGTGGGCGCGATGATCGGCAGCCTCGGCGGCGGCTGGTTGTCCGGGCGCCTGATCGGCGCCGGCTGGAGCGTGGACAAGGCCCGCAAGCTGGTCATCACCCTGGGCGGGGCGATCATGGCCCCGGCCCTGCTGGGCGCGGTGCTGGCCACCGACCCGGTGTGGGCGGTGGTGACCATCGCTTTCGTGCTGTTCGGCTTCCAGATCGCGATAGGCAACATCCAGACCCTGCCCGGCGACATCTTCAGCGGCAAGTCGGTGGGCTCGGTGGCCGGGCTCGGCGGCATGGCCGCGGTGGCCGGCACGCTGATCACCACCTGGCTGGTACCGGCGATGACCCATGAATCCTACGCACCCATTTTCATCCTGGTGGCCGCACTGGTGCCGGCCTCGCTGCTGGCGCTGTGGCTGGTGACCGGGCGCGTCGAGAAACTCGACGGCCCGGCCGCACCGCGCTGACCCCCTTCTTTCCTTTCCCCCAACGCACTACTGGAGTTTTTCCATGACCCAATTCAACGACAAGGTGGCCATCGTCACCGGTGGCGGCCGTGACATCGGCCGCGAGATCTCGATCAAGCTGGCCGCCGCCGGCGCCAAGGTGTGCATCAACTACGCCAACGACGAGGCCAGCGCGCAGGACACGCTGAAGCAGATCGAGGCCGCCGGTGGCACCGCCATCGTGCACCGCGCCGACGTGACCGATGCCAAGGCCGTGGCCGGCATGGTCGCCGCCACCCAGGCGGCCTTCGGCGAGCGCATCGACGTACTGGTCAACGTGGCCGGTGGCATGGTGCAGCGCCGACCGCTGGCCGAGATCGACGAAGCGTTCTTCCACAAGGTGATGGACCTCAACATGAGCTCGGTCTACCTGACCACCCACGCGGTGGTGCCGCACATGCCCGAGGGCGGCGCGATCGTGAACTTCGCTTCGCAGGCCGGCCGCGATGGCGGTGGCCCGGGTGCGGCGATCTATGCCACCGCCAAGGCCGCGGTGATGACCTTCACCCGCGCCATGGCCAAGGAGCTGGGCCCGCGCGGCATCCGCGTCAACGCGCTGTGCTGCGGCATGATCGCCACCCGCTTCCACGATGAATTCACCAAGCCGGAAGTGCGCACCGCCGTGGCCGGCAACACCCCGCTGCGCCGCCAGGGCCGTCCGCAGGAGGCGGCCGACACCGCCGTGTACCTGGCCTCGGACGCGGCCGGGTTCATCACCGGTGCCAACGTGGACGTCAACGGCGGCACCTACTTCTCCTGATTGTTCTGATTCGCTGACCGCCTGGGAGGGCCGCCATGCTGCGCTGGACCACTGCACTGTCACTTGCACTTGCCACCAGCGCCGCTGCGCTGCCCGCCCATGCCCAGGTATGGGTGCCGGCATGGACCGCCTCACCCGCACCGGACCGCCAGGACGGCACCCCGGAAGCGCCAGTCCAGTTCGCGCACCAGACGGTGCGCCAGGACATGCGCCTGGCCAGCTCGGCCACGGCGCTGCGCTTCCGCATCAGCAATGAACTGGGCGATGCGCCGCTGACCATCGGCGGCGCCTCGGCCCAACGCACCGGCACGGCCACCCCAGCCAAGCTGGTCACCTTCAATGGTCGCAGCGAGGTGGTGGTGCCGGTCGGCGCCGCCCTGCTCAGCGACCCGGTGGCGATGACGGTGCCGGCACTGGCCGATGTATCGCTCACCGTGTATTTCCCGCAGCCCACCAAGCCTGCGGTGCGCCGCACCGCGCTGCGCATCGCCGACGGCCGCCAGGCCGAGGTGGGCGACAAGGTCAAACTGGCCTACCGGCAGAACGTGGTGTCGGCGGTGCTCGCCGAGCGCGCCAGCACACCTGTGGTCGTGGTCGCCCTGGGCGATTCGATCACCGAAGGCGCTACCGCCACGCGCGGCAGCAACGGCGACTGGCCGGCGCTGCTGGCCACCCGCCTGCAGCAGGCCTGCCCGGACCAGGTCGTAGTGGTGAATGCCGGCATCAGCGGCAACAAGGTCATGGACCACGGCCGCAGCCACAGCGCACTGGCGCGCCTGGACCGCGACGTGATCGCGCTGCCGAACGTCAGCAAGGTCATCGTGTTCGAAGGCATCAACGACATCCGTCACGACGGCGGCACCCCGCCCAAGGCCGGCCGCAACGCCGAGGACATGGTGCTGGGCTACCGGCAGATCGCCGAGCGCCTGCACGGCAATGGCATCGGTGCGATCGCGGCCACCCTCACCCCGTTCGGCGATTCGGACCGCTACGAACCGGTTGCCGCGGCCACCCGCACCACCCTCAACGCCTGGATGCGCGGCGGACGCAGCGGTTATGACGCACTGATCGACTTCGACGCCATCCTGCGCGATCCGGCCAAGCCGGAGAACCTGCCCGAGGACATCACCCGCGACCATCTGCACCCCAACGACGAAGGCTACCGGCGCATGGCCGCCGGCATCGACCTGGGCCTGCTGGGGTGCAAGGCACGATGAGCGCCCAGCAGTTCGTAGTGGCGGCATCCCACGAGCAGCGCTGGGATGCGCTGGCGCTGGGCGAAGTGATGCTGCGCCTGGACCCGGGCGAAGGCCGCGTGCGCAACGCCCGCCAGTTCAACGTGTGGGAAGGCGGTGGCGAGTACAACGTGGCGCGCGGGCTGTGCAGCACCTTCGGCCACCGCAGCAGCGTGCTCACCGCGCTGCCGCGCAACGAGCTGGGTGCACTGGCCCAGCAGCTGATCCAGGCCGGTGGCGTGGACACCAGCCAGATCGTCTGGCGGGACTACGACGGCATCGGCCGCAACACGCGCATGGGCCTGAACTTCACCGAGCGTGGCTTCGGCGTGCGCGCGCCGCTGGGCATTTCCGACCGCGCGTATTCGGCCGCCTCGCAGCTGCAGCCGCACGAGTACGACTGGGACGCGGTGTTCGGCCGCGACGGGGCCCGCTGGCTGCACACCGGCGGCATCTTCGCCGCGCTGTCCGAGCACAGCGCGCAGACCGCCATCACGGCGGTGCAGGCCGCGCGCCGCCACGGCGTGGCGGTGTCCTACGACCTCAACTACCGCGCCAGCCTGTGGAGCAG
Organism: Stenotrophomonas maltophilia; assembly: GCA_002435595.1. Lineage (GTDB taxonomy): Bacteria > Pseudomonadota > Gammaproteobacteria > Xanthomonadales > Xanthomonadaceae > Stenotrophomonas > Stenotrophomonas maltophilia_AC. The sequence continues at coordinate 20,593 of DJBL01000003.1, forward strand.
CCATCCCGACCCGGACGCGGCGCGCCACGCCAACTGCACCATCGCCGCCGAGTGCGACCTGCTGGTGGGCGATGAGTATTCCTTCGCGGCCTGCCTGGGCATGGACCTGGCCGACCTGGGCAGGCGGGCCACGCCGATGGACGTGGGCCCGGCCGACGCGGCCGCGCAGCGCGCGTTGCAGCGCTTCCCGAACCTGCAGGCCGTGGCGTTCACCCTGCGCGATGCCAGCACCGCGGCACGCAACGGCTGGGCCGGAGCGCTGCGCACGCGCGAGCGCCTGTACGTCTCCGACCCGCGCGAAGTGGACCTGCTGGATCGGGTCGGCGGTGGCGATGCGTTCGTGGCCGGGGTGGTACATGCACTGCTGGCCGGCAAGGGCGAGCAGGCCGCGGTGGACCTGGGCGCGGCGCACGGGGCGCTGGCGATGTCCACCCCGGGCGACACCGCGTGCACCCGCCTGGAGGAAGTGGAAGCAGTGGCGCGCGGTGACGCGGCGGCGGCAAAGCGCTGACGCGTTTGCGGGGTTCAGCCCGCCGCTGACAGCCGTGCCAGGCCTTGGCGCGCGGACAGGGTCAGCGGCATCGGCAGCGCGTCGGGGCTGAACCAGCCCAGCGCCAGCAACGCCTCCGGTTCCTGCAGCACGGCAACGCTGTCGTCCAGCGTGCGGGCCAGGTACACCGGCGCGATCCAGTGCTGCTGCAGCGCCGGTTCAAAATGATCCACCACGCACAGCAGCCGTTGAATGGCCACGCGCAGGCCGGTTTCTTCCTGTACTTCGCGGACCACGGCCGCTTCGAGGGTTTCCATCCAGTCCACCTTGCCCCCCGGCAGGCCCCAGTGGCCCTGTTCGGGCGGGCGCCCGCGCTGGACCAGCAGCACTGCGCCATCGGCACGCTGGATGACCGCGCCACAGCCCACGCGCGGTTGGTGGGCAGCAGTGGAATCAGCCATGTGCCTGCTCCGGCAGGACCTGCATGGCGACCGCCACAGCGGCCAGCAGGCGGGCGCGGCTGGCGCCGTCGCGGGCCTGGGTGGAGATGCCGTGCAGCACGGTGGCGAAGTAGTCGCCCAGCGCGTGCACGTCCGCCCCGTCGGCCAGCTCGCCGGCCGTGGCGGCCTGCTGCAGCCGCGCGATGATCTGCCGGGTGCGCTGGCGACGGTGTTCGGCCAGCCAGTCCATCACCGCCTCGTTCTCCGGTGCGGTGCTGGTGGCCGCCGACACCACCAGGCAACCCTGCGCGCGGCCGCGCTTGGTGTAGGTGAGCACGGCGTCGTGCAGCATGCGTTCGATGGCCGGGCGCACCGCCTGCTCGCGCAGCGCGCGGTCGGCAAAGCCGCCGTCGCCGGCTTCGTACAGCGCCACTGCCTCGCGGAACAACTGCTCCTTGCTGCCGAAGGCGGCGTAGATGCGCGCCGAGGCGATGCCCAGTGCCTCCACCAGCGCCGCCATCGAGGTGCCTTCGTACCCACGCGCCCAGAACAGCAGCATCGCCTGCTTGAGGGCGTGGTCTTTGTCGAATTCGCGGGGGCGGCCGGCCATGGGGCATCACTACGGAAAGAAGCGGTGCGGCAATTCTAGCGACACCCGGCGTTGACCGGGGCGGACTTGACCCCCTATTCTTTGTCGCTCGACAAACAATGAGGCGACACCCCATGCGTACCATCCAAGGCCCCAGCCTGCACCTGGCTCAGTTCAGTGCCGACCAGCCCCCCTTCAACGACCTGCCCTCCATTGCCGCGTGGGCCGCCAGCCAGGGCTTCAAGGCGCTGCAGATCCCGGCGTGGGACGAGCGCCTGTTCGATGTGGAACAGGCCGCGCACAGCCAGCAGTACTGCGATGACATGATCGCCATGCTGGCCGGCCACGGCCTGGTGATCAGCGAGCTCACCACGCACATCTTCGGCCAGCTGGTGGCGGTGCACCCGGCCTACGACGCGCTGTGCGACAGCTTCGCCCCGGCCGCCCTGCACGGCGACCCGGACGCGCGCAGCGCCTGGGCCATCGAGCGCATCAAACTGGCGGCCAAGGCGTCGCAGCGGCTGGGCCTGGACCGCATGGGCACCTTCTCCGGTTCGTTCGCCTGGCCGTACCTGTTCCCCTTCCCGCAGCGCCCGGACGGCCTGATCGAGGCCGCGTTCGAAGAGCTGGCCCGCCGCTGGCTGCCGATCCTGGAGGTGTGCGACGCGCACTGCATCGACCTCTGCTATGAAATCCACCCCAGCGAAGACCTGCATGACGGCACCAGCTTCGAGCGCTTCCACGCCGCGGTGGGCGGCCACCGGCGCTGCAGGATCCTGTTCGACCCCAGCCACTTCGTGCTGCAGCAGCTGGATTACCTGAGCTTCCTGGACATCTACCGCGACTTCATCGGCATGGTCCACATCAAGGATGCCGAGTTCAATCCGAGCGGCCGCCAGGGCATCTACGGCGGCTACAGCGGCTGGACCGAGCGCGCCGGGCGCTTCCGCTCGCTGGGCGATGGCCAGGTCGACTTCAAGGGCATCTTCTCCAAGCTGGCCCAGTACGACTACGACGGCTGGGCCACGCTGGAATGGGAGTGCTGCCTGAAGAACCAGGAAGACGGTGCGCGTGAGGGCGTGGCCTTCATCAACGCGCACATCATCACCGTCACCGACCGCATCTTCGACGACTTCGCCGGCGCGCCGGTCAGCCGTGCGCAGATCCACGGCATGCTGGGGATCCACTGATGACCACTGCACTTGAGCGCATTACCCACCGCCACGTGCGCATCGACGGTCGCAGCGTGCATTGCGCGATCCTGGGCGAAGGCCGGCCGGTCCTGCTGATTCCCGGCTGGCCGCAGACCTGGTACGCCTGGCGGCACATCCTGCAGGCCCTGGCTGCACAGGGGTTCCAGGCCATCGCGGTGGACCCGCCCGGCACCGGCGACTCCGACCCGCCGGCGCACGGCTACGACACCGGCGCCATCGCGGCCACCCTGCACGCGGTGATGCAGCAGCTGGGCCACGCGCGCTACCAGGTGGTGGGCCACGACGTGGGCATGTGGGTGGCCTACGCGCTGGCCAGCGACCAGCCCCACGCCGTGCAGCGGCTGGCGATCACCGAGGCGGTGATCCCCGGGTTGGCCGCGGCGCCGCCGGTGTTCGTGGCGCCGGAGGACAACATCTTCCTGTGGCATTTCATGTTCAACCAGGTGCGCGACCTGCCCGAGGCACTGATCGCCGGGCGCGAACGCGCCTACCTGACCTTCATGTTCGACCGCTGGGCGCATCGCCGCGAGGCGGTGGCCTGCGAGGTGTACATCCGCGCCTACTCGGCACCGGGTGGCTTGAGCGGTGGCTTCGGCTACTACCGGGCGATTCCCGAGACGATCCGCCAGAACCGGCAGCGCGCGCTCACCCCGCTGGCCATGCCGGTGCTGGCCATCGGCGCCGAGCATGCCACCGCGGACATGCCGATGGACACCATGCGTGCCCATGCCAGCGACCTGCGCGGCACGATGATCGCCGACTGCGGCCACTTCGTGATGGAGGAGGCCCCGCAGGCCTTCCTGGACCAGCTGCTGCCGTTCCTGCTGCCGGAGTGCGCCGCTTGAGCCTGGACCCGGATATCGCCTGCTTCCTGCACACCCTGCCACCGCCGGAGGTGGTGGCAGGGTTGACGCTGCAGCAGATACGCGCGGCCAGCGAAGCGGCACTGCCCGCACTGCAGGGCCCGTTGCAGCCGGTCGCCGAGGTACGCGATTTCAGCGTGACCGCCGCTGACGGCCATGCCATCGGCGTGCGCGCGTACTGGCCGGCCGGACACCGCCCTGGCCAGGTCCGCGCGGGGCTGCTGTTCGCCCACGGCGGCGGGTGGTTCCAATGCTCGCTGGCGGTGTACGACAACCCGTGCCGGGCGCTGGCCCAGGCCACCGGCTGCGTGGTGCTGGCGGTGGACTATCGGCTGGCGCCGGAGCACCGCTTCCCGATCCCGCTGGACGACGTCTACGCCGCGCTGTGCTGGAGCCATGCACATTCCGCGACGCTGGACATCGACCCGGCACGACTGATGGTGGGCGGCGACAGTGCGGGGGGCACCCTCGCTGCGGCGGTCGCGCTGCTGGCGCGTGATCGCGGCGGGCCGCCGATCCACCACCAGTTGCTGCTGTACCCGGCACTGGATACGGCCAGCGACACCGACAGCCACCGGCAGTTCGGGGAGGGCTATTACCTGGGCACGGCACTGATGCAGCGTTGCTGGCAGGCCTACCTGGGCGATGGCAACGCCGCCGACGATGGCCATGCCGTGCCTGCACGGGCTGCCGACCTGCGTCGCCTGCCGCCGGCCAGCGTGCTGGTCTGCGAGTACGATCCGCTGCGTGATGAAGCTGAGCAGTACGCCGCGCGCCTGCGGCAGGCCGGGGTGACCGTGCACTGCGAGCGGCTGCCCGGCATGATCCATGCGTGCCTGCACCTGATGGGCACCGCCCCGGCCGCGCGGGTGCTGTTGGACCGCAGTGCGGCGCTGTTGGCCGAGGTCGTTTGAGCAAGGACGGTGGCGTGCCGTGCGCACCACCAGCGCGCTGCGCCTGCGGTTCGCCCACGAAAAAGGCCCGGCAATGCCGGGCCTTTCCTGCCACGCCGCTCAGGCGCGTGGCGATGCGGTCACGCCGGGATTACCAGCTGAAGCGCGGGCCGACCGACCATTCCTTGTCACCGTGGCGATCCATCTTGATGTCGCCGTTGATGCCCCAGTTCTGGTTGAGCTTCACCTGGCCACCCAGGCGGCCGTAGAACTGGCCATCCGGATTGACGCCGTGCTTCTTGCTGTAATCCTCGTAACCGGCCATCGCATAGACTTCGGCGTGCTGGCCGAACGCGGTGCGGATACCGGCTTCAGCGCTGTAGCCGTTGAAGTCCAGGCCTTCCTTCGGGTCGAACTTGTTGTAGGCAACGCGGCCCACGAAGTCGGTGCTGTTGCCGATTTCCTGGTTGTAGCCGACGCCGACGCGCCACTGGTCAACCTTGAAGTTGCCGATGTCGGTCTTCTGCTGGTTGTACTCACCGAAGGCGTGGAAGTTCGGCAGGAACGCGTAGGAACCCTTCACGCCCCAACCATCGGCCTTGCCGCCGTCTGCGTCGGTCTTGACGTAGTCGCCTTCGGCGTAGTTGTAGGACAGGCCTTCAGCAGCCGAAGCGGCGAACGGCAGGGCGGCGGCGAGGGCCAGGGCAATCAACGAAGTCTTCATGGGGGTACACCTTCTTGTCTTGAACTGCTTGCAGCCAGCGCGGACGCCGCTCTGCATCGGGAATGTAAATTCTCCGTTATTCGCCACAACCCGCCCTGAAGTAGACGGCGTTGATCTGCGTGAATTTTTGGCAGGGGTTCAGTTGCGCTCTGGCATATGCGCGCGCGCCGCGATTTGAGCGGGAAAACAGCGTTGCGGCGTGCAGGCAGCGTGATGCCCGCGCCGTTGATACTGAACCTTGAAGGAAGCGTGCGGTGCGTTGGGCACAGCGGCCAGCATCGGCAAAGCGGGTTGCCAGGCGGCAGAGTGGAATCTGGTCACGACGATGCCCTTGCGGGGCGTCACGCGTTGGGGAAGCCGCTCTTGGGGAGTAGTCGGCTAACGCGTCCATCCTCCGTAATACACCGGTGACGCGCCAGGGCGTCATCGCCCAGGCAGCGCATGTTGGCTTCCTTTCCGGCTCCCCATCTTCAACGGAATAGTGGGGGCGCGGATATCAGGATGTTCCTCGCCCGCGTTAGGAATTTTCTGACCCCCGTACGCATGCGAATGCGGACGTATTGCGCAACACATTGAATTTTCTATACTTTCACCACGCACCCGACCTGTCGTCACGTCCATCACGCGCGGCCACGCGCACTGTCGATCCCTCTCCCCGCTGTTCGTCGTATGCAATGAAGGCGCCCATCCCGGTGCGCCATCTGGAACCGAACATGGCTTACATCGATGGATTCGTCCTTGCCGTGCCCACGGCCAACAAGGAAAAATTCCTGGAACACGCGCGCATGGGCGATGCGATCTGCATCGAGCATGGCGCCACCCGCGTGGTGGAGTGCTGGGGCGATGACGTCCCGCACGGCAAGCAGACCGACTTCTACCGGGCGGTGGAGGCCAAGGACGACGAGACCGTGCTGTTCTCATGGATCGAATGGCCCGACAAGGCCACCCGCGATGCCGGCATGCAGAAGATGATGGAAGACCCGCGCATGAATCCGGAGAACAACCCGATGCCGTTCGACGGCAAGCGCATGATCTACGGCGGCTTCGTGCCGGTGGTGGAGCTGGGCGGCAAGTAGGCGCTTCATCCCCGCCACACCGTGAGCCCATCGAGCGCCCACGCGCAGGCAGGACCCTGACCGTTCCGCGGTCATCGGTCCTGCCGTCATGTCATCCCTCGCTGCCCATGCCCTTGCCGGGGTCACTGTCTACCTGTGCAGCGTCGGCCGCACGCCGAGGGGCTGGCGCTCGGCCGCTGCGCTGGTGTGTTTGGCGGTCTGCCCGGACCTGGATTACCTGGGCGTGTGGCTGCTCGGCTATGCGGCAACGCCGCGGGTCACCCACAGCCTGCTGTTTGCAGTAGCGGCGGCGATGCTCGTGCAGCGCATCGCCCGCGCCGGCGGTACCGGACTGCCGCTGCGCTGGCTGCTGGTGGCCAGTGTCTCGCACCCGGTGCTGGACCTGCTGGTGGGCGCGCATCCGGTACCGCTGTGGTGGCCGCTGCAGGCGGCAATGGCAGTGCCGGGCGTGCTGCCCAGCGCCGGCGCGCTGCGGCTGGACAACCTCTACCTGTGGCGTAACCTGCTGATCGAGCTGGGCGTGTTGCTGCCGGTATCGGCCGCGCTGGTGGCGATCGCCCGCGGCAGCTGGGGGCGCCGATGGCGCGCGTGGGCCGTGTGGATGGCGCCGATCTGGGCGCTCTTCGTCGTGTGGTCGGTCAGCCTTTCGCGATGACCTGCGTGGCGTGATGGCCGCCCGCCGGGCGTGCCAGGCTCAGCGCGCGTGGCCGTTGTCCTCGTCGGTGCCGTGGCCGATCCCCATCCCGCCTCCGCCCATGCCGCCCATGCCGCCAGCACCGCCGCCGCCCGCCTTGCCGCCGCCCTTGTCGCCGTCCTGCCTGCCCCTGGCCGCGGCAGCGGGCCGCGCCGGGCCCTGCTGCGGAATGCCCAGGCGGGCCGGAATCGGCGCCAGGTCCAGGGCCTGGCGGATGAAGTCGCGCAGCGATACCACCAGTTCGGCGGTCTGTACGGGGCGCCCCTGGGCCAGCTCGGTGGCCGCGCTGGCGGCCAGCCGCACCTGGTCATCGGTGCCGAGCAGGATGATGTCCGACAGCGCCGCTTCCACGGCATCGCGGATGCGACGGGCACGGTCGCTGCCAGCGGTCACGCCGTCGGGCAGGGCCACTCCGTCTTCGCCTGGTGCCTGGCGCAGGTCGCGCAGGTGGCGCGGGTCCACGTGCAGCGCGCCGGTGAACGAGCCACCCAGGGTCTTGTAGGCCGCGATCAGCGTGCGCAGGCGCTCATTGATCTGCCGGTTCTCGCGCTCGCGCCGCTGCTGCAGGGTCTGCATCACCAGCATGCGGATGCCGACCCCGATCAGGGTGATCACCGCCAGCCCCACCAGGGTGGAGAGCATGGCCTGCCAGGAACTGACATCCAGACCGCGCATGCGCTCAGGGTTCCACGTCGGCCGGCCATAGCCGGTCTACCAGCTGCCCCACTTCCAGCGAGCGCCCCGCCGCCGCGGCAGTGGCACGGAACTCGGCCGGGGACGGCAACGGTTGCAGCGACTGACCAGGACCGCCGCCCCACAGCGCCGCGCCCAATGCAACCACCACCACGCCGTTGCGGGCGGCAAAAGGAGGCACCGCTTCGGCCGCGGCGCGCAATCGCGCGGCGCTCTCGGCCGGCAGCGCCGGCTCGAAGTCCAGCCACACCCGTGAGCGTCCGCCGGGGCGCACGCCGATCACCAGGTAGCCGGTGCTAGGCGTGGCCGGCAGTGCGGTGGCGGCCGCATCGGTGGCGGCCTGCACGCGCGTGAGGTAGTCCACCACGGCCTCCGGCGAGGAGGCGCGCTGGTGTATGACCCGCTCGGACTGCAGCAGTACCAGGTTCTGCCAGCGAGTGGCCGCCACGGCGGCGTCGGCCGCCCGCGCGGCGGGAGCCAGGGTGATCGCGGCGGCAAGCGCCAGCACTGCGCTCAGCCGCATTTGGAATACCCACAGTTCAGGCACGTGGCGCATCCGTCCAGCAACACCAGCGCCTTGGTGCTGCACGCCTGGCACACGCTGGCACTCGGCGGGAAGCCGGTGCCCTCGCCGGTGACGGTCAGGTCCTGCTCGTGGTCGGCGGTGCTGTCGGCGACATGCTGTTGGTACTGGTGGCGCGTCTGGGCGATCAGCGCGCGTTGCCCGGGGCTCAGTTCGGGGTCATGGAGCAGGCCGATCGCCTTGAGGTGCGCTTCCACGATGCTGCCCAGCTCGGCCACCAGCGAGGGCATGTAGACACCGCCGGCCTTGTAGTAGCCACCGCGCGGGTCAAACACGGCCTTCATCTCTTCCACCAGGAAGGTGACATCGCCGCCCTTGCGGAAGACCGCGGACATGATCCGGGTGAGCGCCACGATCCACTGGAAGTGCTCCATCGACTTGGAGTTGATGAACACCTCGAAGGGCCGGCGCAGCTCATGCTCGGTGCCCGGGTTGAGCACGATGTCGTTGATGGTCACGTAGAAGGCGTGCTCCACCAACGGGGATTTGATCTTGTAGGTGTTGCCGACCAACACGTCGGGGCGCTCGATGCGCTCGTGCATCTGCACGATGTTGTCGGTGGCCACGGCAGCGGCCGGGCCGCTGTCGGCGGCGGGCGCGCGCAGCGTCTCCCCGGTGGGAAGGACGGCGTAGCCGGTGATCTTCTGGTCAATCCTGACAGCCATGGTGCGGTTCCTCGTGCCGATGCCGTGGGGATCCGTCTACGACCGCGTCACGGCGCCCGCCCGGAGGAGGGCGCCGTGCTTGCACACTTACTTGCGGGCGCGCTTGGCCGGGGCCTTGCGGGCCACAGTCTTGGCCACGCGCTTGGCCGGTGCAGCCTTGCGCGCCACGGCCTTCTTGGCCACGGCGGTCTTCTTGCCGACGGTCTTGCGGGTAGCGGCCGACTTCTTGGCCACAGCCTTCTTGGCCACGGCGACCTTCTTGCCGACGGTCTTCTTGGCCACGGCGGTCTTCTTGCCGACGACCTTCTTGGCGACGGCCGACTTCTTGGCCACAGCCTTCTTGGCCACGGCAACCTTCTTGCCGACGGTCTTCTTGGCAGCGGTGGTCTTCTTGCCGACGACCTTCTTGGCGACGGTCGACTTCTTGGCCACAGCCTTCTTGGCCACGGCGACCTTCTTGCCGACGCTCTTCTTGGCCACGGCGGTCTTCTTGCCGGCGACCTTCTTGGCGGTCGCGGTCTTCTTGGCCACGGCCTTCTTGGCTACGGCAACCTTCTTGCCGACGGTCTTCTTGGCGGCGGCGGTCTTCTTGGTCACGGCCTTCTTGGCGGTGGCGACCTTCTTGCCGGCAACCTTCTTGGCGGCCTTGGTGGTCTTGGTCACGGCCTTTTCGGCGGTTGCCTTCTTCTTGGCGACCTGCTTCTTCAGCGCGGCGGCCTCGGCCTTGGCGTTGCTCTTGGCGGTTTCCAGCTTCTTCTTGGTGGCGGCCAGGGTCTTGCCGACCGACTTGGCCGCCTTGTCAGCCTTCTTGGCGACGGTCTTCTCGGCCTTCTTGACGGCCTTCTTGACCTTGGCAACCTGGGTGGTGGCTGCCTTGCGCGCGCGCTTGACGGTCTTCTTCACCGAGGCCACGGCATCTTCGGCGGTGGTGGCGATGGTCTCGCCCACTTTGCCGGCCACTTCCTTCACTTCGTCCACGCCCTGCGACAGGGTCGCGGTCACACCATTACCGTTGCTCATGATTGCCTCCTAAGGGGCCTGGTTAGTCAAATCGCTGGCGATGCTATACCGGCGCGGTCCATCGTGGAACGGTCTTGTCGCACGCCATGAGCCGCATCTGTGCTTGGCGGGCCGGCGATGCGCGGGCCGGGCGAGCCGGCCTTCTGCACCAAACCCCTTTAAAACAGCTTCCGTGCGTGGCTCAGAACTTGCCGTAGTAGCCCTCCTTGAGCGCGTCGAACAGATTGGCGGCGGTGTGCAATTGGCCGTCGTACTCGATCTGTTCGTTGCCCTTTACCTCCACAACTGCGCCGTCTTCGAGCTCGAAGCGGTAGGTGGTGTTCTCCAGGTCGGCCTCCTTGACCAGCACGCCCTGGAACGCGGCGGGGTTGAAACGGAAGGTGGTGCAGCCCTTCAATCCCTGCGCATGGGCGTAGCGGTAGATGTCCTTGAACTGCTCGTAGGGGTAGTCGGTGGGGACGTTGGCGGTCTTGGAGATCGAGCTGTCCACCCAGCGCTGTGCGGCAGCCTGGACATCGACGTGGGCCTTGGGCGGGATGTCGTCGGCGGCGATGAAGTAATCCGGCAGCCGTGCGTGGGGATCCTCGGCGTGCGGCATGGCGCGCGGGTTGATCCGGTGCCGGTAGGCCAGCAGCTCGTAGGAGAACACGTCCACCTTCTCCTTGCTCTTGCGCCCCTCCACGATCACGTTGCGGCTGTAGTGGTGGGCGAAGGACGGTTCGATGCCGTTGGAGGCGTTGTTGGCCAGCGACAGACTGATGGTGCCGGTGGGGGCGATCGAGCTGTGGTGGGTGAAGCGCGCGCCGACCTCGGCCAGCGCCTCGACCAGCGCCGGGGCGACCGCGGCGATGCGCTGCATGTAGCGGCTGTAGCGGGCGTGCAGCACCTTGCCCTCGATCTGCTGGCCCACCCGCCAGCCGTCAGCGGCCATCTCCGGGCGCTGGTCCAGCATCGCCGCGGTAACCTTGAACACCTCCTGCATGATCGGCGCAGGGCCCTTCTCGCGGGCCAGCGCCAGCCCGGTCTCCCAGCCGGCCACGGCCATCTCGCGGGCCACGTCTTCGGTGAACGCGCAGGAGGCCGGATCGCCGTAGGTCATGCGCAGCATCGCCAGGGCCGACCCCAGGCCAAGAAAGCCCATGCCGTGGCGGCGCTTGCGCAGGATCTCGCGGCGCTGCGGCTCCAGCGGCAGGCCGTTGACCTCCACCACGTTGTCCAGCATGCGGGTGAACACCCGCACCACCTCTTTGTATTCGTCCCAGTCGAAGCGGGCGTGCGCGGTGAACGGGTCGCGCACGAAACGGGTCAGGTTGATCGAGCCGAGCAGGCAGGCGCCGTAGGGCGGCAACGGCTGCTCGCCGCAGTTGTGCGCATGCAGGCCATTGCCGTCGAAGCGGTGGACGCCGGGTACCTGCACGTCGAAGACCTCCTCCACACCCTCCGCAGTGACCGCCTCGACGGTGGCGAACCAGCGGTTGCGGGGCAGCGCGCGCCGATCAGCGGCCAGCGACCGGGCCAGGCGGGCGGCCTTGTCGCTGTCGGCAAACCCGATCAACCGGGCATAGCGGGCCACCGCCTCGCCATTGAGCACCAGCTCCAACGGTGCCGGGCTCGGGGCGATGCGCGGACCGCTTCGGCCATCGGCCAGCAGTACCGAGCCGGCATCGCGGCGCGGGTTCAGCGCGGTCGGCATGCCCAGCCGCAGCAGCATGCGTTGCACCGCTTCCAGCCGGGGGCGCTCGGACAGTGCCAGGCCGATCGACACGCCCGTGGCCTGGCCATCCCGCACGCTGCCGGCAGCATCGAACAGGCCGCGCAGCACGCCGCGGCACGCCGCGCTGGACAGCTTCTCCAGCGCCGGGGTGATCGCTGTGCCGCCGGGGGACATGCCCAGCTGCCGGGCCAGCTCACCCAGTGCAACGGACGTCCATCGCCACTGGCCGCGCCCGGCACCCTCGGACCAGCCGGGCAGGTCGGCGCGATGTGGCAGGGCGCGTGCACAGCGCAGCGCTTCGTCCATCAGCGCACGTGCCCCTGCGCCCGGAGCGACCGGACCGCCGTTGGCCACCGCGGCCGGCGCCCACACCGACAGCACCGCATGCTGCTGATGGAGGGTGCCATCGGCAACCAGCAACCCGAGCAGGTAACCCTGTTCGTGGTCGAGCGCGCCGGGCCACCCGGGGGCACGGCGATGGTCGTGCAGCAGCACCTCATCACCCGGTTGCAGGCGGCCGGCTTCGCACCATTGGCTCTGCAGCGCCCAGTGCGTGCGCTGGGTCACCCGCTGCACGCGGTGGTCGGCGGTAAGCCGCAGTCGATGGCCCTCGCGGGTCTGCACGGCCACCACCGGCTTGCGCGCGGTGCGGAAGAATCCCGCGGCCGTGGTGGCGTGGTCGTGCCCGTCCACGCGCGCCAGGAACGGGCGGCCGATCAGCTCGGCCACCTGGCGCGGTCCTTCGGCGGTGTGCACCCAGGTGTCGGCGGTGACGCACGGGTTGGTGGCGCGGATGTCCTCGCACCACCAGGTGTTGTTCATCTGGTTGACCCGGTCGATCAGGATGAAGCCGGGTTCGGCGTAATCGTAGGTGGACACCATGATCATGTCCCACAGGTGGCGTGCGCGCAGCTGCCCATACACGCGGCAGGCGACCCGCCCGTCATCGCGCACCAGGTAATCGCGATGGGTCGGCCACGCCCGCCACTGCACCTGGGCCGGATCATCCAGGTCCAGTCCCGCCGCCTCGGCGCGCGCCAGCGGGAACAGCAACGGCCACTCGGCGTCCTGCTCGACGGCCTGCATGAAGTCGTCGGTGATCAGCAGCGACAGGTTGAACTGGCGCAGCCGGCCATCCTCGCGCTTGGCCCGGATGAACTCGCGCACATCGGGGTGGGCCACATCGAAGGTGCCCATCTGCGCGCCGCGGCGGCCGCCGGCCGAGGACACGGTGAAACACATCTTGTCGAAGATATCCATGAAAGACAGCGGGCCGGAGGTGTGCGCGCCGGCGCCAGCCACGAATGCACCCCGCGGGCGCAGCGTGCTGAACTCGTAGCCGATGCCGCAGCCGGCCTTGAGCGTGAGACCGGCTTGGTGGACCTTGCCCAGGATGTCGTCCATCGAGTCCTCGATGGTGCCCGAGACGGTGCAGTTGATGGTGCTGGTGGCCGGCTTGTGCGCCTGCGCGCCGGCATTGGAGATGATCCGCCCGGCCGGGATCGCACCGCGGCGCAGCGCCCAGGCGAAACGTTCCCTCCAGTGCTCCTGCAGCGCTTCGGTGGCCTCGGCCTCGGCCAGCGCCCTGGCCACGCGCAGATACGTGGCCTCGATGTCGGCATCGAGCGGTTCGCCCTGCTGGGTCTTGAGCCGGTACTTGCGGTCCCAGATGTCCAGCGACGCCGGTTGCATCGGCACGCTGTCAGCGCGGGGATCGTTGCGGACCAGGTCCAGTCGCGGCGTGCTCATGGGCGGGCAGCTCCGCCAGACGCGATGGGCGGCCTGGCCGTGATGACAGGATGTCATTGCCCCGGGCAGCAAACCCAACTCCTTGGGGCAATCCCGATCGGCGACGCAACATCTTGTGGCCGATGCCCGGCCAGCTTACCCCGACCGGGCGCGCTGTCAACGCCGTTGCCGCGGTGCCGGAGCGGCCGCGCCGGAGCGGATTTCATTCCCGGTTTAGGCACAGGCCGACACACTCATTCAGCTTGCTTTACCGTATGTGTGCCTTTCCCTCTTTGTTACGGAACCGCCGGACCATGCGACCGCTCCCCACCCTGCTTACGCTCGCGCTTGCCGCCGCCTTCGGTGGCTTTGTCGCCTCGGCCATCAACGTGCACCTGGACAACCGTGCCGAAGCGGCGCCGGCGTCGCTGGTGATCCCGGCCACCGCCGCGCTGCCGGCTTCGGTCGCCGGGCAGGCAGTGCCCTCGCTGGCGCCGATGCTGGACCGGGCGATGCCGGCGGTGGTCAGCGTGAACACCAAGCAGGTGGTGCGGGTGCGCAACCCGTACTTCAACGATCCCTTCTTCCGCCGGCTGTTCCCGGAAGTGCCGCAGGAGCGCATCAACGAGTCGCTCGGTTCGGGCGTCATCATCGATGCCAGCGCCGGCCTGGTGCTGACCAACCACCACGTGATCGACAACGCCGACGATGTGCAGGTGACCCTGGCCGACGGGCGCACGGTCAAGGCCGAGTTCATCGGCTCGGACCGCGACACCGACATCGCGTTGATCCGCATCCCCGCCGACAAGCTCACCGCGCTGCCGCTGGGCAACAGCGACCAGCTGCGCGTGGGCGATTTCGTGGTGGCCATCGGCAATCCGTTCGGCTTCAGCCAGACGGTGACCTCGGGCATCGTCTCGGCAGTGGGCCGCAGCGGCATCCGCGGATTGGGCTACCAGAACTTCATCCAGACCGATGCCTCGATCAACCCGGGCAATTCCGGCGGTGCGCTGGTCAACCTGCAGGGCCAGCTGGTCGGCATCAATACCGCCAGCTTCAATCCACAGGGCAGCATGGCCGGCAACATCGGCCTGGGCCTGGCCATTCCCTCCAACCTGGCGCGCGACGTGGTGGACCAGCTGGTCAAGCACGGCGTGGTGGTGCGCGGCACGCTGGGGGTGGAAGCACAGAACCTGACCCAGCAGATCGCCCAGGGGCTTGGCTTGAACGAGGCACGCGGTGCGCTGGTGACCCGCGTGCTGGCCGGCTCCGGTGCCGCCGCCGCCGGATTGCGCCCGGGCGATGTGGTGGTGTCGGCCAATGGCCAGCGCGTGGACAGCGCGCAGGCGCTGCACAACATCGAGGGCCTGCAGCCGGTGGGCAGCGTCCTCACCCTGGACATCCGCCGCGACGGCAAGGCCCAGCAGCTCAAGGCCACGTTGAAGGAACAGGCGCGCGCGGTCAGCGGCGATGCACTGGACCCGCGGCTGGCCGGGGCGACCTTCATCGACCTGCCCGAATCGCTGCGCCAGTCCGGCATCAGCGGCGTGCAGGTCAGCGAGGTCAAACGCGGCAGTCGCGCGGCCACCTCGGGGCTGGCGGTGGGCGATGTGGTCATCGAGGCCAGCGCCGGCGAGTTCGCCGACCTGGCCAGCTGGCGCGCCAACTTCCAGCAGCGCCCGCCGCAGCTGGTGCTGCGCATCATCCGCGGCAACACCCCCGGCGTGCTGGTCATGCGATGAGCGCGTCAGGGTGCCCTAACACCCCTTACACCCCCCCGATGCTATTACCTTGTGTTCGTTGCCGTGGCACTGTCCACGGCCACCTTCCCCATCGCACATAACGGAGAGTCACGATGAGCCCCACCAATACCGAGAACCTGAAGGAACACCTGGGCGAAGCCGGTTCGCACCTGAAGTCGGCGGCTACCGCTGCCGGCGGCGCGATCAAGGGCGCCACCGGTGCGGCCACCGACGAACTGCGCATCGGCAAGGCCAACGTCAAGGCCGAGCTGTCCGATACCGCGCTGTCGGGCCTGGCCGCTGCCGAGTTCGGTGGCGCCGCCGCCAAGGAACAGGTGGATGCACTGATGGACAAGGGCAAGGACCTGGTCGACAGCGCCGCCGAGCTCATCCGCGAACGTCCGCTGGCGTCCTTCGGCGTGGCATTCGCCGCCGGCTGGATCATTGCCAAGCTGGCCCGCAGCGGCGGCGACAAGTAAGTCGGCGTGAGCGATCAGGCCCAGTCGACCGCCACCGGTGGCGCGGACATCCCGCCACCGGACAGCGGTGAAAAAGCGCCCCACCTGGATGAAAGCATCCGTCAGGTGGGGCAGGCCGGCCGCGCCACCGTCGACTCGGCCAAGCACACGCTGCGGTCGTTGCGACGGCTGGCCTCGGCCGACTTCGCCCTGGCCCGCAGCGCATTTGGCCGGGCCTTGGCCTGGAGCGGGGTGGCGATCGTATTCGGCGCCTCGGCCTGGCTGTTGCTGGCCGGCACGTTGATCGCACTGATGGTGCGCTGGGGCATGAGCTGGTTCCACTCGCTGCTGATCACCTCGATCCTCAGCCTGGTGGTGACCGGCTATGCGATGTGGCGGGTGTCGTTCTTCTTCCGTCATACCGGCATGCATGCCACGCGTCGCCAGTTGTCCCGCCTGGGCCTGTACGACGAGCCCAGTGAGGAAGATCCCGATGCCGACGTCGATACGACGGGGGCCAAGCGATGAATTTTGAAGCCTTGCGGCAACGCGTGCAGCGAGCCGAACTGGTGGTGGCGGTGCGGGTGGAGAAAACCCGCAGCAGCTGGTCCACCCTGAGCACGGTGTGGCGCGCGGGCTGGACGCCGTTGCGGATCATCACCGTGGGCCTGGCCGGGGGGTTCCTGGCCGGCCGCATGGAACCCACCGGCCTGGGCGCGAAGGTCCAGGGCGCCCGCTGGTTGCAGATGATCGGCTCGGTCTCCAACCTGGTCGCCAGTACCCAGGCCGCGTTCGCCTCGATGCAGGCCAGCGAAGCGGCCGAGACCGCCGAGCAGGCCGCCGACAAGGTCGACGAGGCGGTGGATGATGCGTCCGGCCCGGCCGCCCCGGCCGCGCCACGTCCGGTTCCCGCGCGGCGTGCCGAACCCGCCTCGCCGCAGCAGCCGCAGCCGGCCGAAGCGGCCACGGACATGTCCGAACGCTGAGTCATGGGCCCCGGCGCTCACCGCGCCGGGGCCTCGCTTTTCCTGCACGGGCACAACACGCCACCCGCACCCGGCTTGCCCAATAATGGCGCTCCTTTCCTGCCCGGCGCCCGCATGAGCGTTCCTGCCGTTACTCCCGATGAGGTCGTTGCCGCTCCCCCGCCGCCGCGCCCGCGCGCGCCGATGTCGCTGGTGGTGCTGGCCACGCTGGCAGTGTGCTTCACCCTGTGGGCGGCCCAGGAGGTGATCCTGCCGGTGCTGCTGGCGATGTTCTTCGCGCTGGTCGGCAATCCGATCCTGCGGCTGCTGGGGCGGCTGTGGATCCCGCGCTTCCTCGGCGCGGTGCTGGTGCTGGGCATCGGCCTGAGCGGCGCGGCGGCGCTGGCAGTGCAGCTGGTCGGCCCGGCCATGGAGTGGGCACAGGAAGCCCCGCAGCAACTGCGCAAGGTGGCGCGCCAGGTGCAGGACCTGACCAAGCCGGTGCAGCAGGCCAACCAGGCCGCGGAGAACTTCGCCCGGGTCGCCGGTGGCGAGGGCAGCCGCCGCGTGCAGGTGGTGCGTACCCAGCTGGACGACCCCTACAAGGTGCTTACCCGCGCCCCGCGGCTGGCGGCCTCGGTGCTGGCGGTGGTGCTGCTGACGCTGTTCTTCATGATCTACGGGCAGACCCTGCAGAAGCATGCCATCGCGCTGTTTCCCAGCCGCCAGCAACAACGCTTCACCACCGACATCCTGCGCTCGATCGAGCGCGAGGTATCGCGCTATGTACTCACCATCACCGTGATCAACACCCTGGTCGGGCTGGTGTTCTCCGGCGTGTTGCTGCTGCTCGGCATCAGCGTGCAGGAAGCGCTGCTGTGGGGCACGGTGGCGGCGCTGTTGAACTTCGCCCCCTACGTGGGCCCGTTGATCGGCGTGGCGTTGATGCTGCTGATGGGCTTTGTGGAGTTCAGCGATCCACTCAAGGCGCTGCTGCCGGCGGCCTGCTACCTGGCCCTGCACACGGTGGAAGGCCAGGTGGTCACGCCGATCGTGCTGGGCCGGCGGATGGCGATATCGCCGCTGATCCTGATCCTGGCGCTGATGGTGTTCGGCTGGCTGTGGGGCATGGTGGGGCTGCTGCTGGCGGTGCCGCTGCTGGTGTGCATCAAGCTGGTGCTGGCACGGCTGGACGGCATGCAGGGTTGGGCGCGGCTGTTCGAGTGAGCCTGTGAGGCCGGGCAGCCGGCTGGCCGCACCCTGCCGATGCTGCCAGAATACCGGCCCTTTTTTCGGATGGACCCGGTTCTGATGTCTTCCCTCGCTACCCGTTGCCTCGCCCTCGCCGGCCTTGTCACCCTCGCCGCCCCGGCCTTGGCCGCCCCCCCGCCCAGCGCCGAGGTGGCCGGTCGCCAGCTGGTCGAAGCGGTCACCTGCAAGCGCCACCTGACACCGGCGCAGTTCGCCGCCCTGGCCAAGGTGCTCAAGCCCACCGAGCTGCAGGCTTACAGCCTGATGTCCGACGGTGACTATGCGTTGACCTCGCCGCTGCTGGTGCTGGGCCAGCCGGTGAACCGCCTGCACCTGTACGACGGCGCCAGCGGCGAAGACAACATCGACAGTTACACCGCCTACTTCAGCACGGCCGGCGTCGACCAGATCGCGGCACTGGCGAAGATCCCGCGCAACGCTGCCGACGAGTACACCCTGGAGGTGGGTCCGCATGACCTGCGCGTGCACCAGTGGGATGGCCAGACCGTCATTTCCTGTTCCTACGACCTGCGCTGAGGCACCCGCCCCTGCGCCTGCCCGTGCGCGCCATGAAAGCCCGCGCGGGCGAGCGTAGAATGGCCGGGTGAATTTTCCCGTCCAAGCCATCACCCTCGACCTCGACGACACCCTGTGGCCGTTCGCCCCCATCGGCGCCCGGATCGACCAGGTGGTGTACGAGTGGATGCTGCAGCACAGCCCCGCCACCGCCGCGATGTATCCGGTGGAGGCGATGCGGGAACTGCGCGAGCGCTCCTTCCATGCCAACCCGCACCTGCACTACGACCTGAGCGCGCTGCGCCGGCTGACCCTGCGCGAAGCGCTGGAGAACAGCGGCGCCGACCTGGCCCTGGTGGAACCGGCCTATGAGGCTTTCTACGCCGCGCGCAACCAGGTGGAGTTCTACCCCGACTCGCTCGACGCGCTGGCCCGGATCGCGGCCAGGGTGCCGGTAGCCGCGCTCAGCAACGGCAACGCCGACCTGGCGCGGATCGGGCTGTCGCACCATTTCACCTTCCAGCTGGGCTCGCGCGAGCATGGCGCGGCCAAGCCGGCGGCCAGCATTTTCCACGCCGCCTGCGAACGCCTTGGCGTTGCCCCCGCCCACGTGCTGCACGTGGGCGACCACGCCGAGATGGACGTGGTCGGTGCGATGCAGGCCGGCCTGCGCGGCTGCTGGATCAACCGCGACGCACACCCCTGGAACCATCCTTCGCTGCAGCCCGACCTGCAGTTCGACACCCTGACCGGGCTGGCCGACTGGCTGGATGCCAACGCATCCGCCGGGCGTCCCTGAGCCGGCCGCGAACGGAGCACGACCCCGCATGACCCAGATCAACGGCTTCACCACCGATTCTTCCCAGGCATTGCCGCTGCACGTGATGAACCGCGAGCAGTTCGCCGCGTGGCGCGCGCGGCAGGGCGCCCCGCTGGGGGCCTGGCTGGACGCGCAGCATTTCAACGGCAGCGGCGGCAGCGTGGTCCTGCTGCCCGGCGAGCAGGGCCTGGCCGGTGCGATCATCGGCGTGGGCGATGCCGGTGATGCGTATGCCTACGCGCATGCGCCGTTCGCGCTGCCCGAAGGCAGCGTGTGGCAGCTGGCCGATGACCTGCCGGCAGAGATCCAGGCCCTGCTGCACCTGGGCTGGGGCCTGGGCAGCTACCGCTTCGCCCGCTACAGGAAGCCCAACCGCGCCCCGGCCCAGCTGCTGGCCACTCCGTCGGCCGAAGTACGCGACGTGGTGACCGCCAGCCTGCGCGTGCGCGACTGGGTCAACACGCCCACCGAGGACATGGGCCCGCAGCAGCTCGAAGATGCCGCCCGTGAGCTGGCCGCCGCGCACGGTGCGCAGGTGGAGGTGATCACCGGTGAGGCGCTGCTGGAACAGAATTTCCCGGCCATCCATGCGGTGGGCCGCGCCTCGCACCGCGCGCCGCGGCTGATCGCGCTGCGCTGGGGCACGGCCGGTCACCCGCACGTGGCGCTGGTCGGCAAGGGCGTGTGCTTCGACACCGGCGGGCTGGACATCAAGCCGGCCGATGGCATGCGCAACATGAAGAAGGACATGGGCGGCGCCGCGCACGCGCTGGCCCTGGCCGGGCTGATCATGGCCCAGCAGCTGCCGGTACAGCTGACCCTGCTGATTGCGGCGGTGGAAAACGCGATCGGCCCCGATGCGTTCCGCCCCGGCGAAGTGATCGCCACCCGCAAGGGCCTGAGCATCGAGATCGACAACACCGACGCCGAAGGCCGGCTGGTGCTGTGCGATGCACTCACCTACGCCAGCGAACAGCAGCCGGAGATCGTGCTGGACTTCGCCACGCTGACCGGCGCGGCGCGCATTGCGCTCGGCCCGGACCTGCCGGCGCTGTTCAGCAACGATGACACCCTGGCCCAGCAGTGGCTGCAGGCCGGCGACAGCACCCGCGACCCGGTCTGGCGCATGCCGCTGTGGCGTCCGTACCTGCGCTACCTGCACAGCAACATCGCCGACCTGGCCAATGCCGGCTCGCGCATGGCCGGCTCGGTCACCGCCGCGCTGTACCTGGAGCGTTTCATCGCCGAGGGCCAGCGCTGGGCGCACCTGGATGTGTACGCCTGGAACGACGGCGAACGCCCGGGCCGCCCGGCCGGTGGCGAGGCGCTGGCGCTGCGCTCGGCCTGGGCCATGCTCAAGACCCGTTACGCCGGCTGAGCCTGCGCGCCAACGGCTGGAACCGACAGATCCCCGCTCCGGCGGGGATCTGCGTTTCCGATACTTGTCGAAAATGTGAATATCGGCGCACGCCGCCTTCTGACACCATGCGCCTGTCGCCCACCCACACGCATCGTGAAGGCAGGATTCCGGACATGTCGCTCTTTGGTTACACCCGCGCCGGCCAGGAGCCGGGCGCCCCGCGTCCCCCGTCACCGCTGTTGTGGCTCGCGCTGATCGCACTGATTGCCGGCCTGCTGGTGCTGGCGTTTGCCTGGCTGGCCGGCTGGATCGGGCGCGACCGCGCCACCGCCCAGGCCTTCACCGACAGCATCGAGGCCACTGGCCCAGCCCACCCCGGTTTCCGCCGCGCGCACAGCAAGGGCGTGTGTGTGAGCGGCAGCTTCCAGGGCACGCCCGAGGGCGCGGCACTGAGCGCGGCGCGCGTGTTCGCCCAGCGCCAGGTGCCGGTGCTGGGCCGTCTGTCGATCGGGGGTGCCGACCCGCACGGCGCCGACGCCAACGCGCGCGTGCGCAGCATGGCGCTGCAACTGGTCAGTGACGACGGCCAGGAATGGCGCACGGCGATGAACAGCTTCCCGTTCTTTGCCGTGCCCAGCACCGAGGCCTTCCTGGAACAGACCCGCGCCGGCATCCCCGACCCGGCCACCGGCAAGCCGGACCCGGCGAAAATGGCCGCCGTCCTGGAGAAGTACCCCAGCGCACGTGCATTCCAGCAATGGGCCAAGACCGCACCGTGGTCCAACAGCTGGGCCAACACCGCCTACAACGGGGTCAACAGTTTCCGCTTCACCGCCGCCGACGGCCGCGCCCATGACGTGCGCTGGAGCATGCGACCGCAGGCCGCGTTCGTGGACATGACCGCCGAACAACGCGCGCAGGCCGGCGTGGACTACCTGGCCGACGAGTTCCAGCAACGGCTGGCGCAGGGCCCGGTGCGCTGGGACATGTGGGTCACCCTTGCCGAAGACGGCGACCCGATCGACGACCCCTCGCAGGTGTGGCCCATGCAACGCCGCCAGGTCAAGGTGGGCACGCTGAGCCTGACCGCGATGCAACCCCAGGCCACCGGTGCCTGCCGCGACCTCAATTTCGATCCGTTGATCCTGCCCAGCGGCATCACCGGCTCCAACGACCCCATCCTGGCCGCGCGCTCGGCGGTGTACTCGCATTCGTTCAACCGTCGCGAACGCGAAATCGCCAACGGCAAGGGCGCGGCGGCCACCGGCAAGGAAGGTGTGCGATGAACCGCGGGACCGGCCACTTCAACCTTACCGCACGGGTGCTGCACTGGCTGATGGCGGCCATGATCCTGACCATGCTGTTCGTCGGCGTGGGCATGGTGGCCGCCCTGCAGTGGCGACCGATGCTGGTGGACCTGCACCGCCCGCTCGGCATCGCGATCCTGCTGCTGGTGATCGTGCGCCTGTACAACCGCCTGCGCCACCGGCCACCACCGCTGCCGGCCGACCTGCCGGCCTGGCAGGCCGCCGCCGCGCATGCCTCGCACTGGGTGCTGTACGCACTGATGCTGGCAATGCCGCTGGTGGGCTGGTCGATGCTGTCGGCCGGGGGCTACCCGATCGTGATGTGGTCCGGCTTCAACCTGCCGGCGATCGTGCCGCACGACCCGTCGCTGTACGCGGCCCTGCGCAATGCGCACAGCCTGTTGGCCTATGCGCTGTTCGCCACGGTAGTGGTGCATCTGTCGGCCGCGCTGTTCCACCTGTGGGTGCGCCGGGATGGGGTATTCCAGGCGATGGCGAAGGGACCGGGGCGCGCCGATGAACCTCGTTAGCGTCCGCCGCAGCGCCACCCGATTGTCAGGGCTGATGATCGCAGAGAATCCAATGAATACTCTGATCGCCGGACACGTGGGCTGTGAACGGCGTTCCCGACACCCACGCCAGAAGAAACTAGATTCATCG
The DNA here is from genome assembly GCA_002435595.1 of Stenotrophomonas maltophilia. GTDB lineage: Bacteria > Pseudomonadota > Gammaproteobacteria > Xanthomonadales > Xanthomonadaceae > Stenotrophomonas > Stenotrophomonas maltophilia_AC. The sequence goes on from DJBL01000003.1 coordinate 43,058, forward strand.
CCACCCAAGCGTTCTGGAGTTGATGGCGATGACGTTTCTCCCCCGACCATTCCTGATCTTGCTGCTCGGCATTGTCATGGGACTTCCGGCATCCGCACAATCTGGCCGAGCAGATGCGGCTCACGCGGTGTCGCTTCGCGTGATGGTGGACGAGCACGTCGTGATGAGCCCCAATCTTCGCCTGAAACCTGGCATTCCCGCATCCATTGAGATCTCACCACGATCCACCGAGCCAGGCTATCTGCTCCAGGTACGCCTGACGCCGGATCTTGAAGGACGGGGCTCGCAGAGCAGTCTCGAGGCCACGCTGTGGAAAGGAGACCGTAGAGGAGAGCACCCGTTACTCGATACGATTCTGCTGCTTGACCCGCAACACGCTGGCAAGATGCCAGCCTCCGCGTCGCGCGACGCGGAGGACGGCCGCAGGATTGAGATTCAGGTCGTCTCCCATGCCCGTACGATGTCACGCGCAGAAGGCTCATCCGCTCGCCCTGGCGTCGCCGCCCAGCACTGTCAGGACACGGCACAGATGGGTAGTCCGGCCACGCGGGGCGCACCGCCAGTCTGCTGCAGCATCTCATGCGGAGATGGCGGGGGCAGCACGATGAAATGCTGCGGCGCCGATGAATGCGGCGCCTGCGGTGTCTGCTGTTCTAACGCGTCTTGACGGCGGACAGCGTCGTTGCAGCGTAGAGCTGTTACCCGCACCCTCATCGTATTCATGCCTATCCGCAGTACTATCACCCACCAACTCCGGCAACAGATCACGCTCGCCTACAGCCAGCCCTTCTGCCGCGCCAGCCGATACGCTTCGATGCGGTTGGCCACGCCCAGCTTGCCGATGCACTCGGACAGGTAGTTGCGCACGGTGCCGTGCGACAAGCCCAGCTGGGTGGCGATCTCACTGGCCGAGCGGCCGTCGCCGGACAGGCGCAGCACCTGGCGCTCGCGGTCGTTGAGCGGGTCGGCCTGCGACCAGGCATCCAGCGCCAGCTGCGGGTCGATCGCGCGGCCGCCGTGCTGCACTTGGCGCAGGGCGTCGGCCAGGCGTTCGGCCGGCGCGTCCTTGAGCAGGTACCCGCACACCCCGGCATCCAGCGCGCGGCGCAGGAAGCCCGAGCGCGCGAAGGTGGTCACGATCACCACCTTGATCGGCAGTTGCTGGCGCGCGATGCGCTGGGCCAGCTCCAGCCCGGACAGGCCGGGCATCTCGATGTCGGTGACCAGGATGTCCGGCTGCAGCTGCTGCAGCATGCGCCAGGCCGCCTCGCCATCGGCGGCGCTGCCGAGCACCTCGATGTCCGGCTCCAGGCCCAGCAGCGCCGACAGTGCGCCGCGCACCATCGCCTGGTCTTCGGCCAATACGATGCGGATCATGCCGGTCCGCCCGCGGGCAGCGACGGCGCCGGTGGCAGGTCGACCGGCAACGCAGCCACCGCCGCGGTGGCCGCGGGCAGCGGAACGCGCACCGTCACGCAGGTGCCCTCGCCCTTCACCGACTGCACTACCAGCGTTCCGCGCAATGCAGTGGCCCGTTCGCGCATGCCCCCCAGCCCGTTGCCGTCGGCCTGCACGCCGCCGCGGCCGTCATCGCGGATCTCCATCAGCAAGCTGCGCCCTTCCTGTTCAAAGCGTATCCAGGCCTGGTGCGCCTGCGCATGCCGGGCGATGTTGGTGGCGGCCTCGCGCAGCACCAGCGACAACCCGCGCTCCACCTCCGGCGGCATCGGCGGCGGTGGCGCGTAGTGCAGGTGCACGTGCTGGCATTCCAGCAACAGGCGCGCCGAGGCCAGCTCGGCGGCCAGGTCGCTGGCGCGGATCCCGGTGACCGCGCTGCGTACTTCGGCCAGGGCCTGGCGCGCGATCGCTTCGGCTTCGGTCACTTCCCGGCGCGAGGCCTCCGGATCCCGATCGAACAGCTTGCGCGACAGTTCCAGTTTCAGCGTGATCAACGACAGCGTATGCCCCAGCAGGTCGTGCAGGTCGCGCCCGATGCGCTCGCGTTCGGCGGTGGCGGCCAGCCGGCGCACTTCCTCCTGCGACAGCTGCAGCGCCGCATCGCGGTCCTTGTTGATGCTCTCCACGTTGACGATGATGCCGATGATCAGCCCCATCGACGGTATCCACACCACCAGCTGCCAGGGGTACCCCACCCACAGCGCAATGCCCACGAACAGCGCGTTGAGCACCAGCAGCTGGACCAGATAGCGCCAGATCCCGGTTTCCCGGCACACCCGCAGCATCACGCAGCCGAAGATGAAGTAGCTGATGCCTGCGGGGTACCAGGGCAGCAGTGAAAGCCCCATCGCCACCATCGCCAGCGCATAGCGCGGCCCGTGGTGGCGCGGGGCCAGCAGCAGGCGCCCGTACAGCACCAGGAACACCGGGTAGGTGAGCAGCGTCAGCCACAGCCAGCGCAGCGTGTAGCCGGTGCCGAAGATCGGGGTGAAGAACACCCACCCGCTCCACAGCAGGTGCACCGCATCGGCCCAGGCCGGCTTGCCGCGGCGCAGGTTGTCGGCCACGGACGAGTCCGGTGCGGGGCGCAGCAGCGAGGCGATCCAGCGCGATGACACGGGCGGTTCCAGGGCGGGGCGGTCAGGCGCGATCATGCCAGTTTCGTCCGCCGCTCACCCGACCCGGCGCAGCCGGCGCCGGGCCAGCCCCAACGCCACGCCGGTCACCGCCAGCAGCACCGCCACGTGCACCGCGGCATTGCCCTGCGCCGGCTGACCCACCGCCGGGAGCGCCAGCTGGGCCAGGTGCCAGGTGGGCCACAGCGGGGCCAGCGTGGAGAACACCGGCGGCAGGATCGACAGCGGCAGCCACAGCCCCGACAGCAGCGCCAGCGGCAGGTACACCAGGTTGACCACCGCCGGAGCCGCACTGGCGCTGACGTGGCTGCCGATCCACAACCCGATCGCGCCCAGCGGCAGCGCGGCGAAGGCGGCGACGGCCAGCAGCCGCAGCACCATGGCGGGCGCCAGGCCCACCCCGGCCAGGGCCGCCACCCCCAGCAGCACCAGCGCCACCAGCAGCGCGAACAGCACGGCCATCAGCAGCCGCGCCAGCAACGGGGCCATCGGCGGCAACGGCAGCGCGCGCTTGAGCGTGAGCAGGCCGCCTTCGCGGTCCAGCGCCAGCTGCACGCCAAAGCCGAACAGCGCCGGGGCCATCGCACCGAACACGCAGTAAGTGGCCAGCAGGTACTGCGGCGCGTGGCCGCGCCCGAGCAGGATGCCGAACAGGGCATAGAACAGCACCGGGAACAGCAGCGAGGGCAATGCGAAGGCGGGCGTGCGCCAGGCACGGCGCAGTTCGCACAGCGCTTCGACGCGGTAGATCCGCCAGGTGGACGCACGCGGTTGCGCGGTTGCTGCGCTGGTCAGGGTGTTCATGCGGCCTCCCGGGTCAGTTCGACGAAGGCGTCGGCCAGGCCGCCGCCGTGTACTTCCAGTTCCTGCAGCTGCGGGTCTTCGGCCAGCAGCCGCGCCACCACCGGCTCGGCCGGTTCGGCCAGCAGCTGCAGGCGCACCCCATCGCGCTGCACCTCGCGCACCCCGGGCCAGGTTTTCAGCACGTCCGCATCCAGCGCGCTGCGGCAGCGGATCCGGCGCGGGGCCAGCTGCTGGCGGAACTGCGCCAGCGGGCCATCGGCCAGTACCCGGCCCTGCTCGATCACCACCACGCGCTGGGCCAGCGCTTCGGCCTCTTCCAGGTAGTGGGTGGTCAGCAGCACGCCGCAGCCTTCGCTGGCCAGCTGCCGGATCGCCTGCCACAGCGCCTGCCGGGCCTGGATGTCCAGGCCGGTGGTGGGCTCGTCCAGGAACAGCAGCTGCGGCCGCCCGCACAGCGCGATGGCGAACTGCACGCGGCGTTGCTGGCCGCCGGACAGCCGGCCGTAACGGCGCGTGGCCACCTCGGCCAGCCCGGCCAGGGCCAGGCACTCCTGCAGCGGTCGCGGATCGGGATAGCAGGCACGGGCCAGCTCGATCAGCTCGGCCACCTGCAGCACCGGCGGCAACGCGGTGCTCTGCAGCATCACCCCGATGCCGGCGCGGCTGGCGCGGTCCTGCGGGTTGCCGCCGAGCAGTTCGGCCTGGCCGGCATCCACCGCGCGCAGGCCCAGCAACACCGAAATGGCGGTGCTCTTGCCGGCGCCGTTGCGACCCAGCAGCGCCAGCACTTCGCCGCGCTGCAGCGAAAAACTCACGCCCTGCAGGGCGGCGACCGCACCGTAACGCACCTGCGCATCGCGCAGGCAGGCCAGGGCAGTCGGGGAAGAAACGGACATCGGCGCACTCCGTGACGGGTTCGGCACAGCGTGGCGGTGGGGGCGCGGGCAGCCCAGTGGCCGTCGTCAGCGCAAGCAGGTGACAGCTGTCACTGCCGGTGCGGCCGGTGGCCGGGCATGCTGTGCCTCGCCCGGCGCCGTGCCGGTTTGCCCCGCGACCGCCGTTGCGGTCACACTCGGCCCGATTCCCCGTCCAGACTCACGATGAACGCATCCGCTGAACTGCTCAAGGAACTCCGCATCGACCGCAAGGCGGCCACGCCGCCGCCGTCCTCGCCCCGCCGTGGGCGGTGGATCGGGCTGGCGATCCTCATCGTGCTGCTGCTCGCCGGGATCGGCTGGTTCGCATTCGGCCGGCAACGCGCCATCGAAGTGACCACCGCGCCGGTGGTGGCCATCCAGCAGGGCACGGCCAGCAGTTCGGTGCTCGATGCCAGCGGCTACGTGGTGGCGCGGCGCATGGCCACGGTCTCGGCCAAGATCACCGGCAAGGTGCGCGAGGTGATGATCGAAGAAGGCATGCGCGTGGAGGAAGGCCAGGTCATGGCCACGCTCGACCCCATCGATGCCAACGCGCAGCGCAGCCTGTCGGCCTCGCAGCTGGAGGCCGCGCGCAGCCAGCTGGCCGGACTGCAGGCGCAGGTGGCCCAGGCCAATGCCGAGGCCGGCCGCCTGCAGACCCTGGTGGGCCAGCAGCTGGTCTCGCGCTCGCAATACGACCTGGCCATCTCCCAGCGCGACAGCCTGCGTGCACAGCTGCGCACCGCCGAGCGCAATACCAAGGTGGCCAACGACGCGCTGGCCATCGCCGACCTTGGCGTGGACAACAACACCGTGCGTGCCCCGTTCTCCGGCGTGGTCACCGCCAAGGCGGCACAGCCGGGCGAAATCGTCTCGCCGCTGTCGGCCGGCGGTGGCTTCACCCGCACCGGCATCGGCACCATCGTGGACATGGAATCGCTGGAGATCGAGGTGGAAGTGGGCGAGTCGTTCATCGGCCGCGTGCAGCCGAAGATGCCGGTGGAAGCCACCCTCAACGCCTACCCGGACTGGAAGATCCCGGCCGAGGTGATCGCGATCATCCCCACCGCCGACCGCGGCAAGGCCACGGTCAAGGTGCGCGTGGCGCTGAAGGTGAAAGACCCGCGCATCGTGCCGGAAATGGGCGTGCGGGTGAGCTTCCTGGAGGCCGCACGGCCGGCACAGGCCGCCGCGCCAAAGGGCGTGCGCGTGCCGGCCGCCGCCATCGTCGAGCGCGGCCAGCAGACCGTCGCCTTCGTGGTCAAGGACGATCAGCATGTGGAACAGCGCGTGGTCAGCGCCGGTGCCGCGCTCAACACCGACCGCCAGGTCAGCCAGGGGCTGAGCGCCGGCGAAGTGGTGGTGCTGGACCCGCCGGCCGAACTCCGCGACGGCGCCAAGGTTGTGGAAAAACAACAGCAATAGCCGGCGCCGCCGTATCGGCGCGGCGATGCCATGCAAGTGCGCTACCGGTGCCGTGCAGGCGCGTGCGATGGCTGCTGTCGGCCACCGCGCCCCGCCCGGCCACGGCCCCCGTCCCCGCATGCGGGCGCGTGCCGTCGCATGCCGTTCCGTTCCCGATCCGCCCTGATCCCTGGAGAGCCGCACATGTCGACCCTGGTTTCGCTCCGCAACATCACCAAGACCTACCAGCGCGGCCCCGAGAAGGTGCAGGTGCTGCACGGCATCGACCTGGACATCCAGCGTGGCGACTTCGTCGCCCTGATGGGCCCCTCCGGCTCGGGCAAGACCACCCTGCTCAACCTCATCGGCGGGCTGGACACGCCCAGCGATGGCGAGATCGAGATCGAAGGCGAGCGCATCGACCGCATGAGCGGCGGCCAGCTCTCCACCTGGCGCAGCCACCACGTCGGCTTCGTGTTCCAGTTCTACAACCTGATGCCGATGCTGACCGCGCAGAAGAACGTGGAGCTGCCGCTGCTGCTCACCCATCTCGGCGCGGCCCAGCGCCGGCGCAACGCGGAGATCGCATTGACCCTGGTCGGCCTGGCCGACCGCCGCAGCCACCGCCCCAACGAGCTGTCCGGCGGCCAGCAGCAGCGCGTGGCGATTGCCCGGGCGATCGTCTCCGACCCCACTTTCCTGATCTGCGACGAGCCCACCGGCGACCTGGACCGCCAGTCGGCCGAGGAGATCCTGGGCCTGCTGCAGCAGCTCAACCGCGAGCACGGCAAGACCATCATCATGGTCACCCACGACCCCAAGGCCGCCGAGTACGCCACCCACACGGTGCACCTGGACAAGGGTGAGCTGGCCAGCGCGCCGGCCGGCCACTGAGGAGGATGCCGCGATGAAGTATTTCTCGCTGATCTGGGCCCAGCTGTTCCGCAGCAAGACACGCACGCTGCTGACCCTGCTCTCGGTGGTGGCCGCGTTCCTGTTGTTTGGCATGCTCGATTCGGTGCGCGTGGCCTTCAACTCCGGCGGTGAAACCATCGAGGGCGCCAAGCGGCTGGTGGTGTCCTCCAAGCTCTCCATCACCCAGAGCCTGCCGCTGCGCCTGCTGCGTGACATCGAAGCCACCCCGGGCGTGCGCAAGGTGAACTACGCGATGTGGTTCGGCGGTATCTACCAGGACCCGAAGAACTTCTTCCCCAGCTTCTCCGTGTCGGACAACTACATGGACCTGTATCCGGAGTTCGAGCTGCCACCGGCCCAGGCCGAGGCGTTCAAGAACACCCGTACCGGCGCCATCGTCGGGGAGGCCCTGGCCAAGCGCTTTGGCTGGAAGCTCGGCGATACCATTCCGATGCAGGCCACCATCTTCCCGCGCAAGGGCAGCAACGACTGGCCGCTGCAGCTGGTGGGCATCTACCGTGCCAAGGACCGCAACAATGCCGGCGCGGAGAACCAGCTGCTGCTGCACTGGAGCTACTTCGATGAATCCAACGATTACATCAAGAACCAGGTCAGCTTCTATACCGTGCAGCTGGACGACCCGGCGCATGCCTCGCGCGTGGCCCAGGCGATCGATGCGCTGTCGCTCAATTCCGACCGCGAGACCAAGTCGCAGACCGAAGCGGCGTTCTCGCAGGCCTTTGCCAAGCAGTTCGCCGATATCGGCCTGATCGTCACCGGGATCATGGCCGCGGTGTTCTTCACCCTGGTACTGCTGACCGGCAACACGATGGCCCAGGCGGTGCGCGAGCGCATCCCGGAGCTGGCCATCCTCAAGACGCTGGGCTTCAAGGACGGCACGGTGCTGGTGCTGGTGATGGTGGAGTCGGTGCTGTTGATCGTGCTGGGCGGACTGATCGGCATGGGCCTGGCGGCGATCCTGATGCCGGCCATCAGCGCCAACAGCCAGGGCATGATCAGCCTGCCGGGCGTGCCCGCGCAGACCTGGGCGATGGCAGTGGGGCTGATGGCGGTGATCGGGGTGGTGGTGGGCCTGCTGCCGGCATTGCGCGCGCAGCGGTTGAAGATCGTCGACGCACTGGCCGGACGCTGAGGAGCCCATCATGAAGACGCATTGGATGTGGAACGTGTTGACCGTCGTCCTGCTGGCCGTCGCCCTGGGCGTGTGGATCGTGCTGCCGTGGCCGGCCGTGCTGGCCCTGGCGGTGGCGCTGGCCGGCTGGCTGGTGTTGACCCGCAGCGGGCGGCTGTCGCTGGAGGCGGCCAGGATCGGCATCGCCAGCCTGCCGCAGCGCTGGGGCGCCTCCTCGGTGATCGTGGTGGGCATCGCCGGCGTGGTCGGCGTCCTGGTGGCGATGCTGGCCATGGGCGATGGTTTCAAGGCCACGCTGGACCGCAGCGGCAGCGATGACGTGGCCATCGTGCTGCGCGGCGGTTCGCAGGCCGAAACCAACTCGGTCATCATGCGCGACCAGTTGCCGCTGATCGAAAGCCTGCCCGGCGTGGCCCGTGGCGCCGACGGCAAGCCGCTGGTCTCGGCCGAACTGTCGCAGGTGATCAGCCTGCTCTCGCGCAGCGACCACAGCGATACCAACGTGCAGTTCCGCGGCGTGGGCGACAAGGCCTGGGAGGTGCGCGACACGCTGCGCATCGTGCAGGGCCGCAAGTTCAAGCCGGGGCTGCGCGAGATCGTGGTCGGCAAGGGCGCCCAGGCCCAGTTCGAGGGGCTGGAGGTCGGCAAGACCCTGCAGCTGGGCAAGCAGGACTGGACGGTGGTGGGCGTGTTCGCCTCCAACGACGTGCACGAATCGGAGCTGTGGGCCGACACCCAGACCCTGTCCACCACCTACAACCGCAGCGCCTACCAGTCGGTCAACGTGCGCACCGACGGCGCGGCCGGCTTCAAGCAGTTCAAGGCGGCGATGGAGGCCGATCCCCGCCTGAAGCTGGACGTGGAGACCACCCGGGACTACTACCGCAAGCAGTCGGGCGGGCTGAGCAAGCTGATCAGCATCCTGGGCACGGTGATCGGCACGATCATGGCGATCGGCGCGGTGTTCGGCGCGCTCAACACCATGTATGCCGCGGTAGCCACCCGCGCGCGGGAAATCGCCACCATGCGCGCGATCGGCTTCCGCGGGCTGCCGGTGGTGACCGCGGTGATGCTGGAGACGATGCTGCTGGCCCTGCTCGGCGGCGTGCTCGGCGGCCTGGTGGCGTGGCTGGTGTTCAACAACTACACCGTCTCCACGCTGGGCAATAATTTCAGCCAGGTGGTGTTCCAGTTCCAGGTGTCCCCGCAGCTGCTGTGGACCGGCTTGAAGTGGGCCTTGGGCATCGGCCTGGTCGGTGGGTTGTTCCCCGCGTTGCGTGCGGCGCGGCTGCCGATCACCACCGCACTGCGCGAAACCTGACCACACACCACTCGATGCGTGCGCGCACGTACGCGCGCACGCACATAGCAATCCACGAACCGCATGCGCAAGCGTGCGGTTCTTTTTTTTCAGCCGGGCATCGGTGGGCTGCCTGTGCTCAAGTTGCGCGGCCGGTCGCCGTTATCGGTGCCTCTGCCTGCGCGCACGGCCAGAACGGCGAGAGTTTTTCGCTACTGGAAAAAAGATAGTGCGCCGACCGGCGAATTTGTCAGCGCGCGTTCATTTTTAGCGCTTTTTATGCTTTCAAGTGAAAGTAAAAATTTTGAAAAGTCATTAGACTCCCGCCCCCCGCGTCGTGATGTTGTCCCCACGTCGCCCGCAAGGGCGCTTGTTTTTACTGAAAAGAGATATCGCACGGATGTATTTGAAGACCCACCCGCTGCGCAACGCGATTGCCATCGCGCTTGTCGCCAGCTGCAGTGCCCCTGCCTTCGCCCAGACCGCCAATGACGGCACCACCAATCTGGACCGTATTGAAATCACCGGTTCGCGCATCCGCCAGGCCAGCGTCGAGAGCGCCCAGCCGGTCGTCGCGCTGAATCGCGCCGAGATCGAAAAGAAGGGCTACGTCAACGTCGCCGACATCCTGCAGGACGTCACCGCCGCCGGTGCGCCGAGCATGAGCCGCGCCAACTCGCTGGAGTCCGGTCGCGACTTCGGCGGCATGTACGTCAGCCTGCGCAACCTGGGCCCGGAACGCAGCCTGGTGCTGATCGACGGCCGCCGCATGGGCGTGAGCGCCGCCGGTTACTCCGACCTGGCCTCCATCCCGTCCTCGATCGTGGACCGCGTGGAAGTGCTGACCGACGGCGCCTCGGCGCTGTATGGCTCGGACGCGATCGCCGGCGTGGTCAACATCATCACCCGCAAGAACTTCGATGGCGCTGAAGTCAACGCCTACGTCGGCCAGTACAGCGAAGGCGACGGCCAGAAGACCAGCTACAGCGCCACCTTCGGCAAGACCTTCGACCGCGGCTGGGTCACCGTTGGCGGCGAATACTCCGACGAAGATCCGATCCTCGGCGGCGCCCGCGAGTTCACCGCCTACCCGAACGGTCCCCGCCACCCGACCGACGGCCTGAGCGGCGTCACCCCGTGGGGCTATGCCACCGTTGATGGCAGGAACCTGAGCGTGGGCCCGGGCGGCGACCCGACCGAGCTGGGCAACTTCGTGCCGGCCGACAAGGCCAACGACGCCAACACCAAGACCAACATGAGCCTGCTCACCGGGCTGCAGCGCAAGTCGGTGTTCGCCAACGGCGGGTTCTCGATCAACGACAACCTGCGCCTGGTCGCCGACGCGCTGTACACCGAGCGCGAGTCGACCAAGCAGCTGGCCGGCTACCCGTACCAGAGCACCGGCGGCCGCGCGTTGCTGTCCAAGGACAGCGCGTTCAACCCGTTCGGCCGTGACGTGGCGTTCGCCCACCGCACCGAAGAGCTGCCGCGTGGCACCGAGAACAACCTGACCACCAAGCGCGCCAGCGTGGGCGTGGAAGGCAGCTTCGAAACCGGTTCGCGTTACTGGGACTGGAACGTGAGCTACATGTACAACCGCAACGAAGGCGAGCGGATCGGTACGGGCAGCATGTACCAGCCGAACGTGAACCAGTCGGTCGGCCCGTCGTTCATCGATGGCCAGGGCGTTGCCCACTGCGGCAGCGTCGGCAACGTGATCGCCGGCTGCACCCCGTGGAACCCGCTGGCCCCGATGGGCTACACCGGCCCGGGCGCACTGGGCAACCAGGACGTGCAGGACTACCTGTTCACCCGTTTCACCGACAAGATGCAGAGCACCACCAAGGTGGCCAGCGCGAACATCTCCGGCTCGCTGTTCAGCCTGTCGGCCGGTGACATCATGGGCGCGATGGGCTTTGAGCACCGCAGCGAAGAAGCCAGCTACGACCCGGACCTGATGGTGCGCAACGGCCAGATCGCCGGCACCAGCGGCCAGCCGACCCGTGGCGACTACGCGCTCAACGAAGCCTACCTGGAACTGCAGGTGCCGCTGCTGGCGGACATGGCCTTCGCCCGCGAGCTGTCGCTGGACGTGGCCGGTCGTTACTCGGACTACAACAACTTCGGTTCCACGACCAACACCAAGTTCGGCCTGAAGTGGAAGCCGATCGACAGCCTGCTGGTGCGCGCCACCTACGGCACCGGCTTCCGTGCGCCGACGGTGGAAAACCTGTACGGCGGTACGGTCACCACGCGTGATTCGTACACCGATCCGTGCGACACCACCTTCGGTGCGGCGGCCAGCAATGCGCAGGTGCAGGCGCGTTGCCGCGCCGGCGGCGTGCCGGCCAACTTCCGCCAGCTGGCGGCCGATGGCAATCCGGCCACGGTGCCGGGCCAGCAGGGTGGCACCGACTTCACCTCCGGCTCCAACGAGGCGCTGAAGCCGGAAACGGCCAAGACCTGGACGGTGGGCCTGGTGTACAGCCCGGAGTTCGTGTCGGGGCTGGACCTGAGCCTGGACTGGTGGAAGATCCGCATCAACGACGTGATCGTGGGTGAGTCGGCCACGGACATGCTCAACCAGTGCTACGTGCAGGGCGTGGAAGCGGCGTGCAACCGCTTCACGCGTTCGCGCTCGGGCAGGACGATCGGTCAGGTGAGCGCACTGGACCGCACGCTGCTCAACGCCGGTTACCAGGAAACGGCAGGCTACGACATCGCGGTGCGTTACCGCCTGCCGGAGCTGGCGATCGGCAAGTTCTCCGTGTCCTGGAACACCACGTACGTGGATTACCTGGAACGCAAGAATGACAACGCCGACACCACGCCGGTGCGCCAGTACGCAGGCTGGGAAGGCAACTTCCGCGTGCGTTCCAACCTGAACCTGGATTGGCAGTACGGCAACGTCGGGCTGGGCTGGACGGCACGCTATTACTCGAGCATGCAGGAAAACTGCGCCTATGCGACCGAGTGCAGCAACCCGGGCTTCAGCTCGCCGTACACGGGCAACCAGGGCATCAACAAGGTGGGTTCGAACACCTTCCACGATATCCAGATGCGTTACATCCTGCCGTGGAATGGCACGGTGTCGATGGGCATCAACAACGTGTTCGACCACCAGGGTCCGATCATGTACAGCCAGCCGAACAGCAGCTTCACCTATTACGGTGGCTTCGACATCGGTCGTTACATGTACATGAAGTACCAGCAGCGTTTCTGATCCACGGCTTACTCTCTCCAAGCCGTTGAATGGAAGTAAGGCGGCGCCCTCGGGCGCCGCCTTTTTTATGGAGAAGCCAAGAGCGAAAGCAGTGTGAGCCCGTGTGTTTATCGGCTGGGCTGGTGGCAGTGGCTTGCCCAGGGCCTTCTTCGGTAGGCAGCATGCGTTCGCCGCGCCGACCAACCCTACCGGCAGTCGTTTGGGAACCGACCCTACCTCGTATCGACAGTTGCCCGTGCCTGGCAGGCTTGCCCCGCTTGCCCTGCTTGCCCTGCTTGTCCCGCTTGTGCCGCGTGCTCCGCTTACCCTTGGCCACCGATCAACCATCGGAGGTGGGGCTGGCCGGGATTGCGGGACCCTCCACCGCATGGATGCGGTGGCGGAGCCTACAGGGGTGAAGGCGCATTGCTTGCGAGGCATAGCCTCGCATGCGTCTGAACGCACAGCCACCAGCGGCTGGGCCGGGCCGCGGAGCGGGACTTGCGGCGTGTCCCGCGAGCCCAGCCAGCCCCGCCCAGCCCGTCGCACGCGCCAACCAGGGCTGTGCGCTTTGCGCCCTTCAAGCCTCTAAAAAAAGCCCCTCACCCCCGCCGCGACCGCCACACACTGTCGCCGATGAACAGCAGCAGCCCGGTCCAGATCGCGGCGAAGCCCACCGCCTTGGCCGTATCGAACGGCTCGCGGAAAAAGAACACGCCCAACAGCAAACCGATACTCGGCGCGATGTACTGCAGGATCCCGACCAGCGACAGCGGAATCCGCTTCACCCCGTACGCAAACCCGATCAACGGCAACGCCGTCACCGCACCGCCGAAGATCAGCAGCGCATCGTTGCGCCAGCCCCACCCGCTGAAGAACCCACCGCCGTGCCCGTTCTCGCTCCATAGCGCAAAGCCGATCGCCGGCAGGAACAGATACAGACTCTCCACCCCCAGGCCTGCCACCGGGTCCACCGAGATCATCTTGCGCAGCAGCCCGTACAGACCAAACGAACAGGCCAGCCCCAACGCGATCCACGGCGGCCTCCCCGCATCGATCGTCAGCCAGGCCACCCCCAGCGCCGCGCAGGCCACCGCCAGCCATTGCAGGCCGCGCAGCCGCTCCTTCAGCACCACCACCCCCAGCACCACGCTTACCAGCGGGTTGATGAAGTAGCCCAGGCTTGTCTCGATCACGTGCCCGGCGTTGATCGCCCAGATGTACAGGCCCCAGTTGAACGCGATCGCCACGCTGCTCAGCGCCAGCGTCGGCAACGCCCGCTTCTGCGCGGCGATCGCCTTCCACCAGCCCGTGCCCGCGCTCAGCAGCAGCCAGGCCACCACCAGCACCGTGCTCCAGATGATCCGGTGGGCGATGATCTGCTGCGACGGCACCGCCTTGAGCAGGTGCCAGTACACCGGCACCAGCCCCCACAGGGTGAAGGTAAAGGCCGTGATCGCCAGGCCGCGGCGCTGCTCCTGCAGGGTGTGTTGCGGCAGCGTGCTCATTTCGCGCGCGTCCGCGCCAGGGTCAGCACCACCACGCCGGCCAGGATCACCGCCATGGCCAGCAGGTCATGCGCGCCGAAGTGCTCGTGGCCGATGATCGCGCCCAGGATCACCGCGATCACCGGATTCACGTAGGCGTAGCTGGCCGCCAGCGCCGGGCGCACGTTGTGCAGCAGCCACACATAGGCGGTGAAGGCCACGATCGAGCCGAACACGCACAGGTAGGCCACTGCCAGCAGGCCATCCATGCTCGGCCAGGTAGTGGGCCGCTCGCCGGTGGCCAGCCCCAGCGCCACCAGCATCACCCCGCCGCACAGCATCTGCCCGGCCGCGGTCATGAAGGGGTTGGGCAGGTCCAGCCCACGCGCCCACACCGAGCCGAACGCCCAGCCGATCGGCGCGATCAACAGCAGGATCAGCCCCTGCGGCGAGGCCGTCAGACTGCTGCCCGCATTGAGCCAGACCACGCCCAGGAAACCGATCGCGATGCCCAGCCATTCACCACGGCTGGCGTGGGTGCCGCGCATCGCCCCGAACAGCGCCATCCACAGCGGCACCGAGGCCACCGCCGTGGCGGCCAGCCCCGAGGACACCGTGCGCTCGGCCAGCACCACCATGCCGTTGCCCAGCACCAGCATGGTCAGCCCCATGATCGCCAGGTTGCGCCACTGCCGCCGGGTCGGCGCCGGCATCCCGCGCCAGCGCAGCACCGCATACATCAGCGACCCGGCAATGATGAAGCGGGCGCCGGACACCATCGTCAGCGGCAGCGCCCCGCCTTCCAGCGCCAGCCGGATGCCCAGGTAGGTGGACCCCCAGACCACGTACACCAGCAACAAGGCCAGTACGACAAGGCCGCTCCGGGGAGCAGCCGCTGTGGGTTCAGGTGAAGACATGGCACACCACCATCCGGGGGAACACGGATTCTAGGCCACTGCGACGTCCGGATCAGCGTGGAAATCGGCAAGCTGTATCCGCTCACGCATCCTGTCGCATGAAATGGTTACCCTCATGCCCATGCGCTGTGATGCCAGGAAGGCCGCCAGCGCCCGGGCGCCGCCGTGGCGGCCCTGGCCCACCCGCACCGTTTCCCCGTGAGGACACCCTTCCTGCATGAGCACTGTCACCCCCTCCGCCGCCGTACACCCTGAGCGCGCCGCGCTGCGGCGCTCGATCTCCAACACCCTCAAAGGCTCGGCCGGCAACCTGGTCGAGTGGTACGACGTCTACGTCTACTCGGTGTTCGCGGTCTACTTCGAGTCCCAGTTCTTCTCGGCCGCCGACAAGAACTCCACCATGTACGTGTGGGCGATCTTCGCCGCCACCTTCCTGATGCGCCCGATCGGGGCCTGGTACTTCGGTCGTTTCGCCGACCGCTACGGCCGCCGCCTGGCGCTCACCGTCTCGGTCACGGTAATGGCCGGCTGTTCGTTCCTGATCGCCATCACCCCCACCGCCTCGCAGATCGGCATCTGGGCCGCGGTGATCCTGCTGTTCGCGCGCCTGCTGCAGGGCTTTGCCACCGGGGGCGAGTACGGCACCAGCGCCACCTACATGTCCGAGGCCGCCATCCCCGGTCGGCGCGGCTTCCTGTCCTCGTTCCACTACGTCACCCTGGTCGGCGGCCACGTGCTGGCGCAGCTGACCCTGCTGGGCATGCTCAGCTTCTGGGACAAGCCGCAGATCTCCGAGTGGGGCTGGCGCATCGCCTTCGGCATCGGCGGCATCGCCGCCATCGTGGTGTTCTGGCTGCGCCGCAGCATGGACGAATCGCTGGGCGAGGACTCCATCGAAGCGGCCAAGGAAGGGCGCGCCAAGGCCTCCGGCTCGATGTACGAGCTGTTCGTACACCAGTGGCGCCCGCTGCTGCTGTGCTTCCTGATCACCGCCGGCGGCACCGTGGCCTTCTACACCTACTCGGTGAACGGGCCCAAGATGATCCAGAGCGCCTTTGCCGGCGATGACGTCATGACCGGCACCCTGATCAACCTGGGCGTGCTCACCTTCCTGATGGTGCTGCAGCCGATCGGCGGCTGGCTGTCGGACATCGTCGGGCGCAAGAGCCTGCTGGTGTTCTTCGGCGTGGGCGGCGTGCTGTACAGCTGGTACCTGGTCACCGAACTGCCCAACCAGCACGACCCGCTGATGGCCTTTGTGGTGTTGGCGATCGGCTTTGTCATCCTCACCGGCTACACCTCGATCAACGCGGTGGTGAAGGCCGAGCTGTTCCCCACCCATGTGCGCGCCCTCGGCGTGGGCTTCGGCTATGCGGTGGCCAACTCGCTGTTCGGCGGCACCGCGCCGCTGCTGTACCAGGCCGCCTTGAAGACCGGCCACGTCACCTCGTTTGCGATCTACGTGACCGCGGTGATCGCCGTATCGCTGGTGGTGTACGTGTTCTTCCTGAAGAACAAGGGCCCCAACTGGCTGGACGGCACCCGCACCCATCCCTGAGCAGGGCGCGCCTGCGGGTCGTTGCGACGACCCGCACGGCGGGGCCGGCAACGGCTCGGGTATCCTTGCCTCCCGCCCGCGCGCAGCATGCCCCGGGCGCTGGCGTGGCAAGCAGAGGAAGCGACGGGTGCGTGGATGGATCCTGATGATGGTGGCGTGGCTGGGCCTTGCCCTGCCCGCCGCGGCGCTGGCCCGCGAATGCCGCGCCGGCCAGCCGGTGCCCGACCGCTACCCGGGCCGTGAGGCGGGGCTGCCGTTTACACCGCCCCCCGAGCACGTCCGGGCATGCCAGCAGCTGGAACAGCGCGACCAGGCCCTGCGCCCGTGGGTGAAGCCGGTGGACCAGGGGCTGCGCCTGCTCATCCTCGGCGCGACGCTGCTGGCCGCGTTTGCCGGGTATCGGCAATGGCGCCATGCACGCGCGGGGCGTGCCCAGCTGTATGCCGGCATCGCCCTGCACGGGCTGGCCGCCTGGATCCTGCTCCGGATCGGGCTGGCGGCTTATCGGGGAGTCACCGAGCTGAGCGTGCGCGGCCCGCCACGCTGGCTCTGGCAGGAGCAGTCCCCGGTGCACTTCGGCGTGCAGCAGGGCATGCACGGGGCCATCGCCATCGCCCTGCTGGTAGCGGCCTGGGCGCTGCTGCGCAGCGCGCGGCCACCGCGCCCGGCCAACCCGTTGCCGCGCCGCGGACCTCGCCGGCGCTGAGCCGGCTCAGCGGCGCGCCGACTCGCTCTGCTCGCGCACCTTGCCAAACTCCGAGCCCGCTTCCCAATGCGGCCAGCGCCGGCTGTTGGCCAGCTCCGCGCCCAGGTCGTAGACCAGCAGGGTGTCGGCGGCGTGGCCACTGGCATCCCAGCTCGGGGTCCACGCATCGCAGGCCTGGTGGTAGCACGCGGCGAAGTAGGCATCACGCAGCTTGCGGCCGTTCTCCACGCCGCCCTCGAGCATGTCCAGGCCCGGGCCGATGGTGATCGCCGGCACGCCCAGGCGGGCGAAGGCGAAGTGGTCGGCGCGGTAGAAGAAGCCGGCTTCCAGGTTCGGGTCCGGCGAGTAGCTGCGGCCGCGCGCCTTGGCCACGCGCTCCAGGTCGCCCTCCAGCGACACCCGGCCCTTGCCCCAGGAGGCGATGTCACGGGTGGGGCCATCGGGGCTGAACATTTCGATGTTGATGACCGCGGCGGTCTTGTCCAGCGGCGCCAGCGGGTGGGCCGCGTAGTAGCTGGCGCCCAGCAGGCCCTTTTCCTCGGCGGTGAGCGCCACGAAGTACAGCGTGCGCTGCGGCTGCGGGCCGGCGGCGAACACCCGGCCCAGCTCCAGCACGGTGGCCACGCCGGTGGCGTTGTCGATCGCGCCGCGGCGGATGCGGTCGCCCTTGGCATCGGGCTGGCCGATCCCGAAGGCATCCCAGTGCGCGGAGAAGATCACCGCCTCATCGGCATGCGCGCCGCCGGGCAGCTTGGCCACCACGTTGCGGGTCACCACCTGCTCGCGCTTGACCTTGAAACTGACCGACAACTGCGCATCGCCCAAGGCCACCGGCTTGAATGCCGGGGTCATCGCCTTGCGCTTTTCCACATCGAAATCCAGGCCGGCATCGCGGAACAGCTGCTCGGCCAACCCGCGCTGCATCCAGCCACGCACCGGCACGTGCTGGGCCAGCGCCTGCTCGGCGGTGCGCTCGATGTCGAACAGCGGCGAGGTGCCCGAGCTCTTCACCGTGGCCCAGCCATAGGCAGCCGGCGCGGTCTCATGCACGATCAGCACGCCCTGCGCGCCGCGCCGCGCGGCCTCTTCGAATTTGTACGTCCAGCGGCCGTAGTAGGTCACCGCCTTGCCATCGAACGCGCCGGGCTGGTCGGCCTGGAAGTCGGCGTCGTTGATCAGCACCACGGCGATCTTGCCGTGCAGGTCCACGTCCTTGTAATCGTTCCAATGGCGCTCGGGCGCATCGATGCCGTAGCCGACAAACACCAGCGGCGCGTTCCGGATGTCCACCGCCTGCTGCGGGCGCAGGCTCTGCAGGGTCACGTCCTCGCCGTTGGCCAAGGCGCGCGCCTTGCCGTTCTGGCGCAACTGCGCACGCACCGGCCCATCGACCTGCGCGCGCACCATCGGCACCGGCTGCACCCAGCTGCCATCCACGCCGCCGGGCTGCAGCCCGTACTTGCGGAATTCCTCGATCAGGTACTGCACCGTGCGCTCTTCGCCCGCGGTCGCCGGCGCGCGCCCTTCGAATTCGTCCGAGGCCAGGATACGCACATGCCGCGACAGCGCCTGCGGATCGATGCCGCCGCCGGGCAGGTCATTGGCCGCGTGGGCCAGGCCACCCACGAACAGGCAGGACGACAGCAGCAGCATGCGCATCGGATTCACGGCAGACACCAGGACGGAAAGCAGGGGCCTGCGAGTGTAACGTGACACCTGCATGACCGCGCACTGCCAGCGGGCGCCTCAGCGGCGGTCGCGGTCCAGCCAGCAGGCCAGGCCCTGCGCATTGAGCTCGATATCCATTGCCAGCACGCGGGTCACCGCCGCATCGTCGAGCGGGCAGCCATGGGCCTGCGCGCGTTCCAGGTACAACGCGGTCAGCGCCGCCACCAGGCAGCGGTGGCGGTCAGGGCGCGCATCGCACTGGCGGCCGATCTCCACCATCGCATCGATCAGCTCCACCAGGTCCGCGCCCAGCCGGCCCACGTCCTGGACCCGGCCGTAATGGGTGAGGAACATCGCCTGCGGCGCGTAGCCCAGCAGGCGCGCGATCGAGTGCTTGAGCGCCTCCGGCTCGAACTGCACCGGCGAGGACGTAGGCACGATGAAGGCGCCGCGCGCACTGTCCAGCTCGCGATAGGACAGCCCGAACGTATCGCCGGTGAACCAGGCGCGGCTGCGCGCGTCCCACACGCACAGATGGTGGCGGGCATGGCCGGGGGTGTGCAGGCACAGCAGCTCGCGCCCGGCCAGGTCGACGCGGTGGCCATCTTCGGCCACGATCACGCGGTCGCCCGCCACCGCCAGGATCGGCCCGTAGCTGCGCGCGATCTCGGCCTGGCCATACACCTCGGTGGCCCCGGCGATCAGCCGGGTGGGATCGCGCATGTGCGGCGCACCGCGCGGGTGCACCAGCAGGCGCGCGTTGGGCAGCTGCTGCATCAGCAGGCCGGCGCCGCCGGCATGGTCCAGGTGCACGTGGGTGAGGATCAGCCAGTCCACCGCGCCAGGCTCCAGGCCGGTGCGCGCCAGTGCGGCCAGCATCGCCGGCACGGCCAGGCCGGTGCCGCAGTCGATGAACGCCGCGCGCCCGTTTTCCACCACCAGGTAGGCCGCGTCGAAATCGTCGCGGCGCATGAACGCGGTATCGATGGTATGGATGCTGGGGTCGACGGGCATCGGTTCATCCCTGGCGGAGTCCGTCCCAGTCTAGGACGATCCGCGCACCGGCTTCGATGCGGCTTTGGTCGCACGCCGTGCCAGCCAGATGCCGCGCAGCAGGATCGCGGCCACCAGCACTGCCAGGAATGCGCCGTAGGCGTACAGCACCGCCAGCACCTGGCGCCAGATCGGTCCGGCATCGGACTGGACCACGCCGACATGGTGGCCCCACAGCATCGCCACGCTGCTGAGCACGAAGGCCATCAGCAGCGCGACCGCATCGAAGCCGCGGCGCGCCGCATCGCGCGGCTGCCGCGGGAACAGCCAGTACAGGGCGCCCAGCAACACGAACCAGGGCAGGAACAACAACAACGACAACCAGGCCATCGCAGTCTCCCCTTCAGGATGCCCGCATCATGCCATGCAGCAAGCGCGCATCGACCCACGGCCGATGCCTGGCGGCGCTGGTTGCGGGCCGGCGTTAGCGGCGGGGATCGGCATCGCCCTGCGCCCGCCCCGGTCAGGTACCGACCGTGGGCCGGTACCTGCCTCGTTCAGGCCTGCGCGCGCAGTTCCTGCAGCGCGGCCAGCACCACGTCCACTTCGGCGTCCAGCTTGAACAGCTCGCTCTGCAGGCCGTCACCGTGTTCGGTCTGCTTGAGCACGCCGATCAGCTGCCCGGCATCGCGCGGCGAGTCGAAGCCTTCGCTCTGGATCAGCAGGCTGCCATCACCGGCCAGCAGCTTGAAGTAGAAGCGGCCGTCCTTCTCGCGGTACTGCTTGAACAGCGGCGGTGCCGCGCGCGCCTCGGTGCTGGCATCGCCGGCGATGTCACCGGCGCTGGACAGGTCGCGCAGCCCCACCGCGTGGCGCAGTTCCTTCAGCAGCGGGATCGCGTACTGCTCGCGCAGCTGCTGGCCGCGACGGCGCAGCAGCGCCTCGATCTTCTCCGGCTCGGCCATCAACGCGTCGTAGCGCTCACGCAGCGGGGTCAGCTCGGCGTCGATACGCTCGAACAGCTGCTGCTTGGCATCGCCCCAGCTGATGCCCTCGGCGAAGGCCTGGGCAAACGCGGCCGTCTGCTCGGCACTGGCGAAGGCCTGGTACATCTGGAACAGCGCCGACCCCTCGGTGCTCTTGGGTTCGCCCGGTGCGCGCGAATCGGTGAGGATGGAGAACACCAGCTTCTTCAGCTCAGCGCGCGGGGCGAACAGCGGAATGGTGTTGTGGTAGCTCTTGCTCATCTTGCGGCCGTCCAGGCCGGCCAGCGTGGCCACCTGTTCGTCGATCACCACCTCCGGCAACGGGAAGTACTCCTTGCCGTAGACATGGTTGAAGCGCTGGGCAAAATCGCGCGCCATCTCGATGTGCTGGATCTGGTCGCGGCCCACCGGTACCCGGTTGGCCTTGAAGATCAGGATATCGGCGGCCATCAGCACCGGGTACATGAACAGCCCCGCGCTAATCCCGGCGTCTTCGTCCTGCTGCTCCTCGCGGTTTTTGTCCACGGCCGCCTTGTAGGCGTGGGCACGGTTGAGGATGCCCTTGCTGGCGATGGCGGTGAGGAACCACATGAGCTCGGTGGTTTCGGGGATGTCGCTCTGCCGGTAGAACCACACCTTGTCCGGATCCAGGCCGCACGCCAGCCAGCTGGCCGCGATTTCCAGGGTCGAGCGCTGGGTCCGCTCCGGCTCCTGCGCCTTGATCAGGCTGTGCAGGTCGGCCAGGAAGAAGAAGCTCTCGATGTCCGAGGCCTGGCTGGCGCTGATGGCCGGACGGATGGCGCCGACATAGTTGCCCAGGTGGGGCGTGCCGGAGGGGGTGATGCCGGTAAGAACGCGGGTGGTCATGTGGGGGATCATTACGGACAGGTGAACCGCCCCAGTTTACCTGCCCCGGCGCAACCCCGTTGCAACGCCCGGGCCGTTGAACCGATCACCCCATCGCGGAGCGCTGCCATGAAACGCCTGATCCTGACCCTGTTCGCCGTGCTGGCCCTGTGCGGCTTCCGCCCGATGCCCCTGCCCCACACACCCAGCGGCCCGGTCCACCTGACCATCATCGACCGCGATGGCGACGGCGCGCTGCCCCAGTACCGCGACGGTGGCCAACGCTGGATCGCCGGCGAGAAGGGGCACCGCTACAGCGTGCGGCTGCGCAATGGCAGCGCCGAGCGGGTGCTGGTGGTGGTCTCGGTGGACGGCCTGAACGCGATCACCGGCGAGGTCGCCGCGCCCGGGCAGACCGGCTACGTGCTCAACCCCTGGCAGACCGCCGACATCCATGGCTGGCGCAAGTCGTCCGAGGAAGTGGCCCAGTTCGTGTTCACCTCGCCCGGCCGCAGCTACGCCGGCCGCACCGGGCGCCCGGACAACATCGGCGTGATCGGCATTGCGGTATTCGGCGAGGCCGGCGCGATCCCGCGTGACCTGGCCCCGGCGGTGGAACGGCGCCGCACCCGTGTGCCCGGCGCGCGCGCCGAG
>DJBL01000001.1 GCA_002435595.1 Stenotrophomonas maltophilia
CGTCCGATCTGCCCGGCGTCCCGGCCACACCGGGCGTGCCAGGAATGCCCCCGGCGCTGGCGTGGCGTGCCGCGCCCAGCAGCTGGTGCAGGGCCGACATCGCCGGTGCGGCCAGGTCCTGCGGCGCGCCCGTGCCGCCCTCCGCGCTGGCCGCCGTGGCCGGTGCTGCCGTAGCGGCAGGCGTATCGACCGCGGGCGGGCGCAGCGAGGCGGGCAGGTCGCCCATCGCCTCGCTGGTCATCGCCGCCCAGCTGCTGCCGCCAGGGGCCGAGCCGCTCCAGCCGGTCAGCGGGCGGGTCACTTTGCCGCCCTCACGCGGGGCGGCGGCGCGCTCGGGGCCGGTGACGATGCGTCGGGTGGTGGCCGAGCGCGCCAGGTAGGGGGTATAGACCAGGCCGGGCAGGATGCCTTCATGGCCGAGCAGGATGTTGGCGCGCTCGAGCAGCTCGCCGAGGCGGTCGATCAGCTGGCGGTCGAACACCCGGTACAGCGCCAGTTGGGTCTCCAGCCCCAGCTCGAAGCGCTCGCCGAGCCCGCGCACGATCCGGCACAGCACGTGCGGGCCAAACGGCATGTCCTCGACATCGAACTCCGGGCCAGCCGCCAGCACGCCAAAGCGCTGCCCCAGCAGCTGCAGGGCGCTGGCCGAGCGCTGCGATTCGCGGCGGATGATATCCACCAGCACGATGTCCCGGTCGATGTCGGTGTCGGCCACCAGGGTGAGGGTGGTGGCGGTCATCGACGCCTGCGCGGTGGCCGGGGCATGGCGCACGCGGGGCTGGCGCAGGTTGGCCAGGATGTCGCCGAGCTCCTCCAGGAAGCACGGTGCGAACTGGGCGTTGATCTCGTGCAGGCGCCGGGTCTGGGCGTAGATGTCGGCCTGGATCTGGCTGTTGCGCGCGCGCTCGGCGTCGCGGAACAGCTCGCGTTCCAGCTCCACGATGGTCAGTTTGAGCGGGTTGGCCAGGGTCTGCGCGGCCAGCCCGTGCAGGGCGGCCAGCAGGCGGCGCACGCGCGCGGGCGCGGCCACGTTGGCGAAACGGGCCGGATCGGCGTGGGACGTTGACGGTGCGGACGCAGACATCCGTTGTAGTTCCGGCTCCCCTGAGAGCACAGAATCTAACGTTTTCGCCCTGCCGCCGCCAGAAGGGATCCCCCTACAGCCGGCAGGGGATCCCGGCCGGCGTTACGGCAGGAACAGCTCGACCACGTCGTTGGTGAAACGCCGGCCCAGCTCGGTGGGCCGGGCGTGCTCGCCGTCGAGCGTCATCCAGCCGCGCGCGATCGCCGCCTGCAACGGCTCGGCGATGGCCGCGCGCGCCAGCCCGGTGCGCGATTCGAAGTCCTTCAGGGTGAAGCCTTCATGCAGGCGCAGCAGGTTGAGCATGTACTCGAACGGCAGGCGCTGGGCGTCGATGACATCGTCACCGCCGATCGCCGCGAGGGTGCCGGCCGCGTCCATGAAGGTCTGCGGGTGCTTGTGCTTCCAGCGGCGCAGCACGTGCTGCTCGGCGCCGCTGCTGATCTTGCCGTGGGCACCGGCACCGATCCCCAGGTAGTCGCCGAAGCGCCAGTAATTGAGGTTGTGCGCGCTCTGTCGGCCAGGCTTTGCGTAGGCACTCACCTCGTACTGGGCGTAGCCGGCCCCGGCCAGCAGCGCCTGGCAGTGCTCCTGGATGTCCCACGCCGAATCCTCGTCGGGGATGCCCTGCGGCGGCCGCGCGAAGAACACGGTGTTGGGCTCCAGGGTGAGCTGGTAGTGCGACATGTGCGTGGGCTGCAGGGCGAAGGCGCGCTCCAGGTCGTGCTCGGCCTGAGCCAGGGTCTGCTCCGGCAGCGCATACATCAGGTCGATGTTGAAATTGTCGTAGCCGGCATCCTGGGCCAGCTTGACCGCGCGCTCGGCTTCGCCGCTGTCGTGGATGCGGCCCAGGCGCTTGAGCGCGGCGTCGTTGAAGGTCTGGATGCCGAAGCTGATCCGGTTGACCCCGGCGGCGCGGTAGCGGTCGAAGCGGCCGTGCTCGGCGGTGCCCGGGTTGGTTTCCAGGGTCACTTCCAGGTTGGGCGCAAAGCGCAGGCGTGCCGAGGCTGCCTGCAGGAAACGGTCGATCGCCTCCGGCGGGAACAGGCTGGGCGTGCCCCCGCCGAAGAACACGCTGCTCACCACCCGGCCCCAGACCAGCGGCAGGTCCTGGTCCAGGTCGCGGATCAGCGCGTCGATGTAGGCCTCGAACGGCAGCTCGCCCTTGGCGGCATGCGAGTTGAAATCGCAGTACGGGCATTTGCGCACGCACCACGGCAGGTGCACGTACAACGCCAGCGGCGGCGGGATCAGCCGCGGGCCGTGGTCGTGGTCGTGGTCGCCGGCGCAGTGTTCGCCCGGCAGATGGGTGCAGTGGTCGTGTGGCGGGGCCATGGCGTTCAACGGTAGCACCGGCCGCGGGCCGGCTCTCCAGACATCATCGGGGTGGGCATCACAGCAGGGCGGGCAGTTTCTGCTTGAGCAGCTGCAGGGCGAGGGCGCGGTGGCTGATGGCGTTCTTCTGCGTCGGTTCCATCTCCGCTGCGGTCAGCCCATGCGTCGGGTCCAGGAACAGCGGGTTGTAGCCGAACCCATGGCTGCCGCGCAGTTCGTCCAGGATCACGCCTTCCCAGCTGCCCTCGCAGATCAGCGGCTGCGGGTCGTTGGCATGGCGCAGCAGCACGATCACCGCATGGAAGCGGGCGCTGCGGCGCTCGGCCGGCACCTCGCGCAGGGCCTCCAGCAGCTTGGCGTTGTTGGCCGCATCGTTGGTGGGGCTGCCGGCATAGCGCGCGCTGTACAGGCCGGGCGCGCCGTCCAGTGCATCCACGATCAGGCCCGAGTCGTCGGCCAGCGCGGGCAGGCCGGTGCTGGCGCAGGCGTGGCGCGCCTTGATCAGCGCGTTCTCCACGAAGGTCAGGCCGGTCTCGGGCACGTCGGCCACGCCCAGCTCGCCCTGCGCCACGATCTGCAGCGGCAGGTCGCCGAGCATGGCCCGCAGTTCCTTCAGCTTGCCGGCGTTGCCGCTGGCCAGGACCAGTTTCATTGTTTGGGCTCCAGCAGGTCCCAGGTGTTGCCGTACAGGTCGGCGAACACCGCTACGGTGGCGTAGACCTCTTCGCGCGGGGTCTCCAGGAACGCCACGCCGCGTGCGGTCATGGCGGCGTGATCGCGCCAGAAGTCGTCGGTGTTCAGGAAGAAGCCGACCCGGCCACCGGTCTGGTTGCCGATCCGGCTGCGCTGCTCCTCGTTGCTGGCACGCGCCAGCAGCAGGGCCGCGGCGTTGCCGTCGGCCGGCCCGACCACCACCCAGCGCTTGTCGCCCTGGTCGATGTCCTGGAGCAGGGTGAAGCCGAGCTTGCCGGTGTACCAGGCGATCGCCTCGTCGTAGTCGGCCACCACCAGGGTGGCCAGGGCGATGCGACGGCTCATGCCGAGGCCAGGGCGGCCTGCTGGGCCGCGAACAGGTCCTTGATGCCCTTCTCGGCCAGCACCAGCAGGGCGTCCAGCTCGTCGCGGCGGAACGCGTGGCCTTCGGCCGTGCCCTGCAGCTCGATGAAGCCGCCGCCATCGTTCATGACCACGTTCATGTCGGTGTCGCAGTCGCTGTCCTCGGCGTAATCCAGATCCAGCACCGGGGTGCCGCGATACACGCCGACCGAGACCGCCGCGACCGCGCCAAAGATCGGGTTGCGCTTGATATCGCCGCGCTTGAGCAGGAAGTTCACCGCATCCACCAGGGCCACGTAGGCGCCGGTGATGGCCGCGGTACGGGTACCGCCATCGGCCTGCAGCACGTCGCAGTCCAGGGTGATGGTGCGTTCGCCGAGCGCGCCGCGGTCGATGCAGGCGCGCAGGGTGCGGCCGATCAGGCGCTGGATCTCCAGGGTGCGGCCGCCCTGCTTGCCGCGCGCCGCTTCACGGTCGTTGCGGGTGTGGGTGGAGCGCGGCAGCATGCCGTATTCGGCGGTGACCCAGCCTTCGCCCTTGCCGCGCAGGAAGCCCGGCACGCGGTTTTCCACGCTGGCGGTGCACAGCACGCGGGTTTCACCAAAGCTGACCAGCACCGAACCCTCGGCGTGGCGGGTGAAGGCGCGCTCGATGCGCACTTCGCGCAGCTGGTCGGCCTGGCGGCCGCTGGGACGGGGATCGGACATGCTTGGCTTCCGGTAAGTCAGGGGATGCAGGGCCGCGCCCGGACCGGAGACCGGCAGGCGAGGAGGCTCTGAGAAGACCGCTAGGGTACCATTTGCACTTTGAGAGCACCGGAAACCCGCATGATTCGAAGCATGACCGCCTATGCCGGCGGCGAGCGCGCCACGCGCTGGGGCACGCTGGCCTGTGAGCTGCGCTCGGTCAACCACCGGTTCCTGGAGGTGGGCGTGCGCCTGCCCGAGGAGCTGCGTGCGCTGGAGCCGCAGCTGCGCGAGCGCGTGGCTGCACGCTGCAGTCGCGGCAAGATCGACCTGGTCATGCGCCTGCGTGCACCGGAGGTCACCGGTGCGCTGGTGGTCAACGACGCGCTGCTGGGCCAGCTCGGCGAGCTGGCCACGCGGTTGTCGGCCGGGTTCCCCAGCCTGCAGGTGAGCTTCACCGAACTGCTGCAGGTGCCGGGCGTGATGCAGGGCGAGGCGGTCGATGCCGCCGCGCTGCAGGCCGAGGCCCTGGCCCTGCTGGAGAGCACCCTGGACGGCTTCGTGGCCGCGCGCGAGCGTGAAGGCGACAAGCTGGCCGCCGCCATCCAGGAGCGCGTGGACGGGGTCGAGCGCATCGCCGCCGAGGTCACCACGCTGATCCCGCTGATCCGCGAGGGCCAGCGCGCCAAGCTGGCCGCGCGCCTGGCCGACCTGCCGCATCCGGTCGATCCCGGCCGGGCCGAGCAGGAGCTGGTGATGTGGTTGCAGAAGCTGGACGTGGATGAAGAACTGGACCGCCTGGGCAGCCACATCGTGGAGATCCGCCGGGTGTTCACCCAGCGCGAGCCGGTCGGCCGCCGCCTGGACTTCCTGCTGCAGGAGTTCAACCGCGAAGCCAATACGCTGGGCTCCAAGTCCGTGGACAGCCGCACGTCCAATGCCGCCGTCGAGCTGAAGGTGCTGATCGACCAGATCCGCGAACAGGTGCAGAACATCGAATGAGCAGCCAGCCCACGACCGCCGGCGCGCCTGCGCGCGGCACCCTGTACATCGTCGCCGCGCCCTCCGGGGCCGGCAAGAGCAGCATCGTCAACGCGACCCTGGCGCGCGACCCGCAGATCGCGCTGTCGATCTCGTTCACCTCGCGCGCCACGCGCCCGGGGGAGGTCAACGGCGAGCATTACCACTTCGTCAGCGCCGAGGAGTTCGAGCGGATGATCGCCGCCGGCGACTTCTTCGAGCACGCCTGGGTGCACGGCGACTGGAAGGGCACCGCGCGGCAGTCGGTGGAGCCGCAGCTGGCCGCCGGCCAGGACGTGCTGCTGGAGATCGACTGGCAGGGTGCCCAGCAGGTGCGCCAGCTGGTGCCCGGCACGGTCACCGTGTTCATCCTGCCCCCGTCCAGGCAGGCCCTGCAGGACCGCATGCGCAAGCGCGGCCAGGACAGCGAGGCGGTGATCGCCCAGCGCCTGTCCGCCGCGCGTGAAGAAATGCTGCACTTCAACGACTTCGACTACGTGATCGTCAACGAGGTGTTCGAGACGGCGGTGGACGAGCTGTGCGCGATCTTCACTGCCAGCCGGCTGCGCCGGGAGGCCCAGAAGGTCCGCCACGCCGGGCTGATCCAGGCCCTGCTGACCCAGGAACAGCCCTAACTGACTGATTCCCAAGAGGGTGCTAGCGGGTTGGCTTGATTTTGTCCAGCCCCCGCCGGTACAATCGGTCCCCTTTCCCTCATTCGATTGAGCAGCCCGCACCGGCTGCCGGGAGCCCGCATGGCCCGCATCACCGTAGAAGATTGTCTGGAAGTCGTGAACAACCGTTTCGAACTGGTCATGATGGCGTCCAAGCGCGCCCGTCAGCTGGCCAATGGCGTCCAGGCCACCCTGGACAACAGCGAAACCGAAGACAAGCCGACCGTGCTGGCGCTGCGCGAAATTGCCGCCCGCAAGATCGACAACGCCCTGATCGACGAAGTCGAGAAGGCCGAGCGCGAGCGTGCCGAGCGTGAAGCACTGGAATGGGCCGCTGCCGAAGTCGTTGCCGACGAAGACATGTCCAAGAACGACGACTGATCGCCTGCGCGATCCGCTCGTTGTCGCACGAACAGCCCGCCTTGGCGGGCTGTTCTGCGTTTGGGCGCGGCCACCCGGCCAGATGACGCGCCTCGGTCGTCGCCGCCACGCCGCCACTCCCTGTTCAGAGGTTTGCCGTTATCCCGCCGCTGGCATAGTCTTTCAGGCATGAACCCAGGCCCCACTGCCAAGGTCGCCTCGCCCCCCGGCGCGGCCGTACCCGACTACGTCCTCCAGCTCGAACGCGCAGCGCATTACCTGCCGCCCGAGCAATTGCCGCTGCTGCGCCGTGCCTGGGAAGTCGGTGCCTCCGCGCATGCCGGGCAGACCCGCAAGTCCGGCGAGCCCTACATCACCCATCCGGTGGCGGTGGCCCAGGTGCTGGCCGAACTGGGCCTGGACGTGGAAGCGCTGATCGCCGCGATCCTGCACGACACCATCGAAGACACCCCGCTGACCCGCGAAGAGCTGGCCGCCGAGTTCGGCGAGGCGGTGGCCGAGCTGGTGGACGGGGTCACCAAGCTGGACAAGCTCAAGTTCCGCGACCGCCAGGAAGCGGCTGCCGAGAGCTTCCGCAAGATGCTGCTGGCGATGTCGCGCGACCTGCGCGTGATCATGATCAAGCTGGCCGACCGCCTGCACAACATGCGCACGCTGGGCGCGCAGAGCCGCGAAGCCCGCGGCCGCATCGCCCGCGAAACGCTGGAGATCTACGCCCCCATCGCCCAGCGCCTGGGCATGAGCCTGGTCAAGAGCGAGCTGCAGAACCTGGGGTTCAAGGCGCTGTATCCCTGGCGCCACGCGATCCTGGAAAAACACATCCGCAGCCAGCCGGTGGTCCGCCGCGAGGCGATGGCGCAGGTGGAGGTGCAGCTCAGCCAGCGCCTGGCCAAGGAAGGGCTGGAGCACCGCCTGGTCAGCCGCATCAAGACCCCGTGGAGCATCTACAACAAGATGCGCGACGAGAACAAATCCTTCGACCAGGTCATGGATGTGTTCGGCTTCCGCCTGGTCGTGCGCAGCGTGCCCAACTGTTACCACGCGCTGGGGTCGGTGCACGCCACCTTCAAGCCGCTGGACGGGCGCTTCCGCGATTTCATCGCCATTCCCAAGGCCAACGGTTACCAATCGCTGCACACGGTGCTGTTCGGGCCTTACGGCTCGCCGATCGAAGTACAGATCCGCACCGAAGAAATGGACCTGATCGCCGAACGCGGCGTGGCCGCCCACTGGACCTACAAGTTCGGCGGGGATTCGCCCAACAGCGCGCAGAGCCGCGCGCACGCATGGATCGTGGAACTGATCGATTCGCAGCGGGCGGCCGGCTCTTCGCTGGAGTTCCTGGACAACGTCAAGGTCGATCTGTTCCCCGACGAGGTCTATCTGTTCACCCCGAAGGGCAAGATCCTGGCCCTGCCGCGCAACTCCACCGCGCTGGACTTCGCTTACGCGGTGCACACCGACGTGGGCAACATGGCCGTGGCCTCGCGCGTGGACAAGAAACTGGTGCCGCTGCGCACCAAGCTGGTCAGCGGGCAGACCGTGGAAGTGATCACCGCACGTTCGGCCACGCCCAAGCCGCAGTGGCTGGAGTTCGTGGTCAGTTCCAAGGCGCGCACCGCGATCCGCCACCAGCTCAAGCAGCTCGAGCACGAAGACGCGGTGCAGCTGGGCCATCGCATGCTCGACCGCGCGCTGGAGGCGATGGACAGTTCCCTGGAGCGGCTGCCCAAGGGGCGGCTGGATGCGTTCCTGGCCGAGCACCGGTACCCGCGCCTGGAGGCCCTGCTGGCCGAGGTGGCGCTGGGCAACTGGATGCCCAACCAGGCTGCGCAGGCGCTCATGGCCTATGCCGAGCTGCGCGGCGGCGCGCACTCCAGGCATTCGCAGGAGAAAATCCTGATCAACGGCAGCGAGCGCGGCGTGGTCAGCTTCGCCAACTGCTGCCAGCCGATCCCGGGCGACGACATCATGGGTTACCACACCGCCGGCAAGGGCATCGTGGTGCATCGGATGGACTGCCCGAACCTGGCCGAGCTGCGCAAGTCGCCCGAGCGCTGGGTACCGATCGGCTGGGATACCACCGTGTCCGGCGATTACGACACCGCGCTGGTGGTGGAAGTGGAAAACGGCACCGGCGTGCTGGCCCAGCTGGCCGCGGCGATTGCCCAGAGCCATTCCAACATCGAGCGCGTGGACTACCTGGACCGCGACTTCAATGCAGCGGTGCTGGCATTCAACATCCAGGTCCGCGACCGCAACCACCTGGCCGAAGTGATGCGCCGCCTGCGCCGCCTGTCGGTCGTACAGTCGGTTCGCCGCCAATGACCCGCGCGCGGCGATGACGGCCCCGCCCCCGTAGAGCCGACCGTTGGTCGGCTGCCCGCACACCTGCAAGCCGTCTTCGTCATTTTCCGGCCAGCCGACCAACGGTCTTCGTCATTTTCAGGCCAGCCGACCAACGGTCGGCTCTACCAAAGATTATTGGCTTCGGTTTTGGCGTCGGTTTTGGCATCGGTTCCGGCTTCGACCGCCGCGTCGGATGTCGCTTCGGGAGGGCGGGTCCGGCGCTACAATGGAGGGCCCACATTTGTTCCCTGGAGCTTCCATGTCCCGCCAGATCATCACCAGCGCCAACGCCCCGGCCGCGATCGGTCCGTACTCGCAGGCCGTACGCGCCGGCAACACCGTGTACTTCTCCGGCCAGATCCCGCTGGACCCGGCTACCGGTGACATCGTCGGTGCAGGCGATATCGAAGCGCAGGCCCGTCGCGCCTTCGACAACCTCAAGGCCGTGGCCGAAGAAGCCGGCGGTTCGCTGGACCAGATCGTCCGCCTGGGCCTGTACCTCACCGACCTGGCCGAGTTCGCCAAGGTCAATGCGGTCATGCAGGATTACTTCAAGGCCCCGTTCCCGGCCCGTTCCACCATCGAAGTGTCCGGCCTGCCCAAGGGCGCCAACTTCGAGGTCGATGCGGTGATGGTGCTCGACCAGGCCTGACGTGGCACGGTCACGGGCTCCTGCACCGGCCCTGGCCGCGGCCGGGGAAGCATCGTTGTCGATGCTTTCCGGGATCGGCCCGGCGGTGGCCACCAAGCTGGAGGCCCGTGGCCTGTCCTCGTTGCAGGACCTGTGGCTGCACCTGCCCCTGCGCTATGAAGACCGCACCCGGCTGACCACCATCGCCCAGCTGCAGCCCGGCGTGGCCGCGCAGGTGGAAGGGCGGGTCAGCGCGGTCGAACGTGGCTTCCGGGGCCGTCCGGTGCTCAAGGTCGCCCTCGAGGACGACTCCTACGGCACCCTGGTGCTGCGCTTTTTCCATTTCCGCTCGCAGCAGGTGTCGCAGTTCGCCGTCGGCGCGCGCATCCGCTGTTATGGCACCGCCAAGCCCGGCCATACCGGGCTGGAAATCGTCCACCCCAGTTACCGGGTGATGGGCGTCAATGACGATGACGATCTCGGCGACAGCCTCGACCCGGTCTACCCGGCCGTCGAAGGCGTCGGCCCGGCCACCCTGCGCAGGTTCATCGGCCTGGCACTGGACCGGCTGCCGGAAGAATCCACGCTGGAACTGGTGCCGCCGGGCTGGCTGGCCGGCATGGGCCTGCCGTCGCTGCGCAGCGCGCTGCTCACCGTGCACCGCCCGCCGCCGAATGCCGACCTGGCTGCACTTGCCGCCGGCCGCCACCCTGCGCAACGCCGCCTGGCCATCGAAGAACTGCTGGCTCACCACCTCAGCCTGCGCCGCCAGCGCATGGCCCTGCAGGCCCACCATGCGCCCTCGTTGCGCGGGGCCGGCGTGTTGGTGGAGCAGCTGCGGGCGAGCCTGCCGTTCCAGCTCACCGGCGCGCAGCAGCGCGTGTTCCAGCAGATCCGCAAAGACCTGGCCAGGGCTCATCCGATGCTGCGCCTGGTGCAGGGCGAT
The DNA here is from genome assembly GCA_002435595.1 of Stenotrophomonas maltophilia. Classification (GTDB taxonomy): domain Bacteria; phylum Pseudomonadota; class Gammaproteobacteria; order Xanthomonadales; family Xanthomonadaceae; genus Stenotrophomonas; species Stenotrophomonas maltophilia_AC. Next base: position 10,160 of record DJBL01000001.1, read on the forward strand.
GTCGGCTCGGGCAAGACCGTGGTCGCCGCGCTGGCAGCGATGCTGGCGGTCGAGCGCGGCAAGCAGGTTGCGCTGGCCGCGCCGACCGAACTGCTGGCCGAGCAGCACATGAACAACCTGCGCGCGTGGCTGGAACCGCTCGGCGTGCGCACCGCCTGGCTGGCCGGCAAGGTCACCGGCAAGGCACGCAGCAGGGTACTGGCCGATGTGGCCTCCGGTGACGCACAGGTGGTGGTCGGCACCCACGCGCTGATGCAGGACAGCGTGGTGTTCAAGGACCTAGCCCTGGCCATCGTCGACGAACAGCACCGTTTCGGCGTGCACCAGCGGCTGGCCCTGCGCGACAAGGGCGCCGACGGGCGCAGCGTGCCCCACCAGCTGGTGATGACCGCCACCCCGATCCCGCGCACCCTGGCGATGTCCGAGTATGCCGACCTGGACGTCTCGGCCATCGACGAGCTGCCGCCCGGACGCACCCCGGTGCAGACGGTGGCGCTCAACAACGACCGCCGCCCGGAACTGATCCAGCGCATCGCCCTGGCCTGTGCCGAAGGACAGCAGGTGTACTGGGTGTGCACGCTGATCGAGGAAAGCGAAGAGCTCGACGCCACCCCGGCCCAGGCCACCTTCGAATCGCTGCAGGCGCTGCTGCCCGGCGTGCGCGTGGGCCTGGTCCACGGGCGACTGAAGGCCAGCGAGAAGCTCGCCACGATGGTTGCCTTCAAGGCCGGGCAGATCGACCTGCTGGTGGCCACCACCGTGATCGAGGTGGGCGTGGACGTGCCCAACGCGTCGCTGATGATCATCGAGAACGCCGAACGGCTCGGCCTGGCCCAGCTGCACCAGCTGCGCGGACGGGTAGGGCGGGGCTCGGCGGTGTCACGCTGCGTGCTGCTCTACCAGGCGCCGCTGTCGGCGATGGCGCGCGAGCGGCTGGAAACCATGCGCCAGACCAACGACGGTTTCCTGATTGCCGAGAAGGACCTGGAACTGCGCGGCCCTGGCGAACTGCTGGGCACGCGGCAGACCGGCCTGGCCGGGTTCCGCATGGCCGACCTGGCGCGCGACGCGGACCTGCTGCCGGGGGTGCACGCGCTGGCCGAGCGGCTGCTGGCGCAAGCCCCGGAGGTCGCTGACAAGGTGGTGCGGCGCTGGATCGGCACGGCGGTCAGGTACGCGGCCGCATAGCCGGCGCCCGAGCTGCGCGCGGCGGCCGCGTGGCGACCCGCCGGCCCCGCCTTGTATTTGTCATGACAGGGTGCGAAAGTCCCTTGCCGATTATCAAGACGGCAACGATGAGCAAGAAGATTCCGCTGTTGATCGACACCGACCCGGGTGTCGATGATGCCCTGGCCCTGTTGATGGCCTTCGCCGATGAGCGCCACGACATCGTCGGCCTGACCATCGCCGCTGGCAACGTGGGCCTGGACCACACCGTGCGCAATGCGCTCAAGCTGTGCGAAGTGGCCGGTCGCGAAGACGTGCCGGTGTATGCCGGCACCGCCGATCCGCTGCTGCACCCCTCCGTCGATGCTGCCCACGTGCACGGCGCCGATGGCTTTGGCGATGTGAACCTGCCGGCGGCCAAGCGCCAGGCCGAAGCCGAACACGCCGCGTTGGCGATCCTGCGCCTGTCGCACCAGTACGCCGGCGAGCTGTTCCTCGTGGCGCTCGGCCCGCTGACCAACCTGGCCCTGGCCCTCAAGCTCGATCCGACCCTGCCGCAGCGCGTGAAGCGCTTCCTGGTGATGGGTGGGGCGGTGACCTGCCACGGCAACATCACCCCGGCGGCGGAGTTCAACATCGCCTTCGATCCGGAAGCGGCGCACGTGGTGTTCACCGGCTTCCCGCACATCGAAGTGGCCGACTGGGAAGCCACCGTCGCCCACGGCCTGCTGCATGCCGACGTGGAGCAGTGGCTGGCCGCCGACACCGACAAGGCCCGCTTCTACGAGCTGATCTCGCGCCAGACCCGCCTGTGGTCGGAGGACAGCCGCGGCGAGCGCTGGTTCGCCGCCGACGCCCTGGCCATGGCCTGGGCGCTGCAGCCGGAAGGCGCGCTGCGGGTCGAGTCGCGCCCGCTGAACGTGGAACTGGCCGGCGTGCACAGCCGAGGTGCTACCATTGTCGACTGGAACCGCCAGACCGGGCAGCCGGACAACACCCAGCTGCTGATGGCCTACGACCAGGGGCGCTTTGAAGCCCAGGTCCGGGCGGCACTCGGCGTCTGACGACGCCGCTGCGGCGGACCTTTCGCACGGCTGATGGTCCCGGCTTGCCCTTGGCGGCATCCGGGGCTATAATGCCGCTCTTGACCACCAGCCCTTATTACGGTGCGCGCCCATGAAGGCCGATATTCATCCGAACTACCGCGACGTGGTTTTCCACGACGTTACCTCTGATTTCAAGATCCTGACCCGTTCCACCATGGCCACCAAGGAAACGGTGAAGTGGGAAGACGGCAACGAGTACCCGCTCGTCAAGGTTGAAATTTCCTCGGCTTCGCACCCGTTCTACACGGGCAAGCACAAGGTCATCGACACCAGCGGCCGTATCGACAAGTTCCAGAAGCGTTTCGGCAAGCCGGCGCCGACCGCGGCCTGATTTGTCGCAGCAGCTGCATCGAAACAACGGTCGCCTCGGCGGCCGTTGTTTTTTGCTGTCTGCGGTTGGGCGGGGAGCCGCTCGCGGCGCGTTCGTATCTGAACGCCAGCTGGCGGGGTGAGCGGATCGGCGCAACGGTGTGTCCGGACAATTTCGTCCTGATCCGGCGCAGCCCTTGCCACGCCTGCCGTGGCACACCATACGCAGGGCGGCGCCCGCGTCTACGACTTCCGTCCTAGGGCGGCAGAAATGTTGCTGTGCGATAATGGCGGGATCCACGATAACGATCGTGGACTTCCTTCACGTGCCTGCCCCATGCGCTTGGGCGGGCGCCTTCCCTCGAGGAGCGCACACAGTGTCCGATCTTGATCAGGTCACGCTCAACGCCGGCGACACGTCGGTTGTTCTGCCCGTCATCAAACCCACGCTTGGCAACGATTGCGTCGATATCTCGAAGCTGACCAAGGAAACCGGTCTCTTCACCTACGACTCCGGCTTCACTGCCACCGCCAGCTGCAAGTCCGCCATCACCTACATCGATGGCGACAAGGGCGTGCTGCTGTACCGCGGCTATCCGATCGAGCAGCTCTCGGAGAAGTCCAGCTACGTCGAAGTGGCCTACCTGCTGATCAACGGCGAGCGTCCGAGCGCCGAGCAGCTGAAGGCCTTCACCGATGAGCTGGCCGCCGAAGCCAATGTCGATGCGTCGATCAACACCCTGATCGCCAGCTTCGCCAAGGATGCCCATCCGATGGCCATCCTGACCGCTGCCATCGCGCAGCTGTCGGGCATCTACCACGCCTCGCTGGACCTGTCCGACGCCGAACAGCGCCGCCAGGCCGCCGTGCGCCTGATCGCCAAGGTGCCGACCCTGTCGGCCCTGATCTACCGCCACGGCAAGGGCCTGCCGGCCAACACGCCGGACACCTCGCTGGACTACGTCAGCCGCTTCCTGAAGCAGACCTTCGAATCGGCCGATGGCCAGTACGAACTGAACCAGGACGTGGTCAAGGCGCTGGACCTGCTGTTCATCCTGCATGCCGATCACGAGCAGAACGCCTCGACCTCGACCGTGCGTCTGGTCGGTTCGACCGGTGCCAACCCGTACGCGTCGGTCGCCGCTGGCGTCACCGCGCTGTGGGGTCCGGCCCACGGCGGTGCCAACGAAGCCGTGCTGAAGATGCTGGAAGAGATCGGTTCGGCCGACAACGTCGAGTCCGCCGTGCTCAAGGCCAAGGACAAGACCTCCGGCTTCCGCCTGATGGGCTTCGGCCACCGCGTGTACAAGAACTTCGATCCGCGCGCCAAGGTGATCGGTGAGATGACCGGCAAGGTGCTCAAGCAGCTGGGCGTGCAGGATCCGCTGCTGGACGTGGCCGTCAAGCTGGAACAGGCCGCACTGCAGGACGACTACTTCGTCGCCCGCAAGCTCTACCCGAACGTCGATTTCTACAGCGGCATCATCTACAAGGCGCTGCAGATCCCGACCGAAATGTTCACCGTCATGTTCGCCCTGGGCCGTACCTCCGGCTGGGTCGCGCATTGGCTGGAACAGCAGGTCGATCCGGAAATGAAGATCGGCCGTCCGCGCCAGGTCTATACCGGCAGCGACGTGCGCGACTACCAGGGCTGATCGCCGGGTAACGCGTGTTGAAGGACGCCCCGCATTGCGGGGCGTTTTTTTTTGCGCACGCCAACCTGCCCACCGCGCCTCCGGGGCCAGCCCCCGGGAGGCCGTTGCCGTCACAACGCTGAATGTCGACCCGCGCGCGGACGGGTCGGCCGAGGCTTTCGTATTAATTGCATGGGTCTATCGGCCTCTGCGGAACAGGCTTGTCACGACTATCAAGCCATCCTCCAGAGGAGACCGATCATGAAGCGCTACCTGTTGATTCCCTTGCTTGCCGTTGCATCCACGTTGCACGCCAGCGACGCGTTGGCCGGCTACACCGGCCCGGGGGCCACTGCGGTCGCCACCACCGTGGCCCAGGCGCGCCAGCAGCGCGATGACCATACGGTGCTGCTGGTCGGCCATCTGGTCGCCAAGGTGGCCGACGAGCGCTACCGCTTCAAGGACGCCACCGGCGAAATCGAGGTGGAGATCGATGACGAGGACATGCCGCGCGCTCCCATTGGCGCGACCACCCTGGTCGAACTGCTGGGCAAGGTGGACACGCATCGCTTCAAGGCCACCGATATCGAGGTGAAGCGCGTGCAGGTGCTGCCGGCGCGCTGACCGCCCGCGGGCCCGCTTGCGCAGATCGCCATGTCCGCCCGTCCGGCCGGCGCGTGAATGTGAGAACGCCGGCCGAAGGGAACTGTGCGTGCGCACCCAGAATCAAATGTTGAATAGGCAACCACGTGATTTGGGCATTGACGCGCCCAATGGGCGGGCGGACGCTCTCGTCGCATCCTGCGGCTGCTGCGCAGCCAGGGATGACCAGGACCGGGCGGGCATACGCAGGTTGCCGACCCGACGCCGATGCATGAGGCATCCGCAACGCAGGGGGTTGTGATGGGGATGAAGTCGCACCAGCGGTAACCGGACCGACCGGCGCCAGCGTCTCGCAGGCGCGCCGGGTCGGGCAGTCGAACAGGTGGATGCAGGCGAACGATCGCGCGTCGTTGCGCACCGTCGTGGGCGATGGCACATCGCACGGTGAGGCAACGCTGTCGCCGCCGTGTCCGCCCCCGCAGTGCAACGCACAGGTTGACGATGACGTGGCCGCCATGGGCGGACGCAGGACGCCGTGCGCCCTGCGCTCCTTCCCCGGGGCGCATCGTCGGAAGCAATGCCCGCTGGGCCACAGGCAGACGCTGCTGTTCCTTCCAACGGAAATGGAGACGCACACATGGCTGTCCAGACCGAGTTCGTACAGAAACTGCTTTCCGATGCTTCCTTCGCCGAGCAACTGCGCAGCCAGGCAGTGGCTGCGGTGCTGGGCGGGCAGGAAAGTGCCGCCTGGAAAACCTATTTCGGCGGTCAGCACTTCGCCGCGATGGCAACCGATCCGCACAAGCTGCAGGCATTGGGCGCAACGGCAGGGGCGGCGGCATGCACCTGCAACAGCACCACCGTCACCACCACCACCAGCCCGATCTGCACCGGCACCACCACCACCGGGTCGGGCTGAGCGACCTGGCATGCGCTGAAGCCGGCCAACATCCTGCGATGGGCAGCCCGCCGTGCGGACGCCATCGCCCACGTGTTCCAGGAGGAAGTGAAGATGTCGCTCTCACAGAAGACCAGTGAAATCGTGCAGAAGGCGCTCGACGACAAGGGGTTCGCCGACCAGCTGCGTACCCAGGGCCTGCAGGCCATCCATGCCGGGGCGGGCAGCACCGAATGGAAAACCTACTTCGCCCAGTTCGCCTCTTCGCCGGAGGAACTGCAGGCGCTGTCCGGCGGCGGTGCATCGGTGGCGGCCTGTACCTGCCACAGCCGCACCGTGATCACCACCAGCACACCGCTTTGCACCACCACCACCACCACGACCAGCAGTTGATCAGCACTGTCGCGCTGGCGACGGAACGGGTGCGCCGGTAGCCGGCAGGGGCCGGCGCACTCCCCTGGACTCGTTTTCCATGGAGGCATGCCGTGCAGGATCTCGATACCGTAGCCCCGCAGGCGCCCGCTGCAGGCCGCCACGAACAGGATTGGCGTGCGCTGGTGGACCAGTACCTGCCGGTGGTGCCGGGCAGGAGTGGCTGGCGCTACTGCCCGCCGCAGGTGGCTCACCCCGCGCAGGGCTGGAAGCTGCATATCTCGGCCACACTGCCCAATGCAATCGATGTGTTCCGACGCTGCGCGCCGCTGCTGGCCGCACGCGGCGTTGCATTCAAATCGGTCAAGACACTGAACATCCTGGGGCGGCTCAACAGCGCCATCCCGTTCGGCTTCAGCCAGATCGGCAAGTTCATTACCGTGTATCCGCGCGATGCCGCGCAGGCGGTCGAACTGGCCGAGTTGCTCGACCAGGCCACGCAGGGACTGGGCGCGCCTGCCGTACCGTTCGATCGTCAGTTGCGGCCGGGCAGTGCGGTGTTCTTCCGCTACGGCGCGTTCGGCCACGAGGAAGTGGAAACCGACAATGGCACCCGGGTCAGCGCCGTGCGCATGCCCAGCGGCGAACTGGTCCCGGACCTGCGCGAGCCCGGCAAGGCGGTGCCCGACTGGATCGAGTGCCCGTTCCACACACCCGTCGAGACGGCATCGCTACCCACGCCGCTGCAGACCCGCTTCCTCTGCTATGAAGCATTCATGCAGCGCGGCAAGGGCGGCGTATACCGGGCGGTGGACATCCACTGCTCGCCGGCGCGGCTGTGCGTGGTGAAGGAAGGTCGCCGCCATGGCGAAACCAACTGGCATGGCCTGGACGGCCGAAGCTTCGTCGAGCGCGAAGAGGCGTTCCTGCGTGCGATGGACGGGCTGCCGTTCGCCCCGCCCGCGGTGATCGACGCGTTCTGTATCGGCGAGCACCGCTATCTGGTGATGGAGCACATCGACGGTGAGCCATTGCTGCAGGCCTGCGCCGATCCGCAGAAGAAGATCCCGCTGGCCGACGCACTGGCCTATGCCGCCGGGGTGGCGCGGCTGGTGGCAGAACTGCATGCGGCAGGGTGGGTGTGGCGTGACCTGAAGCCGGCCAACCTGCTGGTGGATCGCAGTGGCCGCCTGCGCCCGGTCGATTTCGAAGGCGCGTTGCGTGCCGATGAAACCAGTGACACCCCATGGGGTACCCCCAGCTACATGCCGCCGGAGGCCAAGCGTGGCGCGTTCGCAGGCACCCACCAGCGCGAAGATCTTTACGGACTGGGCGCAACCATCCACCAACTGTTGACCTCCTGGCTGATGCATCGCGATGAGGCCGATCCTGCCGCCCAGGCAAGCGTGGCGCAGCGACCCACGCTGGGTCGCCTGCGCAAGGGCGTGCCCGCGCACGTGCGCACACTGGTCGCGCAGTTGATGGATGCAGACCCCGCGCGGCGCCCGATGGCGGCAGTCGTGGCGGCGGACCTGGCGCGCTATGCGGTGCCGGCGCTGCCCGTGCCGGTGCCGGCTGCGCGCGATTCGGCGATGGTGCGGCGCGTGCGCGAAAAGATGTGGAAGGATGTGCAGGAGATGCTGCTGGACGAGCCGGTGTTGATGGAGGCGTGAGCGGCGTGGTTGCCTGCCAGACCGGCGGGTGGCACGGGAAGCGAACGAAGGACGGCTACGGCCGTCCTTCGCATTCCGGTCGCCGTAGCCGGGAGCGCTGAGTCACGGTGGCGTAGGAATTTGTGGAATGTGCGCGTATTGCACGCGCTGTCGCATAACGACACCGACGTCCCGATTTTTAGGACTGGTTGAATGGGTAAATCACGCTTCGCTGACTAACCTGACTGGGCTGCCACACCCCACGCGGTGTTGCGGTGCTTTCCGCCGAAAGCTTCCTTTCGAAGAAAAAAGAGAGAGACCCCATGTCAACCATCTTCAAGAAGGCCGCGCTCGCTGCAGCGCTGGTCACCGTTTCGCTGTCCGCGAACGCCGCCGAATCCCACATCAAGGTCTACACCAATGTCGACCTGTCGCTGGCGCTGCTGAAGGCCGATGGCAGCCCGCTGCCGGACCTGATGGAGATGACCCATATCCCGGGTGATGGCCTGCGCGGCATCACCGAGCGCGTGCGTGTCTTCACCAACGACGAGAGCAAGGACATCGAAGTCAACGTGATGCACGACCCCGTGTTGGTGCTGCAGAGTGGTACCGGCCCGTCCGTGCCGCTGACGGTCAGTCTCAACAAGACGCCGCTGACCGTGGCGCCGAAGGACTTCCTGGCCTCGGAGATCTTCGACGGCGCATTGCCCGGCGCCTCGTTCATCATGGACCTGGATATCAACCAGACCAGCAAGGCCCCGCTGACCGTCGCCGGTGCCTATGAAGGCATCGTCAGCATCGCCATGAAGCAGAAGACCGCTTCGCCGTAATACCCCGTGCCGGCCCGGTCACGGGCCGGCCGCTTCAGGCACTACTCCCATGAACGTTCCTGCACCCGCCGTCACCCGGCTGGCGGTCGCGCTTGCCTTGTCGTTGGCCACGCCGCTGGTCGCGGCACGCGGCGTTCCCCCCGGCTTTGAGGATCTGGTTGAAGGCCAGATCGAACAACTCGACGTGCGCCTGTTCGGCCGTTCGGCCGGGCTGTCGCCGGTGCGCGTCACCCTGGAACACGTGCAGTTGGACGATCCAGCGCGCGTGCTGCAGGCGCTGGACCTTTCCGCCGAGGCGCAGGCCGCGTTGCTGCCCGCGCTGTCGCAGCCATTGCCACGCAACAGCCATCTTGCCTGCCGCTATGGCGGTGGCAGTGCCGGCTGCGGCTATCTCGATCCCCCCGAGGACCCTCATTCCGTGCGTGCCCTGTACGACGAAGGCGAAGGCGCGGTGCGCCTGTTCGTCGCCCGCCAGTGGATCGCGGCCGAGCCGGCTGCCGACCGCTTCCATCAGGTCAGCAGCAATGCCGAGAACGCATTCCTGCACCAGCAGACCCTCAATTTCAGCGGTGGCCGCGGCTACCAGGCGCTGACCGCCCAAGGCGCAGGCGCGCTGGGCGTGTTGCAGCGCGGCCACATCGCCGTGGACTGGAACTTCAACAGCCAGCAGTACCGTGGTGGCCGCCGCCGCGATGATTTCCAGTTCGACAACGCCTACTACCGCCATGACCTGGGCCAGCAGCATTACCTGCAGGCCGGGCGCATGGACCGCCGCAACCTGTCCAGCCCGCAGGGCGGCACCTTCAGTTTCAGCATGCTGCCGATGGACCGCTTTGCCGGCCTGCGCGTAGGCACCACCCAGGCCTACGTGGATGCCGATGCCGCGGTACAGGCGCTGCCCCTCACCGTGCTGCTGGCGCGCGATGCACGGGTGGACGCCTTCGATGGCGAGCGCCTGCTGCAGACCTTCTACCTGCAGGCCGGCATCAACCAGCTCGATACCCGCCGGTTCCCGTTCGGCAACTACACCGTCACGCTGCGCATCTATGAAGACGGTTCGCTTGTGCGCAGCGAGGACGCGCCGTTCGACAAGGGCGGCGACTGGGCCAACAGCAGCGTGCAGTGGTTCCTGCAGGGCGGCCGTCGCAACGAGCGCCGCAGCGATCGCTTCGACGGCGAAATGGCCGCCATGGCCGGCCTGCGCCTGCCACTGGGCCGCGCCACGGCGGTCACCGCCGGCGTCGCCGACCTCGGTGGCTTCAGCTATGGCGAACTGCGTGTGGACCTCCGCCACGCGTTCGCCACCCAGGATATCCGCGCCACCTTCAGTGGCCTGCAGGGCAGCGATGGCAGCAGCGGTCAGCAGCATCAGCTGTCCTACCGCCGCCGCGCATCCTGGAACCTGTATCAGCAGCGCGTACGCGGCAAGGCGTGCGTGTTCGAGGACGATGCGCGCGACCGCCTGGGCTGCGCCGATTCGCTCAGTGCGTCGATGGCGATGCCGGTTGCCGGGGGCAGTGCCTACGTGGCTTATACCCGCCGGCAGACCTGGAGCCGCGGCACGCTGCTGCCGGGTGACATCGACGATCCGATGGCCGGGCTGGACCCGCTGCTGCCGCCCTGGCAGCAGCGCTACACGCGTGAACCGCAGCTCAGCCGCACCTGGCAGGCCAGCTACAGCCGCGTGCAGCGCTGGCAGGCGTTCAGTGTGTCCACCCGTATTGGCCTTTGGCAGCAGGACACGCGCAGCAGCCTGCGCGACGGCCGCGACCGCGGCGTCTACCTCAACCTGAGTCTGACCCGCCTGCAGCGCGGCGACCGCGGCAGCGCGCAACGCCGCTATGGGGTTGATGTCCGCCAGCCGCAGCACGAACGGCCGGACATCAACTACAGCGCTGGCCAGACCGTGCGCCAGGAAGCGGACACGCAGTACCGCGAGGCGTCGCTGGACCTGCGTGGCAACAACAACGACCGCTACAGCGCAGCGCTCAGCGCACAGGTGCAGAACAGCGTCGGCCATACCGGCATGACCCTGGCCCACTACCAGCAGCGCGACGGCAGCGAAATGGCCTACAGCGCCACGCACAGCTCCGGGCTGGCATTGGGACGCCGTGGCTTCTACTGGGGGGGCGGCGTAGGCGCCGACGCCGGCCTGGCGGTGCAGGTGGACGATACTGACGACCTGGAACTGACCGGCGTGGCCGCCGAGCTGCAGGTGGGCGGGTTGCGCCGGCAGCGCCTGGCGCTGGGCGAGCGCCGCCTGCTGCCGCTGCCGGCCTACCAGACCCACCGTGCCGAAGTGCAGGATGCCAGCGCGCTGACCAGCGACGCCGCCATCCGGGTGACTGGCGTGGGCGGTGCACGGCCGCTGTTCCTGTCGCCCGGACGGCTGGTGCAGATGCCGGTGCCGATCGAGGTGACCTACACCTTCATCGGCAACGCCCGCGACATCGCCGGCGCCCCGCTGCGCGGTGCGCGCATCCTCAACGCACCGGTGCCCGGTACCGGCGCCAACGGCGGCTTCGTTGCCGACTTCCCGCGCCGCGAACGCACCCTGTACCTGCTGCAGGACGACCGCCTGCTGCACTGCCCGCTGCAGGTGCGCGAGCGCCGCAACGTGGTGATGCTGGTGGGGCAGGTCGAGTGCACGCCATTGAACGTGGCCCAGTTGCCGGCCGACATCCGCCAGCAGGCCCGGGTCACCCGCCTGCTGCAGGAACAGGCGCTGATCGCCGCTGTACCGCAGACCGCAGCCGCTGGAGGTACGCCATGAACCGGCGTGGTATGTGGGCGGTGATGCTGGTGGTGGCGTTGCTGCTGGTGATGCCGAACGCGTGGGGACAGCGACCGCCACAGACAGAACCACCTCGCGGAGTAGTGACGTCAGACACCCTGTTGTCGTGGGACAGGTCAGCTATGCCCGGTGACATTGAGTTGATGGCGCCAAGGACGGTGCTTGCCTACGACAGACTGGACTATGGAAAGCTCTACGGAAGGCTGTTTGTCACTTGCTCTCCGACGAACTATCCGGCTTTGGGTCGCTGCCCAACGGAAGACACCGGTGAGAATACTTCGACCATATCCAGAGTTGGACTTGTACTTACCGAACGTCGCACGGGCACGGTGTCAGAGGTCGTCGTGCACGGGCAGCTGCTAAGAGCTGACGGAAATTTCGCCTGTTCAAGCGACGCGTGGAAGCAGTACCCACGGACGCTGCACACCTCGTACGCAATCTTTTGCGCGGCGAATCCGCCCGCGGGCACCAGCATGCACTTGTGGCTGCCGAGTTCCGAGCTCGAGCGCCTTGTGGCGGGGAAGTGGACTGGCTCGCTTGAGCTCAATCTTCGATCGCCGGTGGAAGATTCACTGGGGGTCTACCGCTTCAACTTCGACTTCACCATCACCGATCGAAACGCCGTCTCGATCTACTTCCCCGCATTTCACAACGTTACTCCGCTGGTACAACTCAACGCTGCCTACGACCCCATCGGGCAAACCATAGGGGGCCGCACGGTCCTGGAGATGTGCCTGTACGACGGTCTCGGTTCGCTGGCGCAGTATCTCGGCGTAACCGTCCGCGATCGTGGCGGGCATCCTCCGGGCCCCAGCGGCTACTCGCTCTGGCACACCGACGGTGGCACAGACGACACGCGGCGCCTGGACTACACCGTCAGCCTCGCCCATAGCGGCGCGACGGTACGGATGCCCAACGGCGTGGAACAGCAACTGCACGGCATCGACAGCGCCCAGCTGCGCCTGGTGATCCTACCGGGCATGAGCCAGCCGGTGTTCTGCGTGCCCACGCCGATCACGTTCGACATTCCCCGCGTTCCCATTTCCACCCAGCAGGCCGGTACCTACTTCGGCGAGCTGCACGTGGAACTGCGTGTCCCCACCACCACCCCCTGACCCGCCAGGAATTCGCATGAAACGAGTCACCGCCTGCCTGATTCCCCTGACGCTGCTACTGGCGCTGCCTGCGCAGGCCAACCTCACCGTGCACCCGATGCGGGCGTCGGTGGATGGCAAGCGCAGCACCCAGATCCGCATCTACTCGCAATCCACCCAGCCGCAGTACATCCAGGCCTCATTGCGACGGATCGTGGATCCTGCCAGCGACCAGGAGCACGAGGTAGAGATCGAGCCGAGCGAGGCGGCCATCGCCATTACGCCCGGGAAGTTTGCACTGGCGGGCGGCGGCAATCGCCTGATCCGGCTGATTCCGCTGCAACCGGTGGAAGCAGAAACGGCCTATCGCGTGTATTTCGAAGGCGTGCGTGGGCCGGACGAAACCAGTGCAGCGGGCGACACGGGCGCGCAGGCCAGTATCGGCGTGAACCTGGTATGGGGTGCCTTGGTCAACGTGTTGCCGGCCGAGGGCACCGTGCGGCCGCGGGTGCAGGGCGATGCGCTGCACAACGACGGCACGCTGCGCCTGGGCATCACCAGCATCGCCGATTGCGAGGGCAGTCGCTGCACCGCGCACGACGTATCGCAGAGCCTGTACCCCGGCGCCTCGCTATCGCTGCCGTTCGTCGTTGCACCTGGGCACACCGTGCAGCTGCGCTATCGGCTCACCCGTGACGGCTATCGCGAGCACGTCACCACCCTCACCCCCTGAACAACCCGTCCCTGCTACGCGCAATGGCCGGGCCGACCCAATCGTTATCAAGGAGAATACGATGAACAAAGTCTACCGACGTCTATGGTCCACCGCCCGGCAATGCTGGGTGGTGGCCAGCGAACTGAGTGCCGCCAGAGGCAAGTCCAGCCAGGTGGTGCGGGCGGGGGCGCTGTCCTTGGCCCTGACACTTTCGTCTGCGGGTGCGTGGGCGGCGGAGGGCGAGAGTGAGAGCACGCCGGAGGAGGCGCAGGAAAACCGTGTCCTGCAGGATTGGGCCCTGCAGGCAGCCTTTGGCGGTCGTAGTGCAACCCATGATGCAGCCGCTGGGTCCTTCGCCGGCGTGTTGGCCGATGCCGTCGTCCGACAAGTGGCACTGACCACCGACAGCGGCTACCGCGACTCCACTGTCAGTGGCAACCACCTGGTGGTACTTGGCTCGCGGTCCACGCTCTCCGGCAGCCAATCGGTGGCGTACGGTAACCTGATTTCAAGCCGGGGCACCAACAACACCGCCATCGGCTACAACGTCCAGATCACCAACGGCGACCACGCAACCGGTGTGGGAGCAAACGCGGTCGCCAATGGTATCGGTACCACCGCGCTGGGCAACCACGCCAAGGCATACACGCAGAACTCCATCGCTGTCGGTAGCGGCGCTGCCACCGACAGCGGTGCGGGCATCTCCAAGATCGCCATTGGCGGTGACGCCCTTGCCGGTACGGGTGGCTGGACCGGCGCGATCGCCCTGGGGGGCAGGTCGCGTGCGCAGTACGACGGCATCGCCCTCGGCTATGAGGCGAGCACCAGTGCACACGGCACCGTGGCACTGGGGCGTGGCTCGGTCGCGTCCGAAGCCAACACCGTCTCCGTTGGCAATGCAGGCACCAAGCGCCGGATCGTCAATGTGGCCGACGGCAACGTCAATGCCGCCAGTACCGACGTGGTCAATGGCCGGCAGCTGAACGCAGTCAGGACGGATGCCAGGAACGCGCTCACCACCGCCAACACCGCAAAGGCGACCGCCGACCGAGCGCTGGCCGCCTCCGGACTGGTCAGCCAGACATCTGCCAGCAGTGCCATCCGCGTTGGCGGAGAAAACACCGGCACCGTGCTGGATGTGCGCAACAGGTCCAACGCCAACCGCAAGATCAGCGGCGTGGCCGATGCAGCGCTGAGTACTACCAGCACCGAGGCCGTCACGGGCAAGCAGCTGCACGCCACCAACCAGACCATCAGCACCGTCACCGGTACCGCCAACGCCGCCAAGGCGGCCGCGGATGCCGCTGCCGCACGCATTGCAGCCGCGGCCCTGGCACTGGGACAGTCTGCCCTGGCCGAGGGCAGTGGCGGTACCGCGAGCGCGGCACTGGGTTCTGCAGCGAAGGCGTACAACAGCAGTGGCGTAGCACTGGGCGCCGATGCGCGTGCCGGGGTGAACGACAAGGGCGAGAAGAGTACGGGCAATGGCGCGGTCGCCATCGGTGCGCTCAGTCGCAGTGGCAACGGTGCGGTAGCTACCGGCCTGCGTGCCAGCGCCATCGGTGACCGCGCGGTGGCGCTCGGCAGCGATGCCAATGCGGCCGCCCTCCACAGCACGGCGATGGGCTATAAAGCCAGCGCCAGCGCCAACCAGGCGACCGCTCTGGGCCGCGAGGCCTCGGCGTCCGGCTCATACGCCACGGCACTGGGAAACCTGGCCAGCGCCCGCGCGGAGAGCGCTGTAGCCCTTGGCGACCGCGCAGTCGCCGCCCATGCCGGCAGCGTGGCACTGGGGAATGGCTCCCAGACCACCGCAGCAAACCAGATATCGGTGGGCAACGGTACCCTGAAGCGGAAGATCGTCAACCTGGCCGACGGCGCGCTGAGCACCAGCAGTACGGAGGCGGTGACCGGCAAGCAGCTCAATGCGACGAATGTGGAAGTGGCGTCGGTCCGCACCACCGCCATCAGCGCGCAGACGACGGCCAACGCTGCCAGGACGACGGCCGATAGCGCGCTGAGCAAAGCGGACGTGCTCGGTGGGTTGGTCAGCCAGGCATCGGCCACGGGCAACGTGCGCCTGGGCGGTGAGAACACCGGCACCGTACTGGACGTGCGCAACAAGGCCAATGCCAACCGTATTCTGAGCGGCGTGGCTGATGCCACGCTGAGCGCCACCAGCACCGAGGCGGTGACCGGCAAGCAGCTCAACGCCACGAACGTAGAGGTGGCTTCGGTCCGTACTACCGCCACCGGCGCGCAGGCCACTGCCGATAGCGCCCTGGCCAAGGCGCGTGCCACGGGTAATCTGGTGGCCACGGCCGCCGAAGTGAGCGACGCGAACAAGGCAACCGCCACGGGAAATCTTGCCATGGCCATGGGTAGCCTCGCCAAGGCCAATGGCGTGGCGTCGGTTGCCTTGGGCAACAACGCCAATGCAGTGGGCACCAATGCGATCTCGGTGGGGAGTGCATCGGGCGCAACGGCGCAGTTCGCGGTTGCCTTGGGTGGAAACGCGAAAGCAACGCACGAGAACGCGGTCGCCCTCGGCGAGAAGTCGGTAACCAGCGGCACGAACCAGGTCTCCGTCGGTAACGCCAGCCTGAAGCGAAAACTGGTGAACGTGGCCGACGCGACCCTGAGCAGTACCAGCACCGATGCGGTGACGGGTAAACAGGTATTCGCCATCGATCAGAGGGTGACGGCGAATGGAAATCTGCTGTCCAGTCATGCGGCGCAGATATCGGGTCACGGCACGCGTATCGCCGACAACCGGCGGGACCTGGATGCCCTGCGTACCGAGTTTGACGATCTCGACCCCGACCTGGAAGGCGTGGTCCGCTACGCAGCCGACGGTTCGATCGATATGGACGGCGGCAAGGTACGGGGCGTGGCGGCGGGCGATATCAGCTCGGCGGGGAGTACCGATGCTGTGAACGGTGGGCAATTGTTTGTGACGAATCGAAGGATCGATGAGCTCGCTGACAGTGCTAAATATTTGGCCTTTGGTGAGTTTCTAGACCAAGAGGCGGCGGCGGCTGGCCGATTTGCGATCGCACTTGGAGATTCAGCGCAGGCCTCTACCAGTCGTAATTCCGAGGGTGCGGTTGCATTGGGAGCCTACGCCGTCGCTGAAGGGACAAACTCAGTTGCTCTGGGACGGGCTGCGCATGTTCATGAGGGTGCAGCCAGGGGATTTGCGCTTGGTACAGAGTCTCAAGTCGCAGAGCAGGGTGGCATCGCGCTTGGCGCTGCGAGTTCCGTGTTAAAGGGCGCAGTGGAGTCTGTCGCCATCGGCGCGCAATCGGTGGCCAAGGAGTCTAACTCGGTATCGTTTGGCAACGACGGATTGAAGCGACGTCTGGTTAACGTTGCTCGTGGACGGGATCAGCACGACGCAACAACTGCGGCCCAGCTATCGGATGCCCTTGCAACCCTGGGCGGCGGTGCGGGACTGGATGCAGGCGGCGATATCGTTTCTCCGAGCTACAACGTACAGGGTGAAACGTTCAACACAGTCGGCGACGCGCTTATCAGCTTGGATGGCGCAGTAGTCACCGCAGCTAGCCGCGTCGACCGGGTGGAGAGCCAGCTACGCTCGGTCTTCCAGGACAGCCCTGGCACCCGCAGTGATGGTTCGGGCCAACTTAACCTTGCAGGATCTAACGGTATGGTCCTCGGCAATGTGGCTAACGGCCTTATTGCACCGGGCAGCCGCGATGCGGTCAACGGTGGTCAGCTGTATGCTGCTGAGCAGAAGATCGAACGTAATCGAAGTGACTTGGAAGAGTTGCGTAACAAGCCGCGCACACAGCCTTTAGTTGCGCCTATGGGGGCAGAGATTAGTCGGGACATCGATTTTGGTGGCGCGAGATTGGCCGGGGTTGCTGATGGACGTATCGCGGATAAGAGTTCCGATGCAGTGAACGGATCTCAGCTGCATTCGACAAATTCTCGCCTTCTGGACATCGAGACGGAACGCCGGTATCTAGCCGTATGGGCTGATGGAGAAAGTGAGGCTGCGCGTGTGGGGAAAATGGGTGTGGCTATTGGAGACGGATCATTCACGTCTTCCGCTTCTGAAGGAGGGACAGCGATCGGAAGTTACACGTCAGCTCAAGCAGATGACTCTGTTGCGCTCGGACGTGGCGCTAATGTCGGTACCTCAGGAACGAGGGGGCTTGCGGCACTAGTTGGGTCGAACGTCTATGCCACCGACGGTATTGCATTGGGCGCATATTCTCGCGTCGAGGCTGGGGCTACCGGGAGCCTGGCACTGGGCGCTAGCTCGATTGCCAGGGAAGAAGGTATCGTTTCATTCGGCCACAGCAATCTTCAGCGGCGTCTGACGAATATCGCTGGTGGACGCGACCCCAGTGATGCCACCACCGTCTCCCAACTCAACAGGGCGGTATCGCTATTGGGGGGAGGGGCAGGTGTCGATGCCAACGGCAACATCGTCGGTCCCACCTTCAATGTGCAGGGCGGCTCGCAGCACACGCTGGGTGATGCCCTCAACGCGCTCGACGGTGCAGTGATCACTGCTGGCTCCCGGGTGGATCAGGTCGAGAGCCAACTGCGTTCGGTCTTCCAGGACAGCCCCGCCACCCGCAGCGATGGCCTGGGCCAGCTCAACCTCGCCGGGCCCAACGGCATGGTGCTCGGCAACGTGGCCAACGGCCTGATCGCGCCGGGCAGCCGCGACGCGGTCAACGGCGGTCAGCTGCATGCCATGGAGCAGCGCCTGGACGGTCGCATGGATGGGCTGGAGCAACGCGTCGGTACGCCGCCGGAGGGCCGCGCGCTGGCGTCGGCCAGTGCACCCACGCCGCCGGCCGCCGCGGAGGGCGAGGGCTCTGCCGGCGCATCGG
>DJBL01000007.1 GCA_002435595.1 Stenotrophomonas maltophilia
GCCGGCCGCTGGCCGGCTCCACGTACATCCTGCATCGCCTGGAGCCGGCCAGCGGCCGGCACTACCGGGTTTCGTCCGGCGTTGCCTGGAGCCGGCCAGCGGCCGGCTCTACCGGATGGGTTGCCAGGCGCTCTCACCCCGCCTTGCGCCGCAACGGGGTGACGTTGCTGGCGATCTTGGCCGCCTTCTTCGGCTTGGCCGTCGCGGTGTACGCATGGGCCGCGAAGAAATCGCGCACCTTCGGGTACACCGTTTCGCGCCAGCGGCGGCCGCTGAAGATGCCGTAATGGCCGGCGCCCTCGACGATGAAATGTTCGCGGTGCTCGGCCGGGATGCCGCTGCACAGCGCCTGCGCCGCCTCGGTCTGGCCGAGCCCGGCGATGTCGTCCAGCTCGCCTTCGATGCTCAGCAGCGCGGTGCCGGTAATCGCGGCCGGGTCCACGCGCTCGCCATTGACCACCCACTCGCCGCGCGGCAGCAGGAACTGCTGGAACACCACCTCGATGGTATCCAGGTAGTACTTGGCCGGCATGTCCAGCACCGCGTTGTACTCATCGTAGAAACGACGGTGCGCATCGGCGTCTTCCATGTCGCCCTTGACCAGATCGGCGTAGAAATCCCAGTGCGAACTGAAATGCCGGCTCGGGTTCATCGACAGAAACCCGGCGTGCTGCAGGAAGCCGGGGTACACGCGGCGGCCTGCACCGGGATAGGTGCCCGGCACGGTATGGATGACGTTGTTTTCGAACCACGACAACGGGTTCTGCGTGGCCAGGTTGTTCACTGCGGTGGGGCTGCAGCGCGCATCGATCGGGCCGCCCATCATCACCAGCGTGCGCGGGGTGGGTTCGCCACGGCTGGCCATCAGCGATACCGCCGCCAGCACCGGCACCGTCGGCTGGCACACGCTCACCACGTGCAGCTTCTCCGCACCGAGGTGGCGGATGAACTCCTGCACGTAGGCGATGTAGTCATCCAGCCCGAACTCGCCCTCGCTGCCGGGCACCATGCGCGCGTCCACCCAGTCGGTGACGTACACGCGGTGGTCGCGCAGCAAGGTGCGCACGGTATCGCGCAGCAGCGTGGCGTGGTGGCCCGACAGCGGCGCCACCACCAGCACGAACGGCTGGTTGAGCATGGTGTGCAGCTGGTCGGCCTCGTTGCTGTGGCGCTTGAAGCGCAGCAGCTTGCAGAACGGCTTGCTGACTTCCTCGTGCACCACGATCGGCACGCGCTCGCCGTCGACCTCGATTTCGTTGATGCCCCACTCGGGCTTCTCGTAATCCTTGCCGATGCGGTGGAACAGCTCGTTGACCGCCGCCAGGCGATCGGCACCGGGCATCTGCGACCACCAGTGCCCCTGGTTGGCGAAGAACTTCGCATTGGCCTGGGCCTGGTGCACCCACGGGGCGAGCATGTTGCGGGTCAACTCATGCAGTTGATAGAGCATGACGTCCGAATATGTATGGTCTTATGTTGCCGCGCAGCATAGCGCACCCCCGGGATCGGCGCGTTAATACGGGGCGTGTCTCATTTGTTACGGCGTTTCAGCGATCGGCGCGCTCCAGCGCGGCGGCGTGGCCGGCCAGCGCCGGCGAGAGCCAGCAATGCGACCCCAGCGCCGTGAAGCCCGCAGCCTTGAGGCCGCTGCGATACCAGCGCGCCGGACGGGCCTGGAAGCCTTCGTGGTCGCCGTCGAACTCGTCCTCGGCACTGAACGCCTCCAGGAACGCGACGCCGCCGGTGAGCTCGGCAAAGCCGGCCAGGGCAGGGCGCAGCTCGCGGCTGGGCACGTAGTGCATCACGTCCGAGCACACCAGCAGGTCGACCGGCGCGCACGGGCGCAACCAGGCGAAGTCGCCGACCTTGGCCATATGCAGGTTGCGGCTGCGGCCATAGCGGTGGATGGCGTACTCGCTGCTGTCAAAGCCCAGGTACTGTACGCGCGGGCGCAGCTTGAGCAGTGGCGCGCGCCAGGCACCTTCGCCGCAGCCGATATCGAGCACGCTGCGGATCGGCCGCTCCAGGTAGTACTCGGCACTGGCCACGGCCAGGGCCACCTTGCGTGCCAGGCGTGCGGCGCCACCGGCCTGATCGGCCTGGTACCAGCGCTGGAAGTAGGTGGCGTCGTAGGTCTTGTCCATGGCGATCATGCGAAGTGGTGAAAACGGCGCCTATCGTACGGGCAGCGCCGGCGCATGGGGGGCCACGGTGAGTCGAAAGGTCGCGCCGGCTGCAGGCGGTGGCGCCTCCGGCGCATGCGAGAATGCCCGACAACCTACGCCAGCCGCCGGAGCGAGCGCATGCACAGCTACTACTGGGTCAAGACCTTCCATCTGCTGTTCGTGGTGGCCTGGATGGCGGCGGTGTTCTACCTGCCGCGGATCCTGGTCAACCTCAGCGAGACGGCCGGGCAGTTGCCGGTGACCGAGCGGCTGCAGTTGATGGGCCTGCGCCTGTACAAGTTCGGCCACATGATGTTCGGCTTCGCGCTGATCCTGGGGCTGGTGCTGTGGCTGGGCTACAAGGTCATCCCCGATTTTCCGACCATGGTCGCGCCGGGCGCGGCCGGCTGGCTGCACGCCAAGCTGGGCCTGGTGGTGCTGCTGCTGGTGTACTACTCCTGGACCGGCCGGTTGCTGAAGGGCAACGTGCGCGGCAAGCCGCTGCCGTCCTCGCGCGCGCTGCGCTGGTTCAACGAACTGCCGCTGGTGCTGTTCATCGGCGTGGTGTGGCTGGTGCTGGCCAAGCCGTTCTGAGGGGCGCGATGAGGGGCTGGCTGCACGGCGACGGCAGCCGACCACCGGTCGGCTCTACCGGGGTGGCCACCGCAGCGGCCGTCGACCGACGGTCGTCTCTACCGCGGGCATGAAAAAAGCCGGGCGCTCTCGCGTCCGGCTTTTTCGTTCCATCCCAACGGCAATCCGCTTAGATGGTTTCGTAGGTGCCGTAGCTGCGCAGGCGGGTGTAGCGCTTGGCCAGCAGTTCGTCCACCGACAGCTTCTGCAGCTCGTCCAGCTCGTTGAGCAGCACGGCCTTGAGCCGCTTGCCCATCTGGTTCGGGTTGCGGTGGGCGCCGCCGGTCGGCTCGCGCACCACCTTGTCGATCAGCCCCAGGCTCTTCAGGCGCGGCGCGGTCATGCCCAGCTGTTCGGCGGCGTCCTTGGCCTTGCCGGCGTCCTTCCACAGGATCGAGGCGCAGCCTTCCGGGGTGATCGTCGAGTACACGCTGTACTCCAGCATCACGGTGCGGTCGCCCACGCCCAGCGCCAGCGCGCCGCCGGAGCCGCCTTCGCCGATCACCGTGCAGATCACCGGCACCTTCAGCTCGGCCATTTCCATCAGGTTGCGCGCGATCGCCTCGGACTGGCCGCGCGATTCGGCGTCGATGCCCGGCCAGGCGCCGGCGGTGTCGATCAGGGTCAGCACCGGCAGGCCGAAGCGCTCGGCCATCTTCATCAGGCGCAGCGCCTTGCGGTAGCCCTCCGGCTTGGGCATGCCGAAGTTGCGCTTGATCTTTTCCTTGGTGTCGCGGCCCTTCTGATGGCCGATCAGCATGACCGAGCGACCGCCGATGCGGGCCAGGCCGCCCATGATCGCCTTGTCGTCGGCAAAGGCGCGGTCACCGGCCAGCTCCTGGAACTCATCGCAGAAGATGCGGATGTAGTCGGCGGTGTAGGGGCGCGAGGGATGGCGGGCCAGCTGCAGGATCTGCCAGGAGGTCAGGTTGCGGAAGATCTGCGCGGTGCGCACCCGCAGCTTGTCCTGCAGGGCATTCACCTCGGCCTCGACATTGACCGCAGGACCGGCGCTGGCGCTGCGCAGTTCCTGGATCTTCGCCTCCAGATCAGCGATGGGTTGCTCGAAGTCGAGGTAGTTCGGATTCATCGGAAGCCGTCGTGAAGAAAAGAGGGAAAGTGTAGCCGAATGCGCCGAAAAGCCCCGTACGCCGTCGTCTGGAAACCGACGGTAGCGCAGCAGGGCAGGGCGCGCCAGTCAGCTCAGGGCACGACCAGCACGGCGCTGCCCATCAGGCGGCCGCGGGTCTGCACGAAGGCGTTGTAGGCCTGGTGGGCCTGCACCGGCAGGTCGGCGCCCAGCGCGGCGGTGGCCGCGGTGAAGGCCATCTGCGCCTGGAAGGCCTCCTGCTGCAGCTGCAGCTGGGCCTCGGCGCTGGTGGCCTTGAGGTAGCGGGCGTAGAGCTCGCGCAGCGGCGCGGCGTGGGCTTCGAAGACCGGGTCCAGCGCGGGCAGGGCGGCCGGCGCGGCCTCCAGTGCGAAGGGCGGGGCCTGGTAGCCGGCCGGCTGCTGGCGGCGATAGGCGCCGGGTTCGCCGCGGCTGTCCTCGACGTAGGCGATGAAGTCCGGGGCGGTGAAGATCTTGCTGCTGATCCGGCCGCCGCTCTGGTCCACGTGGGCCACGGTCTGTTGGTCCGGGAACGGCTCGCGCACGCCGAAGGTCCAGGCCTGGTCGATGAACAGGGCGTGGGTCTTGGTGTAGGGGCCGTCGAAGCCGACGCCCCCCAGGTCGATATGGTGGTCCACGCTGCCGAAGTTGCCGAGCTTGTCTTCGCCGGTGACGTAGACCTCGCTGGCGATCACGTACTCGGCCAGGGTCGGGTTGATCAACCCGCCCTTGCCGCGCGCGTAGACGATGAAACGCACATCGCCCAGCGCCGGGCTCTGCAGGTGGTGTTCACCGGGCTTGAGCTTGATCGGGCGCGAGGCGTGCGCGGCGATCGGCAGTTCGTTGCCGTCGATGCGCAGGGTGAGCGGCGCATCCCCCGGGTTGTCGATCTCAAAGACCTGGGACGGGCTGGAACAGCCGGCGACGGCAACGGCTGCAAACAGCAGCACGGCAAAACGCTTGATCAAAACAAGGTACCTGTAGTGCGGATGGCGCGGGTCAGTTCGCCCACGGCGGGCTGTAGCGCACCTTCAGCGTGCGCACGGCGGGGTCGGCGCGCAGCGCGTCGACCAGGTGGCTGTCCACGCGCACGGCAGTCTCGCCGGCCACGTCGAGCATGCCGGCCACCGGGCCCTGTTCGGAGCCCAGCAGCAGGTCCAGCCGCAGCGGCGTGCGGCCGGGGCGGTGGCGGTCCAGCAGCGCGTTGATGCGCGACCACACCGGATCGCCCTGGCGCAGGTCCAGGCGCAGCGACAGGCGGGTGGCGTAGTTGGCGCAGACCTCGTCGTAGTCCCAGCACTGGCGGATGCGCAGCGCGTAGCCGCCGTTGAATTCGTCCTCGCGCAGGCCACCCTTGACGATCAGGATGCGGTCCTTGGTCATCAGGTGGCCAAACTCGGCCAGGCCGTCGGTGAAGGCGCTGCACTCCACGCGGCCCTTGCTGTCTTCCAGCTGCATGAAGACCTGGCTTTCGCCCTTGCGACGCACGCCCACCACCTGGCCGGCCAGGATCACCGGGGTCTCCTGGCGCCAGGCGCGCTTCTCGCCGTCCTTGCCCGGCCGGGCCGGCGGGATCAGGCGCTCGAGCATGCCCAGGTCGGTGCCGACCAGCTCCTTGACGTCCTCGGCATACGGATCGAACGGGTGCCCGCTGAGGTAGAAGCCCAGCGTGTCGCGCTCGCCGTCGAGCAGCTGGCCCAGCGCCCATTCCTTGGTTTCGGGCAGGTCCAGCTGCATCGCCGTGGTCTGCGGGCTGGGCGCGCCGAACAGCGAATTCTGCCCGGAGGCCTTCTCGCGGGTGATCTGGTCGGTGGCCTTGAGTACTTCGGGCAACTGCAGCATCAGGGAGGCGCGGTTCTTGCCCAGGCCGTCCATCGCCCCGCAGTTGATCATCGCTTCCAGCGTGCGCCGGTTGAGCTTGCCCGACTCGGCGCGCATGCAGAAATCCAGCAACGATTCGTACTGGCCGCCGCGCTGGCGTTCTTCCACGACCGCTTCGCACGCGCCCTGGCCGACGCCCTTGATCGCGCCCAGGCCGTATTGGATGGTGTCGGGGCTGGAGGCCTCGAACATGTAGGCCGAGTCATTCACGCGCGGCGGCAGCACGGTCAGGCCGAGGTTGCGCACCTCGGCCAGGAAGCCGACCACCTTGTCGGTGTTGTCCATGTCCGAGGACAGCGTGGCCGCCATGAACTCGGCCGGATAGTGGCGCTTGAGCCAGGCGGTCTGGTAGCTGACCAGCGCGTAGGCGGCGGCGTGGGACTTGTTGAACCCGTAGCCGGCGAACTTTTCCATCAGGTCGAAGATCGCGTCGGCCTTGGCCTCGCTGACCCCGTCCTTGGCCGCGCCTTCGCGGAAGATCTCGCGGTGCTTGGCCATTTCGGCCGGCACCTTCTTGCCCATCGCGCGACGCAGCAAGTCGGCGCCGCCGAGCGAGTAACCGCCCACGATCTGCGCCATCTGCATCACCTGCTCCTGGTACACCATGATGCCGTAGGTGTCTTTCAGGATCGCTTCGGTGCGCGGATCGGGATAGATGATTTCTTCCTGGCCGTGCTTACGCGCGTTGAAGGACGGAATCAGGTCCATCGGGCCGGGGCGGTACAGCGACACCAGCGCGATGAGGTCTTCGAAGCGGTCGGGGCGCGCGTCCTTCAGCAGGCGGCGCATGCCCGAGGATTCGAACTGGAACACCGCGCCGGTGTTGCCGTTGGCGAAGATGTCCCGATAGGTGGCCACGTCGTCCAGCGGCAGCGCGGTGATGTCCACCGGCGGGATGCCCGCGCGTTCGTGGCGCTTGTTGATCGCCTTGACCGCCCAGTCGATGATGGTCAGCGTGCGCAGGCCGAGGAAGTCGAACTTCACCAGGCCGATTTCTTCGACGTCGTTCTTGTCGAACTGGGTGACCGGGTTGCGGCCGCGGCCGCCTTCGTCGTGTTCGGCGAACAGCGGGCAGAACTCGGCCAGCGGCTCGGGCGCGATCACCACGCCACCGGCGTGCTTGCCGGCGTTGCGGGTGAGGTCTTCGAGCTGGCGCGCCAGGTCGATCAGGTCGCGGACGTCGTCTTCGTTCTGGTAGCGCTGGATCAGCTCCGGCGAGGCCATCTCCGAATCCTTGCCTTCGCCCATCGCATCCTTGAGCGAGATGCCCAGGATGTTGGGGATCAGCTTGGAGACGCCGTCGACCAGGCCATACGGGAAGCCGAGCACGCGGCCGGAGTCGCGCACCACCGCCTTGGCGGCCATGGTGCCGTAGGTGATGATCTGGCTGACGCGTTCGCGGCCGTACTTGCGCGCGACGTAGTCGATGACTTCGTCGCGGCGGTCCATGCAGAAGTCGATGTCGAAGTCGGGCATCGACACGCGTTCGGGGTTGAGGAACCGCTCGAACAGCAGGTTGTACGGGATCGGGTCCAGGTCGGTGATCTGCAGCGCCCAGGCCACCAGCGAGCCGGCGCCGGAGCCACGGCCGGGACCGATGGGGATGCCCTGGTTCTTGCCCCACTGGATGAAGTCGGCCACGATCAGGAAGTAGCCGGGGAAGCCCATCTTGATGATGGTGGCCAGCTCGAATTCCAGGCGCTCGACGTAGTCGGCGCGGGTCTTGCCTTCGGCCAGCGGATTCTTTTCCAGGCGCGCTTCCAGGCCCTTGCGCGATTCGCTGCAGATCCAGCTGTCGAGCGTTTCGTCTTCGGGCACCGGGTAGTTGGGCAGGAAGTAGGTGCCCAGGCGCATTTCGATGTTGCAGCGCTCGGCCAGCGCGAGGGTATTGTCGATGGCGTCGGGAATATCGGCGAACAGCGCGCACATGTCCTCGGCGGACTTGAGATATTGCTGGTCGCTGTAATCGCGCGGGCGCTTGGGATCATCGAGCACGCGCCCGGAAGAGATGCACACGCGCGCTTCGTGGGCGGCGAAATCCTCCGGCTGCAGGAAGCGCACGTCGTTGCTGGCGACCACGGGCAGGCCACGCTGGCCGGCGGCGAGCAGGGCAAACTGGTTGAAGGCTTCCTCGCCGTCGCGTCCGGTGCGGGTAAGCTCCAGGTGCAGGCCATCGCCGAACACGCGCTGCCAGTCGGCGAGCTGTTGCTCGGCCAGGTCATGGCGGCCCTCGCCGGCGAGGCGGCCGGCCAGGCTGTCGCGGCCGGCCAGCGCAAACAGGTTGTGGCACCCTGCCTTGAGCCACTCGGGATGGACGGCGACGCCGCCTTCGGGGCGGTGGCCTTCCATCCATGCGCGGGTCAGCAGGCGCGAGAGGCTGAGATAGCCTTCGCGGTCGCGGCAGAGCAGGGTCATGCGCCAGGGGGTCATGCCCTCTTCGGCGATCATGATGTCGGCACCGGCGATGGGCTTGATGCCCACGGTTTCGGCAGCCTTGTAGAACTTGACCAGGGCGAACAGGTTGTTCAGGTCGGTCACTGCCAGGGCAGGCAGCTGGAGTTCCACCGCGCGGCTGAGCAGGTTGGCCTGCTTGGCTTTCTTCGGGTCAGCCTGATCCGGCTTCGCCGGGACACGGATGGTCGAATCCGCCAGCGAAAACTCGGTGTGGACGTGGAGATGTACGAAACGGGAAGTGGACATGCCGGGCCAATGTAATGCCCGGTCAGGGTAGCGGCGCGGGCGTGACCGGACAAGGCTTGACAGGTCGGGTCGAGGGGCGGGGGTTGCGGGGTGGATTCAGGTTCAGGGGTCGGCGGGTGCGGGGCTGGTGCGTTTGGCGATTTGCGATTTGCGATTTGCGATTTGCAAAAGGCAACTGCAACAGCAACGGCAACAGCAACAGCGCCTGTCTTGTGCTGGTGCCGAGGGGGGGCGGCGGAGGCAGGGTCGCGGGACACGCCGCAAGTACGTCCCTGTAGGCTCGTCATGCGCCATCCATGGCGCATGACGGTCCCGCGACCCTGCCTCCACCACCCCTCGACACTTGTCTGGGGCGCATGGGGAGAGGCAGGAGCAGGGCAGGAGCAGGGGCAGGGGCAGGAGCAGGAGCAGGAGCAGGAGCAGGAGCAGGAGCAGGAGCGGGTTGGTCGGGTGATGAGAGAGGCGCGCCCGCGGGGGGAGGGGAGGTAGTGCCGAGCGGCGCTCGGCACCTGAAGCCAAACCCAAATCCAAACCCAAACCCAAATCCAAATCCAAATCCAATCCAACTCCAATCCAAACGCAGATCAGAACCGGACCCGGATAAGGACCAAAGCAAGATGTGAACCAGAGCCGGCCCCGCGACTCAGCCTCGCTTCTGATTCTGCTTCATCCCCAGACACCGAACCACCCGCTGTTTCCCAGCGTCACCAGGCCCGCTCTTCGGATCCCCTGCGCACCGATCCTCTGTCGGAGGGGGGCACGGTTGGGTTTGCGGGACCCGTTTTGCGCCATGGATGGCGCAAAAGGAGCCTACACGGACGTACTTGCGGCGTGTCCCGCAAACCCAACCGTGCCCCCCAGCCCCCAAATCGCCCGCACAAGGGCTCTGGCTCTGGCTCCAGCTCCAGCTCTGGCTCTGGCTCTGGCTCTGGCTCAAGCCATGCGCAGCATAAAAAACAACTACCCCCCAACCCCCTCAAAACACGCCCGCACCGGCGCAAAACTCCGCCGATGCTGCGGACAGGGACCGTGCGAACGCAGCGCAGCCAGATGGGCCGGCGTCCCGTAACCCTTGTGCTGATCGAACCCGTATTCCGGATGCTGCTCGTGCAGCCCCAGCATGAAACGATCCCGGCTCACCTTGGCCAGAATCGACGCCGCCATGATCGCCCGGTCCAGCCCGTCCCCGCCCACCAACGCCTGCGCCGGACAGGGCAGCCCCTTGGGCACCACGTTGCCGTCGATCCGCGCAAACTGCGCCACGTGCGCCACCCCGTCCACCGCACGCCGCATCCCCAGCATCGTCGCCTGGTAGATGTTCAGCGCATCGATCTCGCCCACCTCCACCATCACCACGTGAAAGGCCAGCGCACGCTCCATGATCTTCTCGAACAACTGGTCCCGGCGTGCCGCCGTCAACTGCTTGGAATCGTCCAGCCCGTTCAACCTTGGCCGCTCCGGGCAGAACACCACCGCCGCCACCGCCACCGGGCCGGCCAGCGGGCCACGCCCGGCCTCGTCCACCCCGGCCACGTAACGCGGTGCCACCGTCGCCAGCGCCGCCCCGTCAAACAGTGCCAGCGAGGCCGCCGCGGCGTGGCGCCGGCTCACGCCGCCGCCTTGCGCGCCAGCAGCTCGGCCACCGCGTCGGCTGCGCGGGCCGAGGCATCCTGGCGCAGCTGCAGGTGCAACCGCTGGTAGGTGTCCTGCAGGTCGATCGCCCGTTGCGGGTGGTCGAACCACTGCAGGATCGCCGCGGCCAGCTTGTCGGGGATGCAGTCGTGCTGGATCAGTTCCGGCGCCAGGTCCTTGCCCGCCAGGATGTTGGGCAGCGCGAAGCGGTCCACCTTGATCAGCCCCAGCGCCTTCACGATCCGGTAGGTCAGTTCGGCCACGCGGTAGCCGACCACCATCGGCCGCTTCACCAGCATCGTCTCCAGCGTCGCCGTACCCGAGGCCAGCACCACTACGTCGGCGGCGATCATCGCGTTGCGCGCATCACCATCGAGCAGGTGCGAGTAAGCCACCGGCAGCGCCGAGCGCGACAGCTGCTCGCTGATCAGCTGACGGCAGGCCGGGTTGGCCGCCGGCACCACCACGTGCAGCCCGGGGATCCGCTCGGAGACCTGCCAGGCGGCTTCGAAGAAGGCCTCGCCCAGCTTGCCGATCTCCCCCAGGCGGCTGCCTGGCAGCACGGCCAGCACCTTGGCGTTGGCAGGCAGCCCCAGCGCCACGCGAGCCTGCTCGCGGTCGCTGTGCAGCGGAATATCGTCGGCCATCGGATGCCCGACAAAGCGCGCATCGATCCCGTGTTTGGCATAGATCGGCGGTTCCATCGGGAACAGGCACAGCACCAGGTCGGCGCTGGCCCCGATCTTCTCGGCGCGCTTCTCGCGCCACGCCCACACCGACGGACTCACGTAGTGCACCGTGGTGATGCCGCGTTCCTTCAGCCAGCGCTCCACGCCCAGGTTGAAGTCCGGTGCGTCGATGCCGATGAACACATCCGGCTGCCAGGCCAGCGCACGCGTGCGGAACTCGCCGCGCAGCTTCAACAGCCGCGGCAGGTGGCGCAGGATTTCAGTCAGCCCCATCACCGCCAGCTCGCTGGCATCGAACCAGGTCTGGCACCCGGCGCTGCGCATGGCGTCGCCCCCGATGCCGGCGAACTCGGCGTTGGGGAAGCGCGCCTTCAGCTCGCGCACCAGGCCCGCACCGAGCAGGTCACCGGACGCCTCGCCGGCGACCAGGGCGATCCGCACGGGACGGTTGGAGGCATGCGCCAGCGGCAACTGGTCGACGGCCTCCAGCACCGCCGCCAGCTCGATGATCTCGGCCGTGGTGCCCGGTGGGAGGTGACCGCCCGGCGCCGTCATCGCAGCAGGGGCCTCTCGGCGTGCTCGATGAAGTCCAGCAGGTCCTTCACGTCGGCGCTGTGCTCGGCCTGTTCGGCCAGCTGCAGCTTGGCCTCGGCCAGCGGCAGGCCCGCCACGTACAGGGTGCGGTAGGCGCGCTTGATGCTGGCAATGCGCTCGGCATCGAAGCCGCGACGCTTGAGGCCTTCGCTGTTGATGCCGCGCGGGCGGCCCAGCGAATCGCTGCCGACCATGGTGAACGGCGGCACGTCGCCATTGGTCAGCGCGCCCATGCCCAGGAAAGCGTGCGCGCCGATCCGGCAGAACTGGTGCGCGCCGGCGAAGCCGCTGATGATCACGTAGTCGCCCACGGTGACGTGGCCGGCCAGGGTGGTGTTGTTGGAGAACACGCACAGGTTGCCGACATGGCAGTCGTGGGCCACGTGGGTGTAGGCCAGCATCCAGTTGCCGTTGCCCACGGTGGTGATGCCGCCGCCGCCTTCGGTGCCGCGGTTGATGGTGACGAACTCGCGGATGACGTTGTCATCGCCGATCACCAGCCGGGTGCGCTCGCCGTTGTACTTCTTGTCCTGCGGCTCGCCGCCGATGGCGGCATGGCCGATGAAGCGGTTGTTGCGGCCGATCCGGGTCGGGCCATGGATCGAGCAGTGCGGGCCGACTTCGGTGCCGGCGCCGATGTCCACGTCGGCCCCGATCAGGCAGAACGCACCGACGCGCACATCCGCAGCCAGTCTCGCCGACGGGTCGATGACCGCGGTGGGGTGGATGAGAGGGGCGTTGTCGCTCATTGCAGGTCTCCTGCCTGGGTCATTCGCGGGTGCCGGCGCACAGTACCTCGGCGCAGGCGACCACTTCGCCGTCGACCTTGGCCACGCAGTCGTACACCGCCATGTTGCGGATCACGCGCTTGATCTCCACGTGCATTTCCAGCACGTCGCCGGGCACCACCTGTTTGGTGAAGCGGGCCTTGTCGACCTTGACCATGTAGAACAGCTTGGACTGCGCATCCCGGCCCAGGGTGAGCTGGGTCAGCACGCCACCGGCCTGGGCCATGGCTTCGATGATCAGCACGCCGGGCATGATCGGCTGGCTGGGGAAGTGGCCCTGGAAGAACGGTTCGTTGATGCTGACGTTCTTGGTGGCGATGATGGTGCGCTTCTCGTAATCGATAGCGACGACCTTGTCGACCAGCAGGAACGGGTAGCGATGGGGGATCAGTGCCTGGATCTGGGTGATGTCAGGCAGCTTCTGGTCGTGGCTCATTCCTTCTCCTTGCTCACAGACAGGATGCGACGGGCCAGGGCATCAAGCTGCTTGAAGCGCGCGGCGTTCTTGCGCCACGTGCGGTTGTCGGTCAACGGGGTACCGGACGAATACTCGCCCGGCTCATGGATGGAGTTGCGCACCACCGATTTGCCGGTGATGACGACCTTGTCGCAGATTTCGAGGTGGCCGACGACGCCGACGGCGCCGCCGAGCAGGCAGTAGCGGCCGATCTTGGCGCTGCCGGCGATGCCGGTGCAGCCGGCGATGGCCGAATGGGCGCCGATCTGGACGTTGTGGGCGATCTGGACCAGGTTGTCCAGGCGCACGTCGTTGTCCAGAACGGTGTCTTCCAGCGCGCCGCGGTCGACGCAGGTGTTGGCACCAATCTCGCAGTCGTCGCCGATGCGTACCCCGCCGAGCTGGGGCACCTTGATCCAGTGGCCGGCGTCCATCGCCAGGCCGAAACCATCGGCGCCGAGCACGGCACCGGGGTGGATGCGCACGCGCTTGCCGAGGGTGACGCGGGTAACCAGGGTGACCCGGGCGATCAGTTCGCAGCCGGTATCCAGGCGGCAGTCCTCGCCAATGATGCTGCCGGCGCCGACGATGCAGTTCTCGCCCACCACGCTGCGTGCGCCGATGGTGACGAACGGGCCGATGTGGGCGCTGGCGGCAACCTGTGCCTGCGGATCGATCACGGCGCTGGGGTGGATGCCCGGCGCGCGCGTGGGCGCGATATCGAACAGCGCGGCGATCTTGGCGAAGGTGGTGTAGGGATCCTTGGCAACCAGGGCGGTGCCGGGGGCGGCATCGGCATCCTCGGCGCGCAGCACGACGATCCCGGCCTGGCTGTCGGCCAGCTGGGCGCGGTAGCGCGGATTGGCCAGGAAGGTCAGCTGGCCGGGGCCGGCATGGGCGAGCGTGGCCACGCCACGGATGGCGGTATCGGCCTGGCCATGGACCTGCAGGCCAAACTGCTCGGCGAGTTGCTGGGCGGTGTAGGTAGGAGTATTCACCGGGGGAGTTTACCGTGTGCAGCCGAAACGGTCATGCGGGGCGGGCGTTTCGGGTGGCTGGGTGGGGTGGTTGCGGCGTGGCGCGTCGGTTGCTGTCGCAGAGGGTCATGGCCGGTAGCCGGGTCCAGGACGCGCGGTAAACCGATCCATGGGGCTCGTGGACCGCATCCATGCGGCCCAACGGTGCTGGCCAGGGCCACCCGCCACGCTCCCGACGGTTCAGCGCCAGCGCGGAAGGGCAGTGCCGAGCGCTGGCCGGACCCGGAAACGAAAACGCCGGGCAAAGCCCGGCGTCTGGTATCGCATCTGGTGGAGAGCCCCCCTGCTGTTGAAGGGGGCGCGCCGGCAGGCGCGGGGTCGGTGAGGCAGGACAGGGCCCAAGGTTTGCAACGCAAACCTTGGGTACGCTGGGTGGTCAACGCTTAGAACTGGCCGCCAAACGTAAACTGCAGGCGCTCGATCTCGTCGCCGTCTTCCTTCTTCAGCGGGAAGGCGTAGCTGATCGAGATCGGACCGACCGGGGCGCGCCACAGCAGGGCCACGCCGGTGGACACGCGCAGCTCGTTGGCCTTGAAGTTGTCCACGCCGTTGTAGACGTTGCCGAAGTCGACGAAGGCCGAGATACGCGCCGACGGGCTGTCGAACAGACGCGGGAAGTAGGCTTCCACCGAGCCGACCGTCTTCAGCGAGCCACCCAGCGGCTGGCCGTTGGGGTAACCGGAGGTCACTTCGCGCGGGCCCAGGGTGTTGTCTTCGAAGCCACGCACCGAGTTGGTGCCGCCGGCGTAGAAGTTCTCGAAGAACGGCAGGCCCGAGGCGGTGACCACGCGGGTGGTGCCGTCCGGCTCGGTCAGCACGGTGGACATGTCCTTGCCGTAGCTGTCGCCGTAGCCGATTTCGGCGCGGGTGTTGATGACCAGCGACGGGATGATCGGCCAGTACTTGGAGAACTGATAGTTCAGCTTGTAGTACTCGACGGTCGAGCCGGGCAGGGTGGTTTCCAGGCCGACACGCTGGTAGGTACCGCGGGTGGGCATGAAGTAGTCGTTACGGGTGTCGCGCGCCCAGCCCAGCTCGGTGCGCCAGGAGTGGAACGTGCGACGGCCGACCGCGTTGATGTAGTCGATGATCGACGCCGGGGTCGAGCCGGGATAGGTGGTGATCTGGTTGCTGTCGATACCCACCATCAGCGAGACGGTGTCGTTCTCGGTGATCGGCACGCCGAACACCACCTGCGCGGCACCGTTGGTGCTGTTGTACTGGGCGGTGTTGAAGTCGGAGTAGTCCAGTTCGCGCCAGGACAGGTTGTAGCCCAGCGAGACGCCGTCATCGGTGAAGTACGGGTTGGTATAGCTGAAGCCGTAGCGCTGCAGGTAGCTGCTGCGCGAGGCTTCGACCGACACGCGGTTGCCGCCGCCGAGGAAGTTGTTCTGCGACAGCTGCACCGAGGTGGTCATGCCGTAGGACTGCGAATAACCCAGGCCGAACACGAAGCTGCCCGAGGTGGTTTCCTTGACGTTGTAGACCACGTCCACCTGGTCGTTGCTGCCGGTGACCGGCGGCGTTTCCACGTCCACCGATTCGAAGTAGCCCAGGCGCTGCAGGCGGATCTTGGAACGATCGATCGCGGCCTGGGAGTACCAGCTGTTCTCGAACTGGCGCATTTCGCGGCGCAGCACTTCGTCGGAGGTGCGGGTGTTGCCCTTGAAGGTGATGCGGCGCACCGACACGCGCGGGCCGGGAACGACCTGCATGTTGATCGCCACGGTCTGCTCGGCGCGGTTGCTGGTCGGGATCGGGTTGACCTTGGCGAAGGCGTAGCCGATGTTGGACAGCGAGTTGGTGATCGCATCCGAGCTGAATTCCAGCAGGGCGCGCGAGAAGGTGTCACCGGACTTCTGGATCACCATGCGCTCGACGTCGGCCTGCGGCAGGATGGTGTCGCCGGTGACCTTGATCTCGGAGATCTTGTACTGCTGGCCCTCGGTGACGCCGGCAGTGATGAACATGTCGCGCTTGTCCGGACTGATCGAGACTTGGGTGGAGTCGATGCTGAAGTCCACGTAGCCGCGGTCCAGGTACCAGGAATTGAGCTTTTCCAGGTCGCCGGACAGCTTTTCCTTGGAGTACTGGTCATCGCGGCGGTACCACGAGGCCCAGTTGTGCTCCTTGGATTCCCACGTTTCCAGGATGTCTTCGGCCGGGTACTTTTCAGTGCCCACCAGGTTGACGTGCTGGATCTTGGCGGCCTTGCCTTCCTTGATCGCGATGGTGATGTCCACGCGGTTGCGGTCCAGCGGGCTCACCGTCGGGGTGATGTCGACGTTGTATTTGCCGCGGTCGTTGTACTGGCGACGCAGTTCCTGGGTCACGCGGTCCAGGCTCAGGCGGTCGAAGGTGCCACCTTCGCTCAGGCCGATGTCGCTCAGGCCCTTGAGCAGCTGGTCGCTCTTGATGTCCTTGTTGCCGGTGACCGTCAGCTTGTTGATCGCCGGGCGTTCCTTGACCGTGACCACCAGGATGTCGCCCTGGCGGGCCACCTGCACGTCTTCGAAGAAGCCGGTCTTGTACAGCGCACGGATGCTCTCGCCGACCTTGTTGTCGGTCAGGGTGTCGCCACGCTCTACCGGCAGGTAGGTGAACACGGTACCGGAGGTGATGCGCTGCAGACCATCGACACGGATGTCGCTGACGGTGAAGGGCTCGGCTGCCTGGGCCAGGGCGGGCGCGCCGATACCGGCGGCGAGTGCGAGGGCAAGCAGGCGGCGATTGGGGAGTCGCGTCATGTCACGTCCGGTTGGAGTCGAATGCAATGTTGCGGGATGCCGGCGCATAAGACGACGACAAAAGGAAAAAGTTCATCGTGCGGCCAGGCCGAGGATGTCGTTGTAGAACGCCAACCCCATCAACCCGGCCAGCAGCGCCAATCCGATGTACTGGCCGGCGGCCATGGCGCGCTCGCTCAGCGGGCTGCCCTTGACCAACTCAATAAGGTAATACAGCAGGTGCCCGCCGTCCAAGATGGGGATGGGCAGCAGGTTGATGATGCACAGGCTCAGCGACAGCAGGGCCAGGAAAAACAGGAACCAGTCCAGCCCGCGCTGGGCCGAGACATTGGCCACCCGGGCGATGGTGACCGGCCCGGAGATGTTCTGCAGCGAGGCATTGCCGGTCACGATGCGCCGCATCATGCCCAGCGAGTCCCCGGCCATCCGCGCCGTTTCGCGCAGGGCCACCGGCAGCGCGGCCAGCGGGCCGTACTGCAGTTTGGCGTCATAGGCCGGGGCGGCGGACTCGGCAAACCCGATCCCGATCTGCCAGGTCGGCTGGCCACGGCCATCCTTGCCCTGGCGCGGGGTGATTTCCAGCGCCAGGCGGTCGCCGCCGCGCAGGACCTCGATCATGCCCGGGCCGCCGCGCTTGCCCAGGGTGTGGATTTCGGTGAAGACCTGGTCGACCGCGTCGATGCGCTGGCCGTCCACGGCCACGATCAGGTCGCCCGGCAGCACCACGCCCTGGGCGGGGGAGTCGGGCACCACCTTCTCGACCAGGGCCGGCTGCAGCCAGTACTGCCAGGTCAGCCCGGCCAGCCCCGGCACCCGGCGCTCGTCGAAGCCTTCCGGCAGCTGGGACAGCGGCAACAACCGGGTCTGCACCCGGTCCTGGGCGTCCAGCACTTCCACGCGTGCGTCGTGACCGTCCATCGCCGCGGTGGTCAGGGCCATGCTGGCCTGGCCGGCGGTCACCACGCTGCGCGCATCGACGCTGAGCACGCGGTCGCCGGCCTGCAGGCCGGCGGCCTGGGCCATGCCGCTGGTGCGGCCGACGGTGGCCGAGTAATCCTGTTTGCCGAGCACGAACATCGCCCACAGCAGGGCGATGCACAGCAGCAGGTTGGCGGCCGGGCCGGCGGCCACGATCGCGATGCGCTGCCAGACGCTCTTGTGGTTGAAGGCCTGTCCGCGCTCGTGCGGGTGCACCTCGACCTCGCGCTCGTCGAGCATCTTCACGTAGCCGCCGAGCGGGATCGCGGCGATGGCGAACTCGGTGCCCTCGCGGTTGCGGCGCATCCACAGCGGCCGGCCGAAGCCGACCGAGAAGCGCAGCACCTTGACCCCGCAGCGCCGGGCCACCCAGTAGTGGCCGAACTCATGGAAGGTCACCAGCACGCCCAGGCTGACGATCATCCACCAGACGGATCCGATGAATTCACCCATGGTCGACGGCGCTGGAGAAGGGCGGGAAAGGCATTCAGGCGTGGTCGATGGCGGTGTGGGTGATCAGGCGGGCGCGCTGGTCGGCAGCCAGCAGGACCTCCAGTGTATCGGCGGACTCCACCGACAGTGTTGCCAGAGCGTTAGCCACCAGCGCTGGAATGGCAAGGAAAGCGATCTTTCCCTGAAGAAACGCTGAAACAGCCACTTCATTGGCGGCGTTGAGGATCGCCGGGGCGGTGCCGCCGGCCGCCATCGCCTGCCAGGCCAGGCCCAGGCAGGGGAAGGCGTCGTTGTCCGGCGCCTCGAAATCCAGCCGACCCTGGGCCAGCAGGTCCAACCCGCCGACGCCCGACTCGATCCGCTGCGGCCAGCCCAGGCCTACGGCCAGGGTGGTGCGCATGTCCGGCAGGCCGAGCTGGGCCAGCGTGGAGCCGTCGATGAACTCAACCAATGAATGGACCAGGCTCTGCGGGTGCACCAGGACGTCGATGCGCTCACCGGGCACGTTGAACAGGTGGTGGGCCTCGATGACTTCCAGGCCCTTGTTCATCAACGTCGCCGAATCGACCGAGATCTTCGGGCCCATCGACCACTTCGGGTGGGCCACGGCCTGGGCCACGGTGACCTCGGCAAGCTGCGCGCGGCTGCGGCCCCGGAACGGGCCACCGGAGGCGGTGAGCAGGATCCGGCGCACCCCGGCGCCGTCCAGGCTGGCATCGCGTGAGCGCAGGCACTGGAAGATCGCGCTGTGCTCGCTGTCGATCGGGATGATCTCGGCACCGCCGGCGGTGGCCTGGCGCATCAGCAGCTCGCCCGCCAGCACCAGCGATTCCTTGTTGGCCAGCAGGATGCGCTTGCCGGCCGCGGCGGCAGCCAGGGTCGAGGACAGCCCGGCGGCGCCCACGATGGCCGCGACCAGGGTGTCGCATTCGGCGCTGGCGGCGAGCTGGTCCAGCGCATCGGCGCCGGCGTGCGCCTGGGTCGGCAGGCCGGCCTCACGCAGGCCATCGCGCAGGGCGCCATGCAGGTCCGGATCGGCGATCACCGCGTGCGCCGGCCGGTGCGTGAGGCACAGTGCGACCAGGGCCTGCACCTGCCGCCCGGCCGCCAGCACGCTGACCTGGTAGCGGTCCGGGTGGCGCGCGATCACATCCAGCGCGGATGCGCCGATCGAGCCGGTGGCGCCGAACACGGCGACCCGACGGGGAGCGTTGACGGCATCCATGTTCAGAATCCGAAGATTTCCTTGCCCAGCGCGAACACCGGCAGGGCGGCAAGCACGCCGTCGATGCGGTCCAGCACGCCGCCGTGGCCCGGAATGATGTGGCCGGAGTCCTTGGCGCCGGCATGGCGCTTGATCAGGCTCTCGTACAGGTCGCCGAGCACCGAGGCGAACACGGTGACCACCGCGGTGACCACCAGCCCCAGCACATGGCCGCTGTCCACGCCGGCCAGCCAGCCAAAGCCCAGCGCCACCGCCAGGCCGGCCAGCATGCCACCGCCGAGGCCTTCCCAGGTCTTGTTGGGGCTGATTCGCGGGGCCAGCTTGGTCCGGCCGAAGGTGCGGCCGGCGAAGTAGGCACCCGAATCGGCGGCCCATACCACCGCCAACGCGGTCAGCAGCCACAGGTGGCCATTGCTGCCGCTGGCATGGATGAGCACCAGCGAGGCCCAGGCCGGCACGATCGCCAGGGTGCCGGCGAGCAGCTTGAGCGCGCGCGCCGGGCTGCTCGGGCTGGCCCCGAAGGTGAAGAAGCGCAGCCACAGCAGGGCCATCAGCCACCAGCCGATGCCCACCAGTGCGGCGATCTGGTACAGCACCAGCGAGCCGTCGCCGGCCCACACCATCAACACCATCAGCAGCAGGTTCAGGACCAGCAGCACGGTGCGGGCGAGGGTGTCGTCGACGTCGGCCAGCTTCAGCCATTCCCACAGGCCGATCAGGAACACCGCCGCGGCGGCTGCGGCCAGCCACGGGGTCGGCAGCAACAGGATGGCCGCGATGGCGACCGGCGCCATGATCAGCGCGGCGATGACTCGGGTTTTGGTCATGGGGTGGACGTCTCGGTGGCCAGGGCGGCGATCTGGGCGCTGGTCAGGCCGAAGCGGCGTTCACGTGCGGCGTAGGCGTCGAGCGCCTGCTGCAGGACGGCGGCGTCGAACTCGGGCCACAGCACGTCGGTGAACCACAGTTCGGTATAAGCCAGCTGCCACAGCAGGAAGTTGCTGATGCGGGTGTCCCCGCCGGTACGGATGAACAGGTCCGGCGGCGGCAGGTCGGCCAGGGCGACCCGGCTGGACAGCATCGCTTCGTCGATCTGCTCGGGCAGCAGGCGGCCGGCGGCCACCTCGACGGCCAGGGCACGCGCGGCACGCGCGATATCCTGGCGGCCACCGTAGCTGGCGGCGATGCTCAGGGTCATGGCGCGGTTGTCGGCGGTGCGCTGCTCGGCCAGTTGCATGCGGCTGACCAGCCCGGCGCCGAACCGCTCGCGTTCGCCGATGAAGCGAACGCGCACGCCACGCCGGTGCAGCTCGTCCACTTCGCGGTCCAGCGCATTGAGGAACAGCTTCATCAGCGCGTCGACTTCATCCTGCGGCCGGCCCCAGTTCTCGCTGGAGAAGGCAAACAGGGTCAGCGCGGCGATGCCGCGTTCCAGGCAGAAATCAATGGTGCGGTTGACCGCACGCGCGCCGGCCCGGTGGCCGATGACGCGCGGACGGCGACGCTTCTGCGCCCAACGCCCGTTGCCATCCATGATGATGGCAACGTGGCGCGGGATCGGCGCATCGGCGGGAAGGGGCGTGGCCTGGGTCATGGGCTCAGACCGCCATCAGTTCCTTTTCTTTCTCGGCAACCACACTGTCGACGTCCTTGATGGACTTGTCGGTCAGCTTCTGGATGTCGTCTTCGCCGCGCTTCTTGTCGTCTTCGCTGATCGACTTTTCCTTGAGCAGCGTGGCGATCGCCTTGTTGGCGTCCTGGCGGATGTTGCGGATGGCGATCTTGGCGCCTTCGCCTTCCTTCTGCACCTGCTTGCCCAGCTCCTTGCGGCGCTCTTCGGTCGGCGGCGGCAGGTTCAGGCGGATGACGGTGCCGGCCACGTTCGGGGTCAGGCCCAGGTCGGAGGCGTAGATCGCCTTTTCCACGTCCTTGATCATGCCCTTGTCGAACAGGGTGATGACCAGCGAGTGGCCTTCGGACACGCTGATGCTGGCCACCTGCTGCAGGGGCGTATCGGTGCCGTAGGCCTTGACGGTGATGCGGTCCAGCAGGGCCGGGGAAGCACGGCCGGTGCGGATGGAGGTGAGGGTGTGCTTCAGAGCATCGATGCTCTTTGCCATGCGCGTCTGCGCGTCCTGCTTGATTTCGTTGAGCATCGCCCGAATCCTGGATGTCACTGGGAATCGGGCGATTATAGGCGAATAAGGGGCCTGGCCGCCTTATCCGGGCAGCCGCGGACCCGCATCGGGCGCTCATGACCCCGGGCGCCCGGCGGCGCCGGCCATTGGCCCGCGCCGCGCATGACTGCCGCGTTCAGGCAGCCTGGTCGCGACCCTTGACCAGGGTGCCGATATTCTCGCCGTGCAGGATCTTGAGCAGCTCGCCGGGCTGGCCCATGTCGAACACGCGCAGCGGCAGGTCGCTGTCGCGGGCCAGGGCGAAGGCGGCGGTGTCCATCACTTCCAGGCCGCGGCGGATCACTTCGTCGTAGGTCAGGCTGTCAAAACGCACCGCGTCGCTGTACTTGTTCGGATCCTTGTCGTACACGCCATCGACCTTGGTGGCCTTCAGCAGCAGGTCCGCACCGATCTCGATCGCGCGCAGGGCGGCGCCGGAATCGGTGGTGAAGAACGGGCTGCCGACGCCGGCGGCGAAGATCACCAGGCGGCCCTTTTCCAGGTGGCGGATGGCGCGGCGGCGGATGTAGTCCTCGCACACGTCGTTGATCTTGATCGCGCTCATCACCCGCGCCTTGGCGCCGAGCTTCTCCAGCGCGTCCTGCATGGCCAGGGCGTTGATCACCGTGGCCAGCATGCCCATCTGGTCGCCGGTGACGCGGTCCATGCCGCCGGCGGCCAGGCCGGCGCCGCGGAAGATGTTGCCGCCGCCGATCACCAGCGCCACTTCGGCGCCGGCCTGCTGGGCTTCGATCACTTCGCGGGCGAGGCGGTTGATGACCTTCGGGTCGATGCCGTAGTCCTCATCCCCCATCAGTGCCTCCCCGGAAACTTTCAGCAGGATGCGACGATAGGTGAGATTGGACATGGTGGCCTCTGGATGCGTGGAAAACGCGGGAATTCTACTGGAAGCCGGGTCGCGCCGTGGAGAAAACTTGCTGCACTGCGGCGGGGCGCCGATCGCGCCCCGGCGGGGTCGACGGGGGGCCCCGGTCAGGCCGGGGCGGTCCCCGGAGAACGAGCGATGACGCGGTTGCGGCCCAGGTTCTTGGAGCGGTAGAGGACGTCGTCGGCGGCCTTCAGCAGGTCCTGAACATCGGCGAAACGCTCATAGCCGCCCTGGGTGGCCACGCCGGCGGAGAAGGTGACGAACAGGGGGCCGTCGGGCACTTCGGCCATCGGCGTGTTGACGATGTTGGCCAGCACCCGGCGGACCACTTCCAGGGCCACCGGCTCGGTGGTGTTGGGCAGCAGGGCGATGAACTCCTCGCCACCGAAGCGGGCCACGGTGTCGCTGTTGCGCAGCTGCTCCTGCAGCTTGCCGGCGAAGGCGCGCAGCACCTGGTCGCCCATCAGGTGGCCGTGGGCGTCGTTGATCTTCTTGAAGTCATCCAGGTCGATGAAGGCCACCGACAGCGGCCAGCCGTGGCGGGT
This sequence comes from Stenotrophomonas maltophilia, assembly GCA_002435595.1. Classification (GTDB taxonomy): domain Bacteria; phylum Pseudomonadota; class Gammaproteobacteria; order Xanthomonadales; family Xanthomonadaceae; genus Stenotrophomonas; species Stenotrophomonas maltophilia_AC. Next base: position 22,699 of record DJBL01000007.1, read on the forward strand.
GGCGCGCAGGAACTCCTGCTCCAGCACCGCTTCGAGCTGGCGGCGGTTGAGCACGCCGGTGAGGGCGTCGCGGTGGGCCTGCTCGGCCAGGCGGTTGGCGCGCGCCTCGAATTCGTCGGCGCGCTGCCGGGCCAGGGCGGCATCCTGCATTTCGCGCAGGTTGCGCAGGGTGGCCAGCTCCTGGGCGTGGTCGATCAGCTGCTGCACGCGCGAGGGCGAGAACAGGGTGGTCTCGAACAGGGCGCTGATGTCGGGCAGGGCTTCGCCGATGCGGGCCAGCACCTGGTCGAACTGCGCGCTGTCCAGGTGCAGGATGGCGTTGACCTGCTGCAGGGCATGTTCGCGCGCGGCATCGGCGTCGGCGCTGAGCCAGATGTCGGCGACCGCCCCGGACAGGGCCACGCAGGCCTGGAAACTGTCTTCGGTGGCCGCCGGCGATTCGCTGCGGGCGATGCTGTCCACGAGGTAGCGGGGCAGGTCCCACTGCTCGGCCATCCAGGCGCCCACCTCGGCGTGGTTGGACTGCAGGTGTTCGCGCTCCAGGGCCACCAGGGCGTCGTTGTCGCCGGCCTGGCGCAGCAGCGGCAGGTAGATGTCCGGCTGCGACTGGGCCAGCACGAGGATGCCCAGGTCCTGCAGCAGGCCGGCCAGCATCAGTTCTTCGGCCTTGCGCAGGCCGCGGGCCTGGCCCAGCAGGCTGGCGGCCAGCGCACTGAGGATGCTGCGTCGCCAGGCGCGCTCGCGCAGGTCCTGGCCCTGTCCCGGCGCGGTCAGGCCCTGGGTGACGGTGAAGCCCAGGGCGAGGCTGACGGTGGCGTTGAGGCCGAGCATGGTCAGCGCCTGGCCGAGGTTCTCGATGCGGCGGCGGCTGGCATACAGGGGCGAGTTGGCGATGCGCAGCATGCGCGCGCTCAGCGCCATGTCGATGGCGATGATGTCGGCGGCGGTGGTGATGTCCGCTTCCGGGTCCTGGGCCAGTTCGATGATGCGCAGGGCAATACCGGGTGGCGAGGGCAGGTTGCGGCAGAGCGCCAGGACGGCAGTCAGCTCGGGAGGCATGGCGGGGCTATTGATGTGTTGTGGCAAGAATACATGGAGTCCGTCACAGATTTGAGCGTTGATTCTTGCCTTGGGCTCTCCATTGGCGTGGGCATCGTGATGGGCGATGCGCCATGCCCTGCAAAACCACCGGGCAGATCGCGGCAGGTGCGTGGGTCGCGCCCTTGGTAACACATTCGCTGGCGTAGGGGGAGTGGCGGGCGGTCCGGCGCGGTCGGCGCCGCCGTTGCGCGCCGCATGGCGCTACCATTCGCGGTTCACTCACAAGGAAGCCGTACCACATGGCCGTCAAGTCGCTGCAGGAATTTCTGTCCACCACCCAGGAGAAGGACGTCAGTGCCGACGCGTTCGAACTGGAGAGCCCGCACATGCTGGAGGTCCGGGTTGATGGGATGGTCTGGGCCAAGGCCGGTTCGATGGTGGCGCGCAAGGGCGGGGTGAAGTTCACCCGGCAGGGGCTGCTGGAGCAGGGGCTGGGCACGCTGTTGAAGAAGATGGTGAGCGGGGAGGGTCTGCAGCTGATGAAGGTGGAGGGTCAGGGGCGGGTGTACCTGGCCGACGCGGGCAAGCAGGTGACGCTGGTGCGCCTGGCCGGGGAGTCGATTTTCGTGAACGGCAACGATGTGCTCGCGTTCGAGACGGGCGTGGAGTCGAAGATCACGATGATGAAGAAGGTCGCGGGGATGCTGTCCGGCGGTCTGTTCAACGTGAAGCTGAGCGGGCACGGGATCGTGGCGATGACGTCGCACTACGAGCCGATGACGCTGCCGGTGACGGCGGCGGGCGGGCCGGTGTTCACCGATCCGAATGCGACGGTGGCCTGGTCGGGGTCGCTGGTGCCGGAGATCGTGACCGATATTTCGCTGGGGACGCTGGTGGGGCGCGGGTCGGGCGAGAGTCTGCAGATGCGTTTCGCGGGCGAGGGCTGGGTGGTTGTGCAGCCGTATGAGGAAGTGACGTTCCAGTCGAAGGGGTGAGGGTGGGGGGATGTGCGCTGGCGCGCGGCTTTTTTGCGTCAACTGCAACGTCAACTTCAACCGCAACTGCAACTGCAACTGCAACTGCAACTGCAACTGCAACTGCAACTGCAACTGCAACTGCGGCGCCGCGGTGCCGCGGGTTGGGTCGGCGCGGGTAGGCTGGCGGGACACGCCGTGAATCCATCCCTGGAGGCTCGTGGGCGCCATCCATGGCGCCCAACGGTCCCGCCAGCCCACCCGCACCAACCCCCGACAATGTGCGGGCGCGTTGGGAGGGCAACGGCAACTGCCGGGGGCGGTGGGGGGTGTCGGTTTGCTGTTGGGTGGTGGCTGGTGAGTCAGTGGTGGTGGGTGGTTAATGGCTGGCGAGTGATTGGTCGTTGATTGGGGGCCGCACGGTGGTTGGCCTTCCGGCCGCCGAGTGGTTAGGGGGATGGGGGATGGTGGATGGTGGATGGTGGATGGGGTGGTGGATTCGTCGAGAGATGGGGGTAGAGCCGACCGTTGGTCGGCTGCTCCGGACCACTCGATATCCCACCCCAAAACCACACCTCATCTCCCCATCCAACCCATCCACAAACCAGCCATGCCGACCACGCCGACCACCCGGCCACTCAGCCACTCAGCCACTCAGCCACTCAGCCACTCAGCCAATCGACCAATCGACCAATCGACCAATCGACCAATCGACCAATCGACCAATCGACCAAGCCCGCTTCAACAGCAGAACCAAAGCCCCGCTGTCCCCATCCATCCGTCCGCGGCACCATGTCGGGGCTGGCAGGCTTACCCCCTGCCGGGACCGTTGGGCGCCATGGATGGCGCCCAATGAGCCCCCATGGATGGGTTCACGGCGTGTCCCGGCAGGGGGTAAGCCTGCCGGCCCGCACGGAACCACAAACAGCAAGGAAGCCAGCTCTGCGCTCTGCGCTTTACGCTTCAACGCTTCAACGCTTCAAAAAAACAACCACCCACAAAAAAACCCGGCCGAAGCCGGGTTTTTTCGTTGAAGCGAATCACCCGCCATCGCCGAAGCGACAGCGCGGTGGATCAGGCCAGGCCGGCCTGCTTCATCACTTCGGCGGCGTAGTCTTCCACCACCTTCTCGATGCCTTCGCCAACGGCCAGGCGCTTGTAACCGACCACGTCGGCGTTGGCGGCCTTGACCACCTGCTCGACCGACTGGTTGGTGTCCAGCACGTACGGCTGGCCGTACAGCGTCACTTCGTTGACGATCTTGGCGATCTTGCCGCTGATGATCTTTTCCAGGATGTCGGCCGGCTTGGACTTGTCCTTGTCGGTCATCTTGGCCAGCTCGATTTCCTTTTCCTTCGCGACGAACTCGGCCGGCACGTCGGCCGCCTTGTTGTGCGGCGGGTTCATCGCAGCCACGTGCATGGCCAGGCCGCGGGCCAGCTCGGCGTCGCCACCGGCCAGTTCCACCAGCACGCCGATGCGGCCGCCGTGGACGTAGGCGGCCACGTTGTTGGACGATTCCAGGCGCACGATGCGACGCACGTCGACCTTCTCACCGACCTTGGCGATCACCGCGGCGCGGGATTCCTCGACGGTCTCGCCCGACGGCAGCTTGGCGGCCTTCAGCGCGTCGATATCGGCCGCGCCCGAGCTCAGGGCCACCGAGGCAACGGCCTTGGAGAAGTCCAGGAAGTTGCTGTCCTTGGCGACGAAGTCGGTTTCGGAGTTGATCTCGACCAGCACGGCCTTGTTGCCGTCCTGTGCGGCCACGATGATGCCTTCGGCAGCCACGCGGTCAGCCTTCTTGTCGGCCTTGGCCAGGCCCGACTTGCGCAGCCATTCGGCCGAGGCGTCGATGTCGCCGCCGTTTTCGGTGAGTGCCTTCTTGCACTCCATCATGCCGGCGCCAGTGCGCTCGCGCAGTTCCTTGACCAGGGAAGCAGTGATTTCCACGGGATTTCCTCACGAAAGAAAGGGGTTGGGCCGGCATGGTGGCCGGCCCGTGTGACAGTGTCCTGTCGTCGCGCCGTCGGCAGCGGACAGGAAGCGGCGGGCGCGTGGCGCCCGCCGAGGGCCTGGATCAGGCCTGGGCTTCGCCGGACTTGTCGGCAGCAGCCTTCTTGGCCGGAGCGCGGCGGGCCGGCTTGGCTTCTTCGCCAGCAGCGGCTTCGCTGAACTCTTCTTCACGGACGGTGGCCGCGTGCGGGGCGGCAGCCTTGCCTTCCAGCACGGCGTCGGCCGCGGCGCGGGCATACAGCTGCACAGCGCGGATGGCGTCGTCGTTGCCCGGGATCGCGTAGTCGACCAGTTCCGGGTTGTAGTTGGTGTCCACCACCGCGATCACCGGGATGCCGAGCTTCTTGGCTTCCTTGATGGCGATGTCTTCGTGGCCGATGTCGATGACGAAGATCGCGTCCGGCAGACGGTTCATGTCCTTGATGCCGCCCAGCGAGGCTTCCAGCTTGTCGCGCTCACGACGCAGGCCCAGCACTTCGTGCTTGACCAGCTTGTCGAAGGAGCCGTCGGTTTCACCCGATTCCAGTTCCTTCAGGCGCGCAACCGACTGCTTCACGGTGCGGAAGTTGGTCAGCGTGCCGCCCAGCCAACGCTGGTTCATGAAGGGCATGCCGCAACGCTCGGCTTCTTCACGGATCGACTCGCGGGCGCTGCGCTTGGTGCCCAGGAACAGGATGGTGCCGCGCTTCTGCGCAACGCTGGAAATGAAGTTCATCGCATCGTTGAAGAGCGGAACGGTCTTTTCCAGGTTGATGATGTGGATCTTGCCGCGGGCGCCGAAGATGTACTGGCCCATCTTGGGGTTCCAGTAACGGGTCTGGTGGCCGAAGTGGACGCCGGCTTCCAGCATCTGACGCATGGTGACCTGGGGCATTGCAATACTCCTGATGGGGAACCGGCCGCCACGGGTAATAGTTGGGCGGTCCGCCGCAAGGCGGGTGGTTCCGGGGTTTGGCTTCCCTGTCGCTTCCGTGGCCGAACTCCTCGCGGAGCACCCCGGCACGGATATGGGCGGCAGGTGTGGATTCACCGGTGACGTCCGGTGTTGACGTGTTCCCGCGCCGAGGCGGCAGGAATCCGGTCGATTATAGCCCGCTGCGCGCGCGGACTGCAATGTTGCCGGTGGCCGCGGGCAGGTCGGCCTCGGCGGCATGGTCCAGCCGGGCCCGGAAACGGCCGCCGGCGTAGCCCCCGGGTCGGGCAGGCAGCGGCCAGCCGCGGGCGCTGCGCGGCAGGACGTAGCCGGCCAGTCCATCGATCAGGGTCTGGCGGCGGCCTTGGGCATCCACGAACACCAGGTCGGCGAGGTGGGCATGGCCGTCGCCGTCATTATAAAGACGCAGCAGCGGGGCCGAGGTGGATCCGGCCAGCTCCACGCGCAGGCGCGAGGACGGCGCCGCCGGCGCATCCGGTACCAGGAACACCGGCAGCGAGAAGCGGGTCCGGTCCATGCCGGGGCCCGGGGCGGGGCTGATCACCAGGCGGTAGCCCTGCTCGGCCGTGGCGGGCGCCGGGCCGAGCCGGACCACCCGCAGGCGCTGGCGCTGGCCGGGCCCGA
>DJBL01000008.1:0-262 GCA_002435595.1 Stenotrophomonas maltophilia
ACCGGCGTTGCCCGGCCCCGGATGGGCCGGGTGGCCCGGGTTGCCTGAACGGCCGGCAGCGCCCGGCCCCCGCCACGCGGGCGGCCCCTGCCGTCGATCCGCCGGGTGCTAGAATTTCCCTTTCCTTTACCGTTGTCCCGTGCCATGCACCTTTCCCTGCTCAAGACCAAGATCCACCGTGCCACCGTCACCCACTCCGAGCTGAACTACGAAGGTTCCATCGCCATCGATGACAACCTGCTGCTGGCCACCGGCATCCGCG
>DJBL01000008.1:427-41721 GCA_002435595.1 Stenotrophomonas maltophilia
TGCTGGCCACCGGCATCCGCGAGTTCGAACAGGTGCACATCTGGGACGTCACCAACGGTGCGCGTTTCTCCACCTATGCCATCCGCGCCGAAGCCGGCAGCGGCGTGGTTTCGCTCAACGGCGGCGCCGCGCGCCATGTGCAGGTGGGCGACATCATCATCATCGCCGCCTTCGCCAGCATGAGCGAAGAAGAAGCTGACAGCTTCCGGCCGAAGTTGGTATATGTGGACGGCAACAACCAGATCTCCCACACCAACGACAGCATCCCGACCCAGGCCGCATGACACAGCACAACGGATTCGACCCGCTTCACTCCCATGCCCAGCGCCTGCGTGGCGCGAGCATCCCTTCGCTGCTCGCCGCCGAACCGGAGCGGGCACGAACGTTGGGATTGCGGGTCGGTCCGTTGTACGCCAACTTCGCGCGGCAGAAGTACGACCGCGCTGCGTTGGACGCGTTGCTGCAGCTGGCCGCCGAGCGCGATGTCGCCGGCGGCTTCCAACGCCTGTTCCGCGGTGAATCGGTCAACCTGACCGAAGGCCGCGCCGCGCTGCACACCGCGCTGCGCGGCGACCTTACCGGTGCCCCGGTGGCCGGCGACGCCTTTGCCACGGCCGCGCAGGTGCGCGCGCAGATGGGTGCGCTGATCGCCGCGCTGGAACAGACCGGCGTCACCGATATCGTCAGCGTCGGCATCGGCGGCTCGGACCTGGGCCCGCGCCTGGTGGCCGACGCGTTGCGCCCGGTCAGTGGTGCGCGCTTCCGCGTGCATTTCGTCTCCAACGTGGATGGCGCGGCCATGCAGCGCACGCTGGCCACGCTGGACCCGGCCACCACGGCCGGCATCCTGATCTCCAAGACCTTTGGCACCCAGGAAACCCTGCTCAACGGGCAGATCCTGCACGACTGGCTGGGCGGCAGCGAGCGACTGTATGCGGTCAGTGCCAACCCCGAACGCGCCGCGCAGGCCTTTGCGATCGCCGCCGGCCGCGTGCTGCCGATGTGGGACTGGGTGGGCGGGCGCTATTCGCTGTGGTCGGCGGTCGGCTTCCCGATCGCGCTGGCGATCGGCTTCGAGCGCTTCGAGCAGCTGCTGGCCGGTGCCGCGCAGATGGACGAGCACGCGCTGACCGCGCCGCTGGCGCAGAACCTGCCGGTACTGCATGCGCTGACCGACATCTGGAACCGCAACCTGCTCGGTCACGCCACCCATGCGGTGATGACCTACGACCAGCGCCTGGCACTGCTGCCGGCCTACCTGCAGCAGCTGGTGATGGAGAGCCTGGGCAAGCGCGTGCAGCGCGATGGCCACCCGGTCGCCAGCGACACCGTGCCGGTGTGGTGGGGCGGGGCGGGCACCGATGTGCAGCACAGCTTCTTCCAGGCCCTGCACCAGGGCACCAGCGTGATCCCGGCCGATTTCATCGGCTGCGTGCACAACGATGACCCCTACGTGGTCAATCACCAGGCGCTGATGGCCAACCTGTTGGCGCAGACCGAGGCGCTGGCCAACGGCCAGGGCAGCGATGACCCGCACCGTGACTATCCCGGTGGTCGGCCGAGTACGTTGATCCTGCTCGACGCGCTCACCCCCCAGTCGCTGGGCGCGCTGATCGCCATGTACGAACACGCGGTGTACGTGCAGTCGCTGATCTGGAACATCAACGCCTTCGACCAGTTCGGCGTGGAGCTGGGCAAGCAGCTGGCCAGCCAGCTGCTGCCGGCGCTGCAGGGCCAAGCGCATGCGATCACCGATCCGGTGACGCTGGAGCTGCTGGGCCGTTTGACCGACTGACCGTCAGGTACGGCCGACCGTTGGTCGGCTCTAGCGCGCGGTTGATCGTTGCGGTGAAGAGCAGCCGACCAACGGTCGGCTCTACCGGCGGGGTGCGCGCGGTGATTGCGCAGCCGACCAACGGTCGGCTCTACCGGCGGGTGCGCGCGGTGTTTGCGCAGCCGACCCACGGTCGGCTCTACCGGCTGGGGTCGCGTTCCGGGCTCGGGCGCTTGGCCAGCTTGCGCTGCAGCGAGCGCCGGTGCATGCCGAGCAGGCGTGCGGCGGCTGACACGTTGCCGCCGGTTTCGTGCATCGCCTGCTGGATGTGTTCCCACTGCAGGCGGCTGATCGGGGTCATCGCATCGGGCGGTTCCAGTTCGCCGTCATCGGCCGGGCCGTCGTCCTCTTCGCCCAGCGCACGCAGGATCATCGGCACCGTGGCCGGTTTGGGCAGATAGTCGTCGGCACCGAGCTTGATCGCCTCCACCGCGGTGGCGATGCTGGCATACCCGGTGACCAGCAGGATCCGCATGTCCTCGCGCAGCGCGCGCAGGGGCTGGATCAGCGACAGGCCCGATTCGGAGCCCAGTTTGAGGTCGATCAGCGCATACGCCGGCGGCTGCTGGCGGGCCAGCATCAGCGCCGAGGCGATGTCGCTGGCGGTCACCGTTTCCAGGCCCTTGCGGGCCAGGCTGCGCTGCAACGTGCGCAGGTACAGTTCGTCATCGTCGACCAGCAGCCCGTGGCTGGCGGCAGGCAGGGCAGGGATGTTCATGCGGAGCTCTCCGGGGAGGCCAGGGGCAGGCGGAAGCCGACGCGGGTGCCGGCGCCATTGGCCGGTCGCATCCACAGCTCGCCGTCCAGGCGTTCGATGGTGGCATGGGACAGGGCCAGGCCGACGCCCATGCCCTGGGCCTTGCCGCTGTTGAACAAGGTGCCGGGCAGGACGGCCTGGCGCGCGTCGAAGCCGTGGCCGTAGTCACGCACTTCGCCGATCAGGTGGCTGCCTTCGATGCGCAGGGTGAGGTCGACCTGCGGGCGCTCGGCTTTTTCGCCCGCATCGGCGGCGTTGTTGAGCAGCACCATCAGCAGGTGGCCGATGCCCGGGTCCAGTGGCAGGGTGAGCGGGGCGTCGTCATTGCGCTTGAGGGTGATGGTGGGGCGCACGAGTCGCCACTGTTCCAGCACCTGCGGCAGGGTCACCACCTCGCGTCCGGGGGCGTCGCCGGCGGCCGGGCGGGCCAGGGCCAGCACGCGCTCGCGGCACTGCACGAGCAGTTCGCGCAGGGTCTCGACGTCTTCGCGCACTTCATGGCTGTCGGTCTGGTCGGCGATGTCGTCGGCGAGCAGGGTCATGGTGGCCAGCGGGGTGTTGAGCTCATGCGCCACCGAGGCGGCGTGGGTGGCCAGGGCGACGATGCCTTCGTTGCGCACGAAGCGCTCGCGCAGCAGGGCCAGCTCGTGTTCGCGCTGGCGCAGGGCAATCGCCAGCCGGGTGGCGAACACGAGCACGACGGTGGCCGAGAGCAGGAAATTGCAGACCACGCCCCACTGGTGCATCTGCATGGCGGTGAAGTAGCCGGCCGGCAGCGGCAGGCCGAAGATGCCGCTGGCGGCATAGCCGATCAGGCAGGTGGCGGCCACGGCCAGGGTCCAGCGCAGGGGCAGGGCAAGCGCGGCCAGTGCGATGAGGATCAGGAACAGGGAGCCGAACGGGTTGCCGATGCCACCGCTCCAGCCCACCATCCAGGTGAGGATGATGACGTCGACCAGGATGTGGCCGAAGGCGGTGACCGGGGCGGTGTCGGCGTCGTGTACGCGCCATTGCGCATACAGGTTGAACAGCGCCAGGGCGGCGACACCCGCCCAGAGCGGGCGCTGCGGCAGTTCCAGCCCGAGCACCCAGGTGGCGACCAGGATGGTGGCGGCCTGGCCGGCCACGGCCAGCCAGCGCAGGCTGCACAGGGTGCGGAGGAAGGGGGCGTCGGTACCGGTCATTGCGCACATGCTATGCGCTCGGGGCCCGGCCTGCCTGCGACAATCGGCCGCATCGGGCGGATTTGCCTGAAGACGCCGGAGCGTTGGCGCTTCAGGGCTTTGGAGCCGCAGGCGCGAGTGCGCGCCCGCGCTGGGTGGGGTGGGCCGGTGCGCTGCGGATGGCAGCGGCAACCGCAACCGCAAAAAGCGGGTCGGCATGGTCAGAGCATGGGGAGGCAGTTGTGCGTGGCGGGGCGCTGATGAGCCCGGCCAGGCCGGGCGCCCGGCCCGCGCCTCACGCACCTGCGCAGGGTTTGACGTCGGGCAATGGCCGGCAACGAGGAAAACCGCAGATGAGTCCCGCTCCAGGGCAGTCACCACCGGCGCGCCCGGCGCGGTAAAATGGCCGGATGCACGACGCCGTCAGCCAACCGACCCAACCTTCCGACACCACCGTGTGGGCCCGCCGCCAGACCCAGGCCGTCCGCATCGGCGGCGTGGTCGTGGGTGGGGGCAGCCCCGTGGTGGTGCAGTCGATGACCAACACCGACACCGCCGACGTGGCAGCCAGCGTCAAGCAGGTCGCCGAACTGTGGCGGGCCGGCTCGGAGATGGTGCGGCTGACGGTCAACAACCCCGAATCGGCCGCCGCCATCCCGCGCATCGTTGAAAAGCTGCGCATGATGGGCATCGATGTGCCCCTGATCGGCGATTTCCATTACAACGGGCACCAGTTGCTGACCCAGGAACCGGCCTGCGCCGAGGCCCTGGCCAAGTACCGGATCAACCCGGGCAACGTCGGCTTCGGCAAGAAGAAGGACACCCAGTTCGCGCAGCTGATCGAGTTTGCGATCCGCTACGACAAGCCGGTGCGCATCGGCGCCAACTGGGGATCGCTGGACCAGTCGCTGGCCGCGCGCCTGATGGACGAAAACAGCCAGCGCGCCCAGCCGTGGGATGCCGGTCGGGTGCTGCGCGAGGCGCTGATCCGCTCGGCGCTCGATTCGGCCCACACCGCCGTCGAACTGGGCCTGCCGCGCGATCGCATCGTGCTCTCGGCCAAGGTCAGCGGCGTGCAGGAGCTGATCGCGGTGTATCGCGACCTGGCCCAGCGCTCGGACTTCGCCCTGCACCTGGGCCTGACCGAGGCCGGTATCGGCAGCAAGGGCATCGTCGCCTCCTCGGCGGCGCTGGCGGTGCTGCTGCAGGAAGGCATCGGCGACACCATCCGCATCTCGCTCACCCCCGAGCCGGGTCAGTCGCGCACCGCCGAGGTGATCGTGGCCCAGGAGCTGCTGCAGACCACCGGCCAGCGCGCCTTCACCCCGCTGGTGACCGCCTGCCCGGGCTGCGGCCGCACCACCTCCGAGTTCTTCCAGGAGCTGGCCAAGGTCGTGCAGAACCACGTGCGCGGCAAGATGCCCGAATGGAAGGTCAGCCATCCCGGGGCCGAGAACATGACCCTGGCGGTGATGGGCTGCATCGTCAACGGCCCGGGTGAATCGCGCCACGCCAACATCGGCATCTCGCTGCCGGGCACCGGCGAAACCCCGGCCGCGCCGGTGTTCGTCGATGGCGAAAAGACCGTCACCCTGCGTGGCGAGAACATTGCCCAGGAATTCGTGGCCCTGATCGACGATTACGTCGAACGCAAGTATGTCCGCAGCGTCGGATAAGCCAGGGGTGCTGGCCGCGCCGGAGCCGGCCGCGGGATTCCGCCATTGGATGGCGCACAACGCGTGGCGCTTCGTGCTGCTGTTCGTGGGCGTGCTGGTGCCGTTGGCCGGCTTTGTCGCGCTGGCCGACGAAGTGCACGAGCTGGAATCGTTCTACTTCGACGCCCCGTTGCTGTGGACCCTGCACGGCCTGCATTCGCCCGGCCTGGACCGCTTCTTCGTGCTGCTCTCCAAGCTGGGCTATGAGTGGTTCCTGATCCCGGCCGACGTGCTCATCGTCGGCGCGCTGCTGTGGCGCAGGCGTTGGCGCGAGGCCAGCTTCGTGGCGATCTGCTTTGTGGGCTCGGCCCTGTTGAACATGGGCAGCAAGCAGTTCTTCCAGCGCGACCGGCCCAGTCTGTGGGAGTCGATCGCCCCGGAAAGCACGTTCAGCTTTCCCAGCGGGCATGCCATGGGTTCGATGACCCTGGCCGTGACCGTGGTGCTGCTGGCCTGGAACACCCGCTGGCGCTGGCCGGTGCTGGTGCTGGCACCGTCGTTCAGCCTGCTGGTCAGCGTGTCGCGGGTCTACCTGGGCGTGCATTACCCCTCCGACATCCTGGCCGGGTGGTGTGCCGCCCTGGTTTGGGTGGTAGGGTGCTTCCTGGTCATGTTCCGGCGCCGGGGGCCCTGGCGCCACCGGCACTGAGCCGGGCGCGCCGATTGCGGCAACGCCGCAGGCGTACACTGATAGGTGTAGTAAACCGATAAAGCCTGGGGTGAAAGGCTTAGGGGAAGGGCAGGACAGCATGGGTGTGATGCGGGCACCAGAACGCGCCGACAGGGCGGACTTTTCCTTGTTATCGCATTATCCCGCCGCTAGGCTTGCCCCCGTTCGCAGCGTTTGAAGAGGTGCGTGGATGACGATTCGAGTGTATCTGGTGGACGATCATGCGCTGGTGAGAACCGGCATGAAAATGATCCTGTCCAACGAGACCGATATCGAGGTAGTCGGTGAAGCGGACTCCGGCGAAGATGCGTTGCCTGACATCCGTCAGCTGCGACCGGACGTGGTGCTGTGCGACCTGCACCTGCCGGGCGTGAGCGGAATGGAAGTGACCGAACGGGTGGTGCGCGGCGACCACGGCACCCGCGTGGTGATCGTGTCGGTGCTGGAAGACGGCCCGATGCCCAAGCGCCTGCTGGAAGCCGGTGCGTCCGGCTACATCGGCAAGGGCTGCGATGCCCAGGAACTGCTGCGCGCGGTCCGCGATGCGGCGCTGGGTCGCCGCTACCTGGGCAGCAGCATCGCGCAGAACCTGGCGCTGTCCAACGTGGAAGGCAGCCAGTCGCCCTTCGACACCCTGTCCCCGCGCGAACTGGAAGTGGCGTTGCTGCTCACCCAGGGCCTGCGCCAGGAAGACATCGCCAAGCGCTTGAGCCTGAGCGCCAAGACCGTAAACACGCACAAGGCGCGGCTGTTCGAAAAAATGGGCATCCACGACAATATCGCGCTGGCGCGCATGGCCAGCCAGTACGGCCTGGTGGACCCGGCGCGGCCGATGTAACCGGCTGCCCCGACGGCACAGACAAAAACGCCCGGGCATGCCCGGGCGTTTTGTTTCGCGCCGTCATCGGTACAGCCACGCCCTGCGCGGCTGCGTCCGATACGCGCGTCAGTGCGACCGCACCCGCGCCACGATCCTGGCCGCCTGCGCCGCGCTCTCGCGCACCTTGTCCCACTGGCCGTGTTCGATCCAGTTGCCCGGCACCATCCACGAACCGCCGATGCAGACCACGTTCTTCTGCTCCAGGTACTCGGCCGCGGTGTCTTCGGTGATGCCGCCGGTCGGGCACAGCTTCAGGTCCGGGATCGGCCCGGCCAGTCCCTTGATCATCGCCAGCCCACCGACCGCCGAGGCCGGGAACAGCTTGCACACCCGGAAACCCCGCGCGTACAGCGCCAGCATCTCCGTCGGCGAGGCTGCACCGGGCACCACCGGCAGTGCGGCCTGGGCCAGCGCATCGGCCATGTGCGCCGGCGTCCCCGGCGTCACCAGGAAATCGGCGCCGGCATCGATCGACTGCTGCATCTGCTCCACGGTCAGCACCGTGCCCGCACCCACCACCACATCGGGCAGCTCGCGCTTGAGCATCGCCAGCGCCTCCATCGCCACCGGCGTGCGCAGGGTCAACTCGATCGCCGGCAGACCACCTTCCAGCAGCGCGGCACTGACCGCACGGGCCTGGTCGAGGGTATGTACGGTCACCACCGGCAGGATGCCGGCAGCATGCAGCAGGGTTTCAGCGCGTTTCTGGTGTTCGGCGATGCTCATGCTTTTTTTCTCTCTCTCAATGACTGCAGCGCAATGGACGCGCCGATGGGTGTCCGAGGGCAGCGCAGCGCCCTGGCCGGGAGGGTAAAGCGGCATGGATGCCGCTCACCCGTCCCCATGGATGGGTTCGCGGCGTGTCCCGGCCAGGGCGATCGGTTGCCCTGGCCGCAGGTTCGCCGCCGCCGTCTGCGCTCAGGCGTCCTTGGCCTCATGCGGTGCATCGGCCGCCGCCGCATCATGCCCAAGGTCGTACTCGGCGTCGTAGTTCCAGATATCGCCGTCGGCCGTCGCCGGCCCGCACGAAATCGAAATCGCGCCCTGGTCGGCCGGACCGACCACGCGCCGGTTCAACGCGAACAGGTTGCGGCCCAGGTCGTGCGCGGCCGGTGCCGTGTTCGGCGCCGGTGCGCGCGCGGCGAACTCGGCTGCATCCACCAGCAGCTCCAGCGTGCCCGCTTCACCGTCCAGACGGATCATGTCGCCCTCGCGCACCCGCGCCAGTGGACCACCGCGCGATGCCTCCGGGGTCATGTGGATGGCGGCCGGGAACTTGCCCGACGCCCCCGACAGCCGACCATCGGTCACCAGCGCCACGCGGCGCCCCTGGTTCTGCAGCAGCCCCAGCAGCGGCGCCAGCGAATGCAGCTCGGGCATCCCGTTCGCGCGCGGCCCCTGGTAACGCACCACCGCCACGAAATCGTGCGGCAGCACACCGGCGGCGTGCAGCTTGTTGAGCACCTGCGGTGCATCCACCACCACCGCCGGCGCCTCGATCGTGCGGAACTGCGGCTTCACTGCCGACAGCTTGATCAGCGAACGGCCCAGGTTGCCGCGCAGCAGGCGCAGCCCGCCCTGGGCCTCGAACGGTTCGGCCACCCCGCGCACCACGTCCGCATCGGCACTCTCGCGCACGCCGTCGATGTAGACCAGCGTGCCGTCGCGCAGCGCCGGCTCCTGGCCGTACTGGCGCATCCCGCCCTCGGCCACCGTCTGCAGGTCGGCGTGCATCAGCCCGGCCTCCATCAGTTCGCGGAACACGAACGCGGTGCCACCAGCGGCGGCGAAGCGGTTCACGTCGGCCTCGCCGTTCGGATACACCCGCGCCAGCAGCGGGATCAGCTGCGACAACTGGTCCATGTCGTCCCAGGTCAGCACGATGCCGGCGGCGCGCGCCACCGCGATCCAGTGGATGGTGTGGTTGGTCGAACCACCGGTGGCCATCAGGGTCACCACCGCGTTGACGATCGCGCGTTCGTCGATCAGGCGGCCGAGCGGACGGAAGTCATCGCCCAGCGCGCTGATCTCCAGCGCACGCTCACCGGCGCGCCGGGTGAGGGCATCGCGCAGCGGTGTATCCGGATTGACGAAGGAAGCGCCCGGCAACTGCACGCCCATCGCCTCCAGCAGGGTCTGGTTGGAGTTGGCGGTGCCATAGAACGTGCAGGTGCCGGCACCGTGGTAGGACGCGGCCTCGGCCTCCAGCAGTTCCTCGCGCGTGGCCAGCCCGGCCGCGTAGCGCTCGCGCACTTCGGCCTTCTGCTTGTTGGGGATGCCCGGGGTCATCGGACCGGCCGGCAGGAAGATCGCCGGCAGGTGGCCGAAGGCCAGTGCGCCGATCAGCAGGCCGGGCACGATCTTGTCGCACACGCCCAGGTAGACGCTGGCATCGAACATGTCATGGCTGAGCCCGATCGCCGTGGACTGGGCGATCACATCGCGCGAGAACAGCGACAGCTCCATGCCGCCGCGGCCCTGGGTGACGCCGTCGCACATGGCCGGCACGCCACCGGCGACCTGCGCGGTGGCGCCCATGTCACGGGCGACCTGGCGCAGGATCTCCGGGTAATGCTCGAACGGCTGGTGCGCCGACAGCATGTCGTTGTAGGCGGTGATGATGCCCAGGTTCGGGGTGACCCCGCCGCGCAGGCGCGACTTGTCGGTCGGCCCGCACGCGGCGAACCCGTGGGCGAGGTTGCCGCAGCTCAGCCGC
Organism: Stenotrophomonas maltophilia; assembly: GCA_002435595.1. Classification (GTDB taxonomy): domain Bacteria; phylum Pseudomonadota; class Gammaproteobacteria; order Xanthomonadales; family Xanthomonadaceae; genus Stenotrophomonas; species Stenotrophomonas maltophilia_AC. The sequence goes on from DJBL01000008.1 coordinate 10,163, forward strand.
GAACGGAACGGACCATCGCGCAGCGCGGCATCGATCCCGGCAAGGTAGGCCGCGCGCGAGGCGACGCTGCGCTGGACGATGCGCTGGGTGATGGCATGGAGTTGGGGATGCAGGCTCATTGGCTACCGGCTATGAGAGGGCGAACGGAACAGCACCGGAGGAGGTCAGTCACACCAGTGGACGCGCAGCTTGGCGCCGTCGAGATCGATCGCGTTGAGGATGGGATACAGCTGCGGATTGTTGCTGTCCAGGGCCTGCTTGAGCACGTCCAGCTTCTGCTTGCCGCGCAGCAGCAGCAGGCGCTGGCGGCTCTGCTTGAGGCCGTGCGGGGTGAGCGTGATGCGCAGGGGCCACTGGTTGGCACCGGGGCAACCGGTGGCGTCCAGCGCGGCGTAGGGCAGGGTGCTTTCCAGCGCGCGGGCCAGGTCCTTGGAGCCGGGGAACAGCGAGGCGGTATGCCCGTCGTTGCCCATCCCCAGCACGCTCAGGCACGGGGCCTGGCTGTGCTGGGCCTGCAGGTTGGCGCTGTACACGCACTCGGGCAGCGGCTTGCCGATCCGCACCAGCGGATCGAAGTGCGCGCCTTCGGCACGGTTGAGGAAACTCTCGCGGACCAGCCAGGCATTGCTGTCGCGATCCTGCGGCGACAGCCAGCGCTCATCGACCAGGCTCACTTCGACCCGGTCCCAATGCACGTCCAGCTCGGCCAGCGCCTGGTACACCGGCGCCGGGGTCGTGCCGCCGGACAGCAGCATGCGTGCGCGGCCGAAGGTGGTGATGTCCTGGTTCAGGGCCTGGGCCATTTCAGCGGCGATGGCCTCGATCCAGCCATCGGCGTCGCCGTGACGGACCAGGGTGAAGCGGTCGGAGCTATCGAGCGTGTTCATGCGGTCTGTCCTGGCGGGTCGCGCTCGGTATCGGCGGCGTAGGCGGCCGCGCCGAGCAGGCCCGCATGCGGGTGCATCACCGCCAGCGACGGGACGCGGGCCATGATCGAAGAGAAGCGCCCCTTGTGTTCGAAGCGCTGGCGGAAGCCGGAATGCTGCAGCGAATCGAGCATCTTCGGGGTCAGGCCGCCGGTGAGGAACACGCCATCCCAGGCGCCCTGCATCAGCACCAGGTCGCCGGCGATGGCGCCGAACACCGCGCAGAACACGTCCACCGCGCGCATGGCCTGGGGATCGCCGTGCAGCGCGCGGGCGGTGACATCCACCGGCTGCAGCTGGCCCGGATCGATGTCGGCCATCTCGCACACGGCGCGATGGATGTTGACCAGTCCCGGGCCGCAGATCAGGCGCTCGTTGGAGACCCGGCCAAATTGTTCGGAGAGGATTTCCAGGATGCGGATTTCCTCCGGCGTGCCCGGCGGGAAGCTGACATGGCCGCCCTCGGTTTCCAGTGGATAGCAGCGGCCGTGGCGCAGGATCAGGCCGCCCACGCCCAGCCCGGTGCCGGGGCCGATCACCGCGTAGTTGCGCGGCTGGCCCGGCTTGCCCGGCACCCACGCCGCGCCGCCGACCTGGACCACGTCCTGCGGCTGCAGCAGCGAGATGGCCATCGCCTGCGCGGCGAAATCATTGATCAGGTGCAGTTCGTCGAAACCGAGCATGTGCGCGGTGCGGCTGCGCGAGATCACCCACGGATGGTTGGTGATGCGCGCCTCGTCGCCATCCACGCGCCCGGCCACGGCGAACACGCCGCGCTTGGCCTGCGCGCCGACCTGTTCCAGGTAATGCTGCGCGGCCTCGCCCAGCGAGGGGAACTCGGCGACGGCGAACTCGCGGATGCTGTCCTGCTGCAGCGGTGCGTCCAGGCCGGTGTCGGCGAGCGCGAAGCGGGCGTTGGTGCCGCCGATGTCGGCGACCAGGACCGGGGGGTTCTGCAGCGTCATGCGTTGCCGTCCTTGCGGCCAGCCTCGGCATCGACATCGGCGGGCAGGAAGCCGACGGCGTCGCGCGGGCCCCATTCGCCGGCCGGGTAGGGCTCCAGCGGCAGCTTGGCGGCCTTCCAGGCATCGCTGACGCTGTCGATCCAGGCCCAGGCCGCACGCACTTCGTCATCGCGCACGAACAAGGCGTGGTTGCCATTGAAGGCATCCAGGAACAACCGCTCGTAGGCGATGCGACGATGCAGGCCGGTCGGCACCGAGAGTTCCAGTTCCAGCGGGTGCAGTTCCAGTGCGCCCCATTCCGGGCCGGCCAGCGAACTCATCAAGCCCAGCTCGATGTTCTCCTGCGGCTGCAGCTGGAAGGTGATGCGGTTGGGCGTGGCGTTGCCGCGGTCCGGGCGTTCGAACAGCCAGTGGGTAACCGGCTTGAGGGTGACCACCACGCGGGTGGTGCGCTCGGCCAGGCGCTTGCCGGTGACCAGGTGGAAGGGCACCCCGGACCAGCGCCAGTTGTCGATGTGCGCGGTGACCCCGGCGAAGGTTTCCACCTCGCTGCCTTCCGGCGGCTGGTAGGCCTGCGCCGGCTGGCCGTTGATGGTGCCGGCGGTGTAGCGGCCGCGCACGCTGTCACGCGCGGCGTGCTTGGCGTCCAGCGGGCGCAGGGCGCGCAGCACCTTGACCTTCTCGTCGCGGATGCGGTCGGCTTCCAGCGAGGCCGGCGGCTCCATCGCCACCAGGCACAGCAGCTGCAGGATGTGGCTCTGGACCATGTCGCGCAGCGCGCCGGAACGGGCGTAGTAGGCATCGCGGCCGTCCACGCCTTCGCTCTCGGCGACCAGGATGTGCACCGACTCGATGTAGTTGCGGTTCCACACCGCCTCCAGCAGCGTGTTGCCGAAGCGCAGTGCGATCAGGTTCTGCACCGCCGCCTTGCCCAGGTAGTGGTCCAGGCGGAATACGCGGTCTTCGTCGATCCACTGGCCGATGCTGGAGATGATCTCCTCGGCGCTGGCGCTGTCGCTGCCGATCGGCTTTTCCAGCATCAGGCGGTGCGGGGCGGCCAGGGCGCCGCCCTTGGCCAGGCCTTCGCAGGTGGAGATGTACAGGCCGGGCGGGATCGCCAGGTAGCTCACGCAGTGGCGGTGGACCAGGTCGGCCACCGACTCGGCCACCGAGTCCGGGTTGCGCAGATCCACCGAGCGGTAGTCGATGCGCGCCAGCAGGGAGGCGATGTCCTCCTGGCTGGCCAGCGGCATGGCCTGCTGCAGGCGCGGGCGCAGGATCTCGCGGAAGCCCTCGGTGTCGTGCGGGGACAGGGCCAGCGCGCGGACCTTGAAGTCCTCCGGCAGCAGGCCGTCGCCCAGCAGGCGCAACAGGGAGGGGAACAGATAGCGCTGGGCCAGGTCGCCGGTGGCGCCGAACAGGAAGAGGGTGTCGTGCATCGCTCGAGTTTCAGATCCGGGTGACATCGTTGTCAATCGCTTCTCGTCTATGTTCTCGGGGGTCTCGCCGGGCGTGATGTCCGATGCTGCGGAGGCAACATGAACAGGCACGCGCCCGCGCATCATGGGGCATGCAGCGCTCGGATCGGGAGACTGTGGGCTCATCGATGCGTCGCGGTCATGACCGACCAATGGATACTGCCACGTGAAAACGTTTACATGGCAGAATGAGCAGACTGTATTCGATTGCAGTGGTCGCCGTCATGCGGCACCACGCCATCGACCTGCCATCGGGAGGGCCGAAGGCAGTTCCGCACAACAGCCCGGCAGCGGGCGGACTGGAATGGGTGATATGGCAAAAGTGCAGTTGCAGGGCGTACGCAAGGTCTACGACAACGGCCAGGTGGCCGTCCAGGGCGCGACCTTCGAAGTGGCCGATGGTGAATTGATGGTGCTGGTGGGCCCGTCCGGGTGTGGCAAGTCGACCTTGCTGCGCATGGTGGCCGGCCTGGAGGAGATCAGTGGCGGAACGCTGACCATCGGCGACCGGGTGGTCAATGACGTGGCGCCGAAGGATCGCGACATCGCCATGGTGTTCCAGAGCTACGCGCTGTACCCGCACATGACGGTGGCCGAGAACCTGGCGTTCGGGCTGAAGCTGCGTGGCCACGACAAGGCCACGATCAGCAAGCGCGTGACCGAGGCGGCGCAGACCCTGGGCCTGACCGACATGCTCGACAAGCTGCCCAAGGCGATGTCCGGCGGCCAGCGCCAGCGCGTTGCGCTGGGGCGTGCGCTGGTGCGCGAACCGGCGGTGTTCCTGCTCGACGAGCCGCTGTCCAACCTGGATGCCAAGCTGCGCCACAGCGTACGCACCGAGATCGCGCAGCTGCACCGCAAGCTCGGCACCACGATGATCTACGTGACCCACGACCAGGTCGAGGCGATGACCCTGGGCCAGCGCATCGTGGTGCTCAAGGATGGGGTGATCCAGCAGATCGATACGCCGATGGCGCTGTACGACCGCCCGGCCAACCTGTTCGTGGCCGGCTTCCTGGGCAGCCCGGCGATGAACGTACTGCGCGGCAGCCTGCAGCGCAGCGACAGCGGCGTGGTGGTGCAGGAGGCGCAGTGGAGCGCGCCGCTGGGCCAGGCCACGATCGATCCGGCGTGGATCGGCCGCACCGTGGCGGTGGGCGTGCGCCCGGAGCACCTGCAGCCGGCGGTAGCCGGGGATAGGACGGCGTTCGAGGCGATCATCGATGGCATCGAGCCGGTCGGCAACGAGATCTTCGTCAACATGACCAGTGGTGGCCAGGCACTGGTGATGCGCGTGGCGCCGCAGGCGTTGCCCAACGTGGGCGAGGCCATCAGCGTGGCGATCCAGCCGCAGGGCCTGCATTTCTTCGATGCCGAGAGCGGCGAGCGCCTGAGCGCGGCCTGAGGTTGCGGGCCGGTCGCCGGCAACCACGCCCCACCATCGTCCATGGTGGGGCGCATCGACCCGCGGTGGCTGCCTAGCGGGCCAGGCCATCCAGCAGCGGCAGGTGCACCGCTTCAGTCCCATCCACCGACAACGGCGCTGCCGCGATCTCCAGCGGCAGTACCGCCAGGGCCAGGTCGCCGGCCACGCTGGCCACGGTGCCGATGGCCGCGCCGTTCTGCTGTACCTGCGCGCCACTGGCCACGCCGTCGCCCACGCGCAGCAGCTGCAGCGCGCGTTTGGCCTTGCCCAGGAAATGGGTGCGCGCGACGATTTCCTGGCCGGGGTAGCAGCCCTTCTTGACGCTGTAGCCGTTCAAACGGTCCAGCCCCAGTTGTTGCGGAGTCCATTGTTCGCGCTGGTCCTGGGCCAGGCGCGGCACGCCGTAGCGCAGATCCGATTGCCGCCAGGCAAGCGCGAAGGCGGCATCGTCGGCGCAGGCGTGGTCCTGCAGCGGGGCGATCCGCAGGGTGCGCGGCAGTGCATCGCTGCCCATATCCAGCTCCAGCGTCTCACCGTCCACGGCGATTGCCGCGCCCGAGGCGGCATCCGGCGCAGTGAAGCTGCCGGCCACGATGCGATCGTCGCAGACGCCGATCCTGACCTTGCGGCGGAACACGAAACGCTGCAATTGCGACGCAATCGCATCGGCATCGCCATCGGCGAGCACCAGCAGGATCCGTTCCGGATCCACCCGGATCAGCTGGAACACAGCAATGGTGCGGCCTTTGGCGCTCAGCCAGGCGCTCCACTGCCAATGCCGCGGGGGCAGGGCGGTGACGTCGCTGGCGAACTGGGCATGGGCGAACACCGCCGCATCCGCGCCGTCCAGACTGAGCAGCTGGTGACCGGAGAGGCGCGGAAAACCGTTGAAATTCATGGGCAGGTTGTCAGGCACGTGAACGGGGTCTAAAATTTGTGCGTTGCGAGACCACCCATGATAGGCCAAACAACCCCCACTCCAGATTCCGACTCCCAAGCCCCGCAGGTCGACCAGGCGCAGCCGCTGCCTGAGACCCCCGCGGTGCCCGTGGAGATCGGTGGCCGCGGCGGACTCGATCCGGTGCGGTATGGAGACTGGGAGAAAAACGGACGCTGCATCGATTTTTGATCAGCATTGAGCCAACGCGGCATTGCGCCGCCCAGCCGAGACAACGAGCCCAGCGAATGGCCGCCAGAGAACGTCCCCTTTCCCCGCACCTTCAGGTGTATCGCTGGCAGATCCAGATGGCCACCTCGATCCTGCATCGAGCCACCGGCATCTTTCTGTCTGTTGGAGCCCTGATCATCGCCGGCGGCCTGCTGGCCCTGATGATGGGTCCTGAATCCTGGAACTGCTTCACCGGCCAGGCCGGTAGTTGGTACGGAAAGCTCTTCCTGTTCGCATGGACGTGGTCGTTTGCCTACCACCTGTGCAATGGCCTGCGCCATATCGTGCAGGACTTCGCGATCGGCTTCTCGATCCCGGCGTTCGTGCGCAGCAGCTGGATCTCCGTCTTCGCCAGCCTGGTGATCACCGCCCTGGTCTGGGCCTATGTGTTCGTCGGAGCCGCCGCATGAACAAGTTCCGTACCCCGTTGAAGAACGTGCGTGGCCTTGGTGCTGCCAAGACCGGCACCGAGCACTTCGTGATGCAGCGCCTGACCGCCACCGCGCTGGTCGGCCTGACCGTGTGGTTCCTGGTGTTCGTGCTGAGCCTGATCGGCGCCGATTACGTGACCGCCACCGACGCGGTGTCCAAGCCGTGGAACGCGGTGCTGCTGGTCGGCTTCCTGGTCGCGATGTTCTGGCACGCCCAGCTCGGCCTGCAGGTCGTGCTGGAAGACTACATCCACAACTCGCTGCTGGCCCTGGCGCTGCAGACCACGGTGAAGTTCATCGCCGTGCTCGGCGCGATCGTCAGTGTTTTTGCGGTCGCCCGCATTGCGCTCGGCGTTGCCTGAGTCCAGGCACCAAGACAGGAATCCAGATTAGATGTCCGCTTACAAGATCACCGAACACAAGTACGACATGGTCGTGGTGGGGGCTGGCGGCGCCGGTCTGCGCGCCACGTTCGGCCTGGCCGCCAAGGGCCTGCAGACCGTCTGCCTGACCAAGGTCTTCCCGACCCGTTCGCACACCGTGGCCGCGCAGGGCGGTATTTCCGCCGCGCTGGGCAACATGGGCGAGGACGACTGGCGCTACCACTTCTTCGACACCATCAAGGGCTCGGATTGGCTGGGTGACCAGGACGCGATCGAATACATGTGCCGCGAAGCGATTCCGGCCATCATCGAGCTGGAGCACTACGGTGTGCCGTTCAGCCGCACCGAAGACGGCAAGATCTACCAGCGCCCGTTCGGCGGCATGACCACCAAGTACGGCGAAGGCCCGTCGGCGCAGCGCACCTGCGCGGCGGCCGACCGTACCGGCCACGCCATGCTGCACACGCTGTACCAGCAGTCGCTGGCGCACAACGCGCGCTTCATGATCGAGTACTTCGCGCTCGACCTGATCTTCGATGAGGAAGGCGTCTGCCGCGGCGTGCTCGCCCTGGACATGGCCGACGGCTCGCTGCACCTGTTCCGCGCCCACGGCGTGGTGCTGGCCACCGGCGGTTACGGTCGCGCCTACTTCAGCGCCACCTCGGCCCACACCTGCACCGGCGACGGCGGCGGTCTGGTCATGCGTGCCGGCCTGCCGATGCAGGACATGGAGTTCGTGCAGTTCCACCCGACCGGCATCTACGGCGCGGGCTGCCTGATCACCGAAGGCGTGCGTGGCGAAGGCGGCATCCTGCGCAACAGCAACGGCGAGCGCTTCATGGAGCGCTATGCACCGCACTACAAGGATCTGGCCTCGCGCGACGTGGTGTCGCGTTCGATGACCATCGAAATCCGCGAAGGCCGCGGCGTCGGCGAGCACAAGGACCACATCCTGCTCGACCTGACCCACCTCGGCCCGGGCGTGATCGACGACAAGCTGCCGGGCATCGCCGAAAGCGCGCGCATCTTCGCCGGCGTGGACGTGCACAAGCAGCCGATCCCGGTCATTCCGACCGTGCACTACAACATGGGCGGCATCCCGACCAACTACCACGGCGAAGTCGTGCGCAAGCTGGGCGACAACAACGATGCCGTGGTCCCGGGCCTGTACGCCATCGGCGAGGCGGCCTGCGTGTCGGTGCACGGCGCCAACCGCCTGGGCTCCAACTCGCTGCTGGACCTGGTGGTGTTCGGTCGTGCGGTGGCCAACCGCTGTGCCGAGACGATCAAGTCCGGCGCGCCGCACAAGACCCTGGCCTCGGACGCCTGCGACAAGGCGCTGGGCCTGCTGGACAAGCTGCGCTACGCCAACGGCGACACCCCGACCTCGGTCATCCGCGATCGCATGCAGCGCACCATGCAGAACGACGCGGCGGTGTTCCGCACCAGCAAGACCCTGGAAGAGGGCTGCGCCAAGATGGCCGAGATCTTCGACTCCTTCCAGGACGTCAAGGTCTCCGACCGTTCGCTGGTGTGGAACTCGGACCTGATCGAAACCTACGAGCTGAACAACCTGCTGCTCAACGCGGTGGCCACCATCAACTCGGCCGAACAGCGCAAGGAAAGCCGTGGCGCGCATGCGCACGAGGACTTCCCGGACCGCGACGACGAGAACTGGCAGAAGCACACGCTGGTCAACGTCGACGACAAGGGCAAGTGCAGCTTCGACTATCGTCCGGTGCACATGTACACGTTGAGCAAGGACGTGGACGTGGTGCCGCCGAAGCCGCGCGTGTACTAAGAGACCTGCGGCATGACCTCCGGCCTCGCAGCGCCTGCCAGCTCCTTCGCCCGCCCGGGCGGGGTGCTGCGGGCGCGGCGGGTCGGCGGGGTCGACTTCCTCATCTTCCGTGCAAGCCGCGCCTGCTTCGCAGCGCGAGCCGCCTGAGCCAACGAGAACAGCCATGGCCGAGTTTTCCCTCCCCAAGAATTCCAAGATCGGAAAGGGCAAGCACTTCCCCGCCAAGAGCGGTGCGAAGAACACGCGCACTTTCAAGATCTACCGCTGGAGTCCCGACGACGACAGCAACCCGCGTACCGATACCTATGAGATCGACCTGGACAGCTGCGGCCCGATGGTCCTGGACGCGCTGATCAAGATCAAGAACGAGGTCGATCCGACCCTGACCTTCCGTCGTTCGTGCCGCGAAGGCATCTGCGGTTCGTGCGCGATGAACATCGACGGCACCAACACGCTGGCCTGCACCCGCGCCATCGCCGACTGCGGCAAGGCCGAAGTGCCGATCTACCCGCTGCCGCACATGAGCGTGGTCAAGGACCTGGTGCCGGACCTGACCCACTTCTACGCGCAGTACGCCTCGATCAAGCCGTGGATCCGTACCCAGACTCCGCCGCCGCCGGATCGCGAGCGCCTGCAGTCGCCGGAAGACCGCAAGAAGCTGGACGGCCTGTACGAGTGCATCCTGTGCGCGTGCTGCTCCACCAGCTGCCCGAGCTACTGGTGGAATGGCGAACGCTACCTGGGGCCGGCGATCCTGCTGCAGGCCTACCGCTGGATCGTCGACTCGCGCGATGAAGACACCGGTGCGCGCCTGGACGACCTGGAAGATCCGTTCAAGCTGTATCGCTGCCACACCATCATGAACTGCGCCCGGACCTGCCCCAAGGGCCTGAACCCGGCGCTGGCGATTGCCGAGATCAAGAAGCTGATGATGGCGCGCCGCGCCTGATCCAGGTGCGTCCTGCAGGGCCACGCCATGCGTGGCCCTGCAAAAAATGATCGACATGGCAGAGCCGCGCCCCAGCAGTGTTGGGGCGCCTTGCTGATCGGCGCGTCGCCACGCGCCAAGGCGTGTCCGCGCATCCCGTGGCACCGCGTTACTCCATCAAAGGAGCCCCATCGATGGACGAAGCCACCGAACTGAAAAAGCTGCGCTGGCGTTGCCGCCGCGGCATGCGCGAGCTGGACCAGCTGTTCGGCCGCTACCTGGACCGCTGCTGGCTGCAGGCCCCGACCGAAGAGCGCGAGGTTTTCCTGTTCCTGCTGGAAAGCGAAGACGATAAGTTGTGGCGCTGGTTCATGGGTTACGAGGAGTGCCCGCATGCCCAGCCCGCCGCGCTCATCGCACGGATCCGCGCCCTGCCGGCTTGAGTGGCGGCCCTCGCGCTGGCAATGCGCCGCGCACTGGCTGATGGCCGCGTTGACCCCCTGGGCGCTGTGCAGCAGCGCGATGCCTGCACCGTGGTGCTGGCTGGCCACGCCGCTGGCGCTGGGATGGGGGGCGGCGCAGGCCTGGCGCTATGGCCACCTGCCCGCCCTGTCCATCGTGGTGCCGCCCGGGCAGGACCTGGCCCAGGTGGCCGGCGAGCCGGTCCAGGACCTGCAGCTGTCCGATCGCGGCGTACTGCTGCAACTGGCCTGGCGCTGCCACGGCCGCCGCCACTGGCGGCTGTTCTGGCCGGATACGCTGGCGCCGGCGCAACGACGTGAACTGCGACTGGCCGTCCGCGCACACTGCATTTCCCGTTCACGTCCGGCAGTGGCACCATAGCCTGAATTGTCCGGCGTACCTGCATGTTCAAACCCATTCCTGTCTCGATCGGCCTGCGCTACCTGCGGGCCAAACGCCGCAACGGTTTCATCTCCTTCATTTCGATGGCCTCCATCCTCGGCATCGCGCTGGGCGTGACCGTGCTGATCACCACCCTGGCGGTGATGAGCGGGTTCCAGAAGGAAATCCGCGACCGCCTGCTGCAGATGACCGCACATACCACCATCACCAGCGATGGCGCGCCGATGTCCGACTGGCAGCGTGCCGTGGACGTGGCCCGGAAGGATCCGCGCGTGGCCGGTGCCGCGCCTTACATCGAGATCCAGGCGATGCTCAGTGGCCCGCGCGTGCAGGGCGCGATCGTGCAGGGTATCGACCCGGCGCTGGAGCCGGGGGTGTCGGTGATCAACCAGAAACTGGTCAAGGGCAGTTTCGACAGCCTCACCCCGGGCAGCTACAACCTGCTGGTTGGCAAGGAACTGGCGATCTGGCTGGGCGTGGACGTGGGCGACACCGTGCTGGTGACCCTGGCCGAAGTGCAGGGCACCCCGGTGGGCGCGATGCCGCGGCTGAAGCGCTTCACCGTCAGCGGCATCTTCGAGGCCGGCTACAACGAAATCGACAAGGGCGTGGCGTTCGCCAACATGGCCGACCTGGAGCGCGTGCTGCGCATGGACGGGGTGACCGGCGTGCGCCTGAAGCTGCATGACATGGACCACGCGCTGGACGTGGGCGTGGACCTGGCGCACAGCCTGGGGGGCGGCTACCGGGTCAGCGACTGGACCCAGCAGAACGCCAACCTGTACCACTCGCTGCGCATGGAGAAGGTGGTGATGGGCATCCTGCTCTCGCTGATCATCGCCATGGGCGCGTTCAACCTGGTGTCTTCGCAGGTGATGCTGGTCACCGACAAGCAGGCCGACATCGCCATCCTGCGCACCCTGGGCCTGACCCCGGGCGGGGTGATGCAGGTGTTCATGGTGCAGGGCTCGCTGATCGGCATCATCGGCACCGTGGCCGGGGTCATCGGTGGCATCACCCTGACCTTGAACCTGGAGCGCATCCTGGGCGCGATCGAGACGGTGTTCAACGTCAAGCTGCTGCCCGAGGACGTCTACTACATCACCGGCCTGCCCACCGACATGCAGACCCCGGACATTGTCATCATCACCGTGATCGCGCTGGCCATGAGCTTCCTGGCCACGCTGTACCCCGCGTGGCGCGCCGCCCGCACTCAGCCGGCGGAGGCCCTGCGCTATGAATGAGCCGATCAACCGCGGCGACGAAGTCATCCGCGCCGAAGGCCTGGCCAAGACCTATGCCGAAGGCCGCATGCAGACCCCGGTGTTCAACGGCCTGGACCTGGGCGTGAACGCCGGCGAGACGGTGGCGATCATCGGCGCCTCCGGCGCCGGCAAAAGCACGCTGCTGCATCTGTTGGGCGGGCTGGATACGCCTACGGCCGGCGAAGTGTTCGTGGCCGGCCAGCGCATGTCCGGATTGTCCGATGGCCAGCGCGGCCAGCTGCGCAACCGGGCGCTGGGCTTTGTGTACCAGTTCCACCACCTGCTGCCCGAGTTCACCGCGCTGGAAAACGTGATGATGCCGGTGTTGCTGGGCGGTGAGGACGTGGCTACCGCCAAGGGCCGCGCGCAGGCGCTGCTGGAATCGGTGGGCCTGGGGCACCGCCTGGAGCACAAGCCCGGCGAACTGTCCGGTGGCGAGCGCCAGCGCGCTGCGGTGGCGCGTGCGCTGGTCAACCGTCCGGCCTGCGTGCTGGGCGACGAACCCACCGGCAACCTGGACGACAAGACCGCCGGCACGGTGTTCGAGCTGATGCTCGAACTCAACCGCGCCCACCACACCAGCCTGGTGCTGGTGACCCACGACCGCAGCCTGGCGCGCAAGCTGGACCGCGTGCTGGAACTGCGCGAAGGGCGCCTGCACAGCCTGGCCCACAGCCAGGTCTGAGCTGGCCGCTGAATGGCCGGCGCGACCCTGCTGCCGGCCTCACGCCAAAGGTGCATCATCGGCGCAGTCATCCCCGATGGAGGCGCCATGAAGACCCTGATTGCCACCGCCGCGCTGTGCCTGACCCTGGTCGGCTGCGCCACCACCGGCCGGCTGAGCGGCGAGCAGCGGTTGGCGCTGTACCGCGCCCACGCCGCACCGCCCCAGCAGGATATGCCGCTGTATGGCGCGTTGTCGGGCTGGACCGAGCTGGGCGACAGCGCGCTGGCGGTGTGGACCCGCCCCAGCGAAGGCTACCTGCTGGAACTGCGCGGCCCCTGCCAGGGACTGGACTACGCGCCGGCGATCGCGCTGACCAGCCGGGTCGGGCGGGTCTCGGCCCGCTTCGACAAGGTGCTGGTGCGCGATCCGACCCCGGGCCCGATGAACATGCCGTGCTTCATCGCCAGCATCCGCAAGCTGGATGTGCAGGCGCTGCGCGCGTCTGAAAAGGAACTGCGCCAGGCGCAGGTGCAGGAACGCGAGGACGCCCAGGCCGCCCCGGCGAACTGACGCCGTAACGGCGGCGGCGCGGTTGCCCGTGGGGGGCCGACCGTGGGGCGGCACGCGTTGGGCATCAGGCTTCGGGAACGAAACCTGCCGGCTTTTCGGCGTCCTTCTCGAACAGGAACTTGACCAGCTCCGCTTCCAGGAAGGCGCGGTGCTTGGGATCGCGCGGCGACAGCCGGTTTTCGTTGATCAGCATGGTCTGGTGGGCCAGCCAGGCACTCCAGGCGCTCTTGCCGATGCCGTTGAAGATGCGCTGGCCCAGCTCGCCGGGGTAGGGCACGAAGTCCAGGCCTTCGGTGTCGCGTTGTTCGTACTGGCAGAAAACGGTGCGGGGCATGGCTTACTCGGACTCGGGTGAAGGTGGTGCGCCACGCATTGTACGGCGCTTGGGCCGGGCGGGCGGGGCGCCGCTGGCCAGCAGCTTGCGGATCGGGGCGGGCAGGCCGAGGCTGGGCAGGTCGGCTGCGGCGACCCAGCGCAGGCCCGGGTGCTCCTGTCGCAGGCCGTGCACGCGCTGCACCAGCACCTGCAGGTGCAGTCGATAGTGGCTGAAGGTGTGCTCCAGCACCGGCAGTGCATCTGCATCGTCCAGCGAGCCGTCCACGTGGGCATCGAACCAGTCCTGCAGATCGCTGCCGCTGTCGGCCTGCGGCAGCGTCCACAGCTGCGCCCAGATGCCGGTATCCGGGCGCTTCTGCAGCAGCACGCGGCCCTGGCCATCGCGCAGCAGCAGCGCGGTGGCCTCGCGTTCCGGCAGCGCCTTGGCGGGCTTGGGCGTGGGCAGGTCGTCAATGCGGCCCTCGCGCCGCGCCACGCACTCCTCCTGCAGGGGGCAGATCACGCAGGCCGGCCGGCTGCGCGTGCAGACCGTGGCGCCCAGGTCCATCTGCGCCTGGGTGTAGTCGGCCAGGCGCGCGTCGGGCACGTGCTGTACGTGCGCGCCGGCCAATGCCCACAGCACCTTTTCCACCGCTGGCAGTCCGGGAAAACCTTCGATGCCGTGGTAGCGGGTCAGCACGCGCTTGACGTTGCCATCGAGGATCGCGAAGCGGTCGTTCCAGGCCTGGCTGAGGATCGCCGCGGCGGTGCTGCGACCGATGCCCGGGAGCGCGTTCAGTGCCTCCACGTCACGTGGCAGCGTGCCGCCGTGCTCTGCAACGCAGCGTTGGGCGGCGGCATGCAGGTTGCGCGCGCGGGCGTAGTAGCCCAGCCCGGCCCACTGCGCCATCACGGCATCGTTGCTGGCCGCGGCGAGGTCGGGCAGGGTGGGAAACACGCGCAGGAACGCCAGGAAATACGGAATGACCGTACTGACCTGGGTCTGCTGCAGCATGATCTCCGACAGCCACACCCGGTACGGCGAACGCGGGTGCTGCCAGGGCAGGTCGTGGCGGCCGTGGCCGTCGAACCACGGCAGCAGGCGCGCGACGAAGGCATCGTCGGTGGGGGCGGGGTCGCGGGCGGTTGGCTGGCGTGGCATGGGGCTTCCGCAGAAGGATAGAGCCACCCCATGGGTGGCTGCGGCGTCGATGGCTGCGGCGGCGGTGGGAGGCCTTGGCCGCACCTGGGCGAGCAGCCACCCATGGGGTGGCTCCACCCCGACGCGCGTGGCGTGCGCCCGCGCGCGCCTGGTCAGCCGCCCAGCGCGTCGGGCAGCAGCGCGTCGACGAAGGCTTCCGGGTCGAACACGCGCAGGTCTTCCGGGCGCTCGCCGATGCCGGCAAAGCGGATCGGAATACCGAACTCGCGGGCCAGCGCGAACACCACGCCGCCCTTGGCGGTGCCGTCCAGCTTGGTCACCACCAGCCCGGTCACGTTGACCGCGGCGTGGAACTGGCGCAGCTGGGAGAGCGCGTTCTGGCCGGTGGTGCCGTCGATCACCATCAGTACTTCGTGTGGCGCGGCCGGGTCGATCTTGCCGAGCACGCGGCGGATCTTGCCCAGTTCGTTCATCAGCCCGCCCTGGGTGTGCAGGCGGCCGGCGGTATCGGCGATCAGCACTTCGGTGCCGCGCGCCTTGCCGGCCTGCAGTGCGTCGAAGGCCACCGAGGCGGCATCGGCGTTCTGGCCCTGGGCCACCACGGCCACGCCGTTGCGCTCGCCCCAGGCCTGCAGCTGGGCCACGGCGGCGGCGCGGAAGGTATCGCCGGCGGCCAGCATGAGGCTGTGGCCGTCGTCCTTGAAACGCTTGGCCAGCTTGCCGATGGTGGTGGTCTTGCCGACGCCGTTGACGCCCACGGTGAGGACCACGAACGGCTTGGCGCTGCGGTCGATCACCAGCGGCTTGGCGACCGGCTGCAGGATCGCGATGAGGTCGCCGCGCAGGGCCGCCAGCAGAGCGTTGGCATCGACGAACTCGCGCGCCTTCATGCGCTTGCGCAGGCCCTCCACCAGCGCGGTGGTGGCACCCACGCCGACGTCGGCGGTGATCAGCGCCGTTTCCAGCTCGTCCAGCAGGTCGTCATCAAGCTTGGGATTGCGCGAGAACAGGCCGCCGAAGCTGCGCGCGATGACGCTGTTGCGCAGGCGGTCGCGCCAGCCCGGCTTGCCCGGCGCGGCCGGGGCGACGCTGTCATCCGGGGCGGTGGCCAGCGGCTGCGCGGCCTCCTGGGTGACCTCGCTGGCCACCAGCACCGGGGCCGGCAACGGCGCGGCGATCGGCTCGGCGATGACCACCGGGGCGGTTTCCAGCACCGCCGCCACCGGCGTGGCAGCGGGCGGGGCGGCCGCCACGGCGGTGTCGAGCGGCGGGGACGGTACGGCTGTCGGCAGCTCGGGTGCAGCGACCGGCACCGACACCGTGGCCGTCGGCGTGGCCGCAGGCGTGGCCGGGCGGTCTTCGCTGGCCTGCGGGAACGCCGCTGCCAGCTCTTCGGCCGAGTAGTGCTGGGTCTTGGGCGCGTCCTGCGGTGCGTCCTGGGGCTTTTTGCGACGGAAGAAACTGAGCATTGGATTCGGCACTGAAATCAGGGGGATATGCTACCACTGCGCCTGTGGACGACCGGAGGGCGCTGCGGGCATGGAGCGGGGCGCCGGTGGCGCGCCGGGATTAAAGCTTGGGCCCTGCGGGCCGTTAACGGCTGTGAATGCCTGCGTCAGCGGATGCGGGCGGTCCATCGTGGAGTGCACAACCGTGAACGTGATGTCCATGGCCCGTTCGGGCCTGCGTGCTGCCAGCCTCGACATACAGGCCGCCGCGTCGAACGTCGCCCGCCTGCCGGTGGCCGGGAGCACCCGCATCGGCGTGGCCCAGGCGGCGCTCGCCGGGGGCGGAGTGGACGCCAGCCTGGTAGAGGTGGCGGCAGACCCGACCGCGCCGCTGTCGGACCTGCTCGCTGCGAAGGACGCGGTGCTGGCGTTCTCCGCCAACGCTGCCGTGATCCGCCGCAGCGACCAGATGCTCGGCGCGTTGCTGGACGAACGCGCCTGAGCGGCGGATGCCGACCCTCGGTCGGCATCTACCGGCAACGGTGGAACGGGCAGGGACCGATCGTAAATCGGCGCCTGCCCCTCCGGTAGCCGGCCGGCGTGGATCGACTTACGCCGACAGTTCCAGCAGCAGCTTGTTGAGCCGGCGCACGTAGGCGGCCGGGTCCTTCAGCGTGTCGCCGGCGGCCAGCGCGGCCTGGTCGAACAGGACGCGGCTGAGGTCATCGAAGCGCGCGGCGTCCGCTTCCTGGTCCAGCTTGCCGATCAGCGGATGGCCCGGGTTGAACTCGAACACCGGCTTGCTGTCGGGCACCTTCTGGCCGCTGGCCTCCAGGATCTGGCGCATCTGCATGCCCAGGTCCTGCTCGCCGATGGCCAGGATGGCCGGCGAATCGGTGAGGCGGTGCGAGACGCGCACGTCGGCCACGTCCTCGCCCAGCGCGGACTTGATGCGGTCCACCAGGCCCTGCTTGTCCTTGGCCGCCGCTTCCTGGGCCTGCTTGTCTTCGGCCGTTTCCAGCGCGCCCAGGTCGAGGTCGCCGCGGGCGACATCGACGAACGACTTGCCGTCGAATTCGGTCAGGTAGCCCATCAGCCATTCGTCGATGCGGTCGGTGAGCAGCAGCACCTCGATGCCCTTCTTGCGGAACACCTCCAGGTGCGGGCTGTCCTTGACCTGGGTGTGGCTGTCGCCGGTGAGGTAGTAGATCTTGTCCTGGCCTTCGATCATGCGGCCCATGTAATCGGCCAGCGACACGCTCTGCTCACCGCTGGCGTCATGGGTGGAGGCAAAGCGCAGCAGGCCGGCGATCTTCTCGCGGTTGTTGAAGTCTTCGGCGGGGCCTTCCTTGAGCACCTGGCCGAACTGCTTCCAGAAGCCGGCATAGACCTCGGGCTTGTCGGTGGCCAGCTTGTCGAGCATGTCCAGCGAGCGCTTGGTCAGGGCCGACTTCATCGAGTCGATGACCGGGCCGGACTGCAGGATTTCGCGCGAGACGTTCAGCGACAGGTCGTTGGAGTCGACCACGCCCTTGATGAAACGCAGGTACATCGGCAGGAACTGCTCGGCCTGGTCCATCACGAACACGCGCTGCACGTAGAGCTTCAGGCCCTTGGGCGCATCGCGGTGGTACAGGTCGAACGGCGCGTGGCCGGGGACGTACAGCAGGGAGGTGTACTCGAGCTTGCCTTCGACCTTGTTGTGGCTCCAGGCCAGGGCATCCTGGTGGTCGTGCGCGGCGTGCTTGTAGAACTCCTGGTACTCGGCGTCGCTGATCTCGGTGCGCGGGCGGGTCCACAGCGCGCTGGCACGGTTGACCGTTTCCCATTCGACCTCGGCCGGGGCGTCCTCGCCGTGGTGTTCCTTGACCATCTGGATCGGCAGGCCGATGTGGTCGGAATACTTCTTGATGATGCCGCGCAGGCGCCAGCCGTCGGCAAAGTCCTGCTGGTCGTCCTTGAGGTGCAGGACGATGCGGGTACCACGCTCGGGCTTGTCGATGGCTTCGACATCGAACTCGCCCTCGCCGCGCGAGGACCAGTGCACGCCCTCGCTGGCGGGCAGGCCGGCGCGGCGGGAATAGACGTCGACCTGGTCGGCGACGATGAAGGCGCTGTAGAAGCCGACCCCGAACTGGCCGATCAGCTGGGAGTCCTTCTTCTGGTCGCCGGAGAGCTGGCGCAGGAAGTCGCCGGTGCCGGACTTGGCGATGGTGCCGAGGTGGGCGATGGCATCCTCGCGGCTCATGCCGATGCCGTTGTCGTCGATGGTGAGGGTGTGGGCGTCGGCATCGAAGCTGATGCGGATGCGCAGGTCGCCGTCGTTTTCGAGCAGGGCCGGCTGGGTCAGCGCTTCGAAGCGCAGCTTGTCGGAGGCGTCGGCGGCGTTGGAGATGAGCTCGCGAAGGAAGATTTCCTTGTTGGAGTACAGCGAGTGGATCATCAGCTGCAGCAGCTGTTTGACTTCGGTCTGGAAGCCCAGGGTCTGCTTTTGGGTCTGCTCGGTCATGGGTGGCGATGCTCCTTGGACGATGCCGCGCCCGGCGCGGCGGCTGGCTCAAGGGGTAGGGGTGGTGGGGGTGGTTTTCAAGAGCGGGGGCAGGAGCCGAAGCCGAAGCCGAAGCATGAAGCCAGAGCATGAAGCCAAAAGCTCGGCGCCTACCTGTCTGCGTAGGAGGCCGGTGGGGATGCGGTCCCGGGACACGGCGTAAATCCGTCCCTGGAGCCTCGTGGGCAACATCCATGTTGCCCAACGGTCCCGGGACCGCATCCCCACCGGCCTCTGCCAGACGTTCCGAGTGAGGCGGATGACGCCTGTCACGCCGGTAGAGCCACGCCATGCGTGGCTGATCTTCGTTCCGGGGCAGGGATGTTGGTAGCGGCGGGTAGAGCCACGCCATGCGTGGCTGCTTTTCGTTCCGCCATTGGCATGTGTGTGGTGAGGGTGGCTGGACCGCCTAGAATGGCGCCCTGAATCGCCTGATCCCTGTGCCCATGACCTGCTTCCTTCCGTTCGACACGTCCGTGTGTTCCTTCCGGTGCCCCGCATGAAGCCGCGCCAGCCAGTGGCGGCGGCCGTGGGCCAGGTGCGGATCATCGGTGGCAAGTGGCGCGGGACGAAGTTGCCGGTGCCGCTGTCGCCGGGGCTGCGGCCCAGCAGCGACCGGGTCCGGGAGACGCTGTTCAACTGGCTGATGCCGCGGATCGGCGGGGCGCGGGTGCTGGACCTGTTTGCCGGCAGCGGGGCGCTGGGGCTGGAGGCGGTGTCGCGTGGGGCCGGGCAGGCCACGCTGGTGGAGCGCGACGCGGCATTGGCCCGGCAACTGCGTGAATCGGTGGCGAGGCTGGGCGCTGAGGGGCAGGTGCAGGTGGTCCAGGCCGATGCGCTGCAGTGGCTGGGCCAGGCACCGGCCGGGCAGGCCGACATCGTGTTCGTGGACCCGCCGTTCGCCGCCGGGCTGTGGGCGCAGGTGCTGGCCGGGCTGGGCCCGCACCTGGCGGCCGATGCCTGGCTCTACCTGGAGTGCCCGGCCGACCAGGTGCCGGCGGTACCGGCCCCATGGCTGCTGCACCGCGAGGGCGGCACCCGCGAGGTCCGTTTTGCCCTCTACCGCCGCGCCGCTGCTACACTTTCACCAGATCACAACACGTAGCTGCCGTATGACCGTGGCCAACCGCCGCATTGCCGTGTACCCGGGCACCTTCGATCCGATCACCAACGGTCACATCGACCTGGTGAACCGGGCCGCGCCGCTGTTCGAGAAGGTCGTGGTCGGCGTGGCGCAGAGCCCCTCCAAGGGCCCCACATTGCCGCTGGAACTGCGCGTGCAGCTGGCGCGCGATGCGCTGGGGCACAATCGCAACGTGGAAGTGATCGGCTTCGATACCCTGCTGGCGCATTTCGTGCGCTCGGTGCAGGGCGGGGTGCTGCTGCGCGGGCTGCGCGCGGTGTCCGATTTCGAATACGAATTCCAGATGGCGAGCATGAACCGGCATCTGATTCCGGAGGTCGAGACCCTGTTCCTGACCCCGGCCGAGCAGCACAGCTTCATTTCGTCTTCGCTGGTCCGCGAGATCGCCCGCCTCGGCGGCGACGTGTCCGGTTTCGTGCCGGCCTCGGTGCTGGAGGCACTGCGCAAGGTCCGCGAAGCGAAGTCGGTCCAATCGTAATACCCGTCAGACCCATACATACCAAGAATCACCAAGGGAGGAATTCCATGAACAACACCATGCGTGCCATGTTGATCGCGTCGTTCGCGCTGGCCTTCACCGCCTGCAAGAAGGAAGAGGCCGCACCGGTCGTCGAGGCCCAGCAGGCGCTGGTCGCCCCGGACGCCAATGACGATGCCGGCTGGAAGAAGTACCTGCAGGCCGTGGCCGTGCAGAACATGGGCACCATCACCAACAGCCCGTTCCTGTACTACCTCTCCCCGGAATCGGATCCGGAGTTCGCCGCCAAGTACGAGCGCCAGGTCGAAAGCGCTACCCAGGCCGTGGCCCGTGGCGTGCAGCCGGGCAACATGCTGGCCTTCGGTTCGTCGGCCTCGTCCAAGATGGCCGACATGATCCAGGCCGTGTTCAAGGACGTCTCGCCGGACTCGATGAAGGGCGTGCGCGTGGTGTTCATCGGCAAGGCCGCTGACAACGCCCGTGTGCAGGCCATCGTGCAGCCGACCGGCGCCGAGTACATCTTCGTAGAAGCCAAGTAACCCGTGCAGTGGCGGCCGCGCCTGTGGCGTGGCCCGGGCGGCTTCCGGCGAGGAAGCCGCCGATGACCGGCCAGCCCTGGTGCTGGCCGGTCTTCATCCGCCGGCGCGGGCGTGGAGTATCGCCATGTCGCTGAAAATCAATGAGCTCTGCGTCAACTGCGACGTGTGTGAGCCGGCCTGTCCCAACCAGGCCATTTCGATGGGTGAAACCATCTACGTGATCGATCCGGCCCGCTGCACCGAGTGCGTGGGACATTTCGACGAACCCCAGTGCGTGGTCGTCTGCCCGGTCGAATGCATCGATCCCGATCCGGACATCCCGGAAACCCAGGACGCCCTGCTGGCGAAGTTGTACGGCCTGCAGCGCGACCATCCCGAACTTTATGCGGAGCCCCCATGCGAATGAACACGCTGTCGCGTCGTTGGTTGCTGCTCGTCCTGTTGTGGTCGCCGGTGGCCTGGTCCGCCGAACCCGCACCGGCTTCCCTGGCCCAGCACCCCAACGGTGCCGCGATTGCCAGTGGCCACCACCTGGCCACCGAGGCCGGGATGGAGATCCTGGCCAAGGGCGGCAACGCGTTCGATGCGGCGGTGGCGGTGTCCTCCACCCTGGCGGTGGTCGAGCCGATCAGCTCCGGGCTGGGCGGGGGCGGGTTCTTCCTGCTCCACGACGCGGCCACCGGCAAGGACGTGATGCTGGATGCCCGCGAGACCGCGCCGCAGGCCGCCAATGAAGCCGCCTTCCTGGACAGCAAGGGCGAGCTGGACCGCGACCGCTCGGTCAACGGCCCGTGGTCGGCCGGCATTCCCGGCCTGCCGGCGGCGCTGGTCGAGCTGTCGGGCAAGCACGGCAAGCTGCCGTTGCGTACCTCGCTGGGCCCGGCGATCCGCATCGCCAGCGAGGGCTTCCCGGTCTATGCACGCATGGCCAAGGGCTATGCCTCGCGCCGCGAGGTGATGGAGCGCTACCCCGGCACGCGCGAGGTGTACCTGCGCAATGGCAAGCCGATCGCCGAAGGCGACCGGTTCGTCCAGCCGGAACTGGCCGCCACGCTGGAGCGCTTGGCCGACCAGGGCTTCGACGGGTTCTACCGCGGCCAGACCGGCAAGCTGCTGCTGGCCGGGGTCAAGCAGGCCGGGGGCCGCTGGACGGCCGACGAGCTGGCCGGTTACCGGGTGAAGCTGCGCGAGCCGATCGTGTTCAACTACCGCGACTGGAAGATCACCACTGCCTCGCCGCCGTCCTCCGGGGGCATCGCACTGGCGTCGATGCTGCAGATCCTGGAGGGCTGGGACCTGAAGTCGATGGATGAAGCGCACCGCACCCACCTGGTGGTGGAGGCGATGCGCCGCGCCTACCGTGACCGCACCTTCTTCCTGGGTGACCCGGATTTCGTGCAGATTCCGCAGAAGGTGCTGACCAGCAAGGATTACGCCCAGGGCCTGCGTGCCACCATCCACCCGGAGAAGGCGACGCCCAGCGACCTGCTGTCGGGCAACCCGACGCCGCTGGAGGACGATGAGACCACCCATTTCTCGATCATCGACCGCGACGGCAACCGTGTCGGCGCCACCCAGACGGTGAACCTGCTGTACGGCTCGGGCCTGATCCCCAAGGGCACCGGCGTGCTGCTCAACAACGAGATGGACGATTTCGCCCTCAAGCCGGGCACGCCCAATGCGTTCGGGGTGATGGGCTATGCGGCCAACGCGCCCAAGCCGGGCAAGCGCATGCTCAGCTCGATGACCCCCACCTTCATGGAATCGGCCGACAAGGTCGTGGTGCTGGGCACCCCCGGCGGCAGCCGCATCATCACCATGGTGCTGCTGGGCATTCTGGGCTACGACGATGGCCTGGATGCGCAGCAGGTGGCGGCCTTGCCGCGTTACCACCACCAGTGGCTGCCGGACGAAATCTCGGCTGAAACCGGTGCGCTGTCGGTGGCGACCATCAAGCAGCTGCAGGCGATGGGCCACAAGATCGAACTGCCCGGCGACAGCGCCGAGGGCGGTCGCGGCTCCAGCCACGTGTGGGGCAACCTGCAGACGGTGGAATGGGATCGCACGCGCAACGTGCTCAGCGGCGGCAGCGACCCGCGCAACCCGGTGGGCAGTGCAGCGGTAACGCCTGCCGCCGCGCGCTGAGCCGGCGTCATCCGAGCCCTCGAAAGCCCCGCCCGCCGGCGGGGCTTTTCGTTATGTGAACCGATGCGCCTAGCGAATATTTAACGCGTCGCGCCGGATAATTTACCCATGAAACTATGGTCGATACGCGGTAACTCACAGAAGCTCGATGGCGGTGCGATGTTCGGCAACGCACCGCGCGCGGTGTGGGAGAAATGGGCGGTGCCCGATGAGCTCAACCGCATCGAGCTGGCGTGCCGCGCGCTGCTGGCCAGCCCGCTGGCCGGCAAGACGGTGTTGTTCGAGACCGGGATCGGCGCATTTTTCGAGCCGCGGCTGCGCGACCGCTATGGCGTGCAGGAGCCGCGCCACGTGCTGATGGAGTCGTTGCGCGAAGCCGGCTTCGAGCATGAGGACATCGACGTGGTGGTGCTCAGTCACCTCCATTTCGACCACGCCGGTGGCTTGCTGGCGCAGTGGAGCGAAGGCCGTGGCCCGGAGCTGCTGTTCCCCAACGCCACCTTCCTGGTGGGGGCCGAACACTGGCAGCGGGCGCTACATCCGCACCCGCGCGACCGGGCCAGCTTCATCCCCGAGCTGCCCGGCCTGCTGCAGGACAGCGGCCGGCTGGAGATCGTGGACGGACCCTGGTCCAAGGCGCTGGGCAGCAGCGTGCGTTTCAGTTTCAGCGACGGGCATACCCCGGGCCTGATGCTGGCCGAGATCGTCGGCCCCGAGCTGCACGAGGGCCAGCCGCGCGGCGGCGTGGTGTTCTGCGCCGACCTGATTCCCGGGCGCTCGTGGGTGCACGTGCCGATCACCATGGGCTACGACCGCAACGCCGAGCTGCTGATCGACGAGAAGCGCAGCTTCCTGGAAGACAAACTGGCGCGCAACGTGCACCTGTTCTTTACCCATGACCCCGACTGCGCGCTGGCCCAGGTGGCGCGCGACGACAAGGGCCGCTTCGGCACCATCCACGAGCAGGGCGAACTGAAGGCCCGCGCGCTGGCCTGAGCCGCCGGCCGCGCCGCCATCCGCGTCGGCAAGGTGCCGGGGGTTGGCGGGGACCACCGGGTCATCAATCGTGCGTGCTCAATGCGCTTTCAGGCAGCTGCTCATGAAGGTCTTGCGCGCATCGCCGGCCAGCTTCCTGTTGGCCGCATCGGCATTGCAGGCCTTCATGCGTTCCTGCGGCGTGGTCGCCGCCGGCGCGGGCGCACTCAGGCACGCCTTCTGTGCGGCTTTGTAGTCCTCGCCGGTCCTGCCCTTGTTGCTGGCCGAACAGTCGGCCATGCGCTGCTGCTGCGGGGTGGCTGCACTGGCGATCAGGGGGCTGCCGAGCAGCAGCAGGCAGGCCAGCAGGGACAGGGTCTTCATGACGCAGCTCCACGCACGGGTTGAGGATGCGCGCAGCTTCTGCCAGGACCTGGCCAGGCCGTGTGAAGCACCGGCGGCAGGGCAGGGCCGCCGGTCATGCGATCGGGCTCAGCCGACCACGCGGGTGCCGAAGATGCGATCACCGGCATCGCCCAGGCCCGGCAGGATGTAGCCCTTCTCGTTGAGGCGGGCATCGATCGCGGCGGTGAAGATCTCCACATCCGGGTGCACGGCCTGCACCGCGGCGATGCCTTCCGGCGCGGCCACCAGGAAGATGCCCTTGATGCGGCGGGCGCCGGCGCGCTTGAGCATGTCGATGGTGGCGATCAGGGTGCCGCCGGTGGCCAGCATCGGGTCCAGGATCAGCGCGTCGCGCTCTTCCAGGCGGCCGGTGAGCCGCTCGAAATAGGGCACCGGCTGCAGGGTTTCCTCGTCGCGCTGCAGGCCCACCACGCTCACGCGCGCGGCCGGGATCAGCGACAGCACGCCGCTGAGCATGCCCAGCCCGGCGCGCAGGATCGGCACCACGGTGATCTTGGCGCCGGCGATGCGCTGCACGGTGACCGGACCGGCCCAGCCGGCCATGGTGTGGGCTTCGGTGTCCAGGTCGGCGGTGGCCTCGTAGGCGAGCAGGCCGCCGAGCTCGTTGGCCAGCTCGCGGAAGTCCTTGGTGCTCAGGGACGCATCGCGCATCAGGCCGATCTTGTGCTGCACCAGCGGATGGCGCACTTCGACGATTTTCATGGGGAAAGACAGGTCAGCAGGGAGGCCGCTAGTGTGACGCAAGCCATCCCAAAGCCAAAGCCGCCGCGCCCGTCAGGGCCGGGCCCCCAAGCCCCCCCGACGCGCGGATCGGGCCCCGGTGTCACGCCCATGCAACCTCGCGGACATACCGTGCTGACCCAATCTTTACACCGTTGGGGAAAGCCGTGCAGAAGAAGAATGCGTTGGGTCGGGCGATCAGCCTGTCGCTGCTGGTGCTGGCCAGCCCGTCCGCGTTCGCCGCCGAGGCCGCAGTGACGGCCGCGGCCGGCGCCGGGGCGATCGACCTGGACCGCGTCGAGGTGCGTCCGCAGCTGGAGTCGCAGACCCGCGCGGTGGATCTCAAGCGCAGCAGCGACGCCATCGAGGACGCGGTATCGTCCGATGCCATGGGCGTCTACCCGGACAAGAACGTGGCCGAATCGCTGCAGCGCCTGCCCGGTGTCAGCGTCACCCGTGACCAGGGCGAGGGCCGCTTCGTGGTGATCCGTGGCCTGGATGCCAACCTCAACAGCGTCAGCGTGGATGGCATCGCCATCGGCACGCCGGAAGACGCCAGCCGCGCCGCGCCGCTGGACGTGATCCCCTCCGACTCCACCGAGCGCCTGCGCGTGGTCAAGTCGCCCACCCCGGACATGCCCGGTGATGCCATCGGCGGGGCGATCCTGGTCGAATCGGCCTCGGCCTTCGACCGCGACGGGCGCAGCCTGCGCGGCAAGATCGAAGCCAGCCACCAGCAGTTGTCCGGCGAAACCAGCCCCAAGGCGGCCTTCAACTACAGCGAGGTGTTCGCCGATACCTTCGGCGTGGCGGCGGGCGTGAACTACCAGAAGCGCACCTTCGAATCGGACAATACCGAGGTCGAGTACGGCAGTTTCGACGGCGGTGCCGACGACGACCTGTTCGCCAACAGCCTGCAGCGCCGCAAGTACGAGATCGAGCGCAAGCGCATCGGCGCCAACCTCAACCTGGACTGGCATCCCGACGAGGACAACCGCTACTACCTGCGCACGCTGTACAGCCAGTTCGACGATGCAGAAACCCGCCAGCGCACCATCTTCAACTTCGGCGATGGCGACGTCGCCGCGCTGGGCAACGGCCAGTACCGCATCGACGACCTGCCAGCCGATGCGATCCAGAAGCGCATGCGCTACCGCACCAAGAAGGAAAACACCTTCGCGGCAAGCCTTGGCGGCGAGAACCGCCTGAGCGGGGCGGTGATCGATTACAAGGTGGGCTACACCCGCACCGAAGAGCGCGTCAACGACGAGATGGAAGCACGCTTCGAGTACGCCGGCGATGACACCACCGCCAACGTGGACCAGCGCAGCCGCGTGCCCGGTTTCACGCTCGGCGATGCCGGCTGGTTGGACAACGGCAACTACGACTTCGACCGCGTGGTGCTCTCGCCCAAGCGGGTGGACGACAAGGAGCACAGCGCGCAGGTCAACATCCGCTTCGACGCCGACGCCTCCAGCTACAAGTTCGGTCTGCTCGGCCGCTGGCGCGACCGCAACGTGGACACCAACGAGCGCGAGCTGCGCGTGGGCCCGGACATCGCACTGTCGGACTGGACCCGCAACAGCCCCGAGCACCGGGGCGGCAGCCTCGGCCAGGGCATGAGCTCGGATGCCATGCGCCGCTACTGGGCGCAGTTCGGTGGCCAGTACAGCGCCCGCCCGCAGGACGTGGGCGGCAATGCGCTGACCTCGCTGGAAGAGGATTACACCGCCAGCGAAGACATCCTGGCCAGCTATGCGATGGGCACGTGGGACATCGGCGCGCTGCGCATCATCGGTGGCGTGCGCGTGGAGAACACCCAGTTCAGCGCCACCGGCAACAACGTGGACGTGGCCAGCAACGGCCGCAGCTTCACGGTGACCCCGCTCAGCGTGAGCCGCAGCTACAGCAACGTGCTGCCGGGCCTGCACCTGCGTTACGACGCCGGTGACGCCTGGGTGCTGCGTGCGGCGGCCAACAAGACCGTCTCGCGCCCCTCGTTCGGCGACATCGCCCCGCGCATCGGCCTGAGCCGTGGCGACGAGGAAGTGCGCATCGGCAACCCGCAGCTGGATCCGTACGAATCCAGCAACATCGACCTGTCGGTCGAGAAGTACATCGGCAGCACCGGCATCCTCTCGCTGGGCCTGTTCCACAAGCGCATCGACGGCTACATCGTCAACACGGTCAGCAACACCGATCCGGCGTATCCGGGTTATGACGTCACCCGCGTGATCAATGGCGAAAAGGCCAAGGTCAACGGCGCCGAGTTCAACTGGCAGCAGCAGCTGGCATTCCTGCCGGCGGGCTGGGACGGCCTGCTGGTGGGCGCCAGCGGCACCTGGCTGGATACCGATTTCGATCCGGGCCTGGCCGGGCGCGAGCGCGACGACTTCATGCTGCCGCGCGCGTCCAAGCATGTCTACACCGCGCATATCGGCTATGAGAAGGCCGGTTTCAGCACCCGCGTGGCGGCGGTGTACCGCAGCGAGTACCTGGACACGCTGGGTGACAACGCGGCCTACGACATCTACGTGGCGCCCAACACCCAGTTGGATTTCAGCCTGGATTACAAGATCACCGCCAACGTGAGCGTGTACCTGGAAGCGCAGAACCTGCTCGACAAGCCGCTGGAGCTGTACCAGGGCACGCGCGCGCGCACCCTGCAGATGGAAGAGTATGGCCGCACCTATGCGCTGGGTCTGAAGGTGGCGCTGTGATGCGCCCAGCTCATGCCGTGGCGATGCTGAGCCTGGCCCTGCTGGCGGCATGCAGGCCGGCGGCCGATGCGCCCGCCAGCGCAGCGGCAGCGCGCTCGGTGGCCACCGTGGCCGAAGCCTTCCTCACCCCGATGACCCCGGCCGACAACATCGACTCCCCGGCCAGCTGGACCGCCCCCGACGGCAGGCAATGGCTGATCGCCACCGCCAAGACCACCCACAAGCTGGTGGTCTATGACGGCCAGACCGGCGCGCACCTGCGCGACGTGGGCAGCCAGGGCGCCGCGCCGGGCCAGTTCGACCGTCCCAACGGCATCGCCGTGATCGATGACCTGGTGCTGGTCGTGGAGCGCGACAATCACCGCGTGCAGGTGCTGCGGTTGCCCGATTTCACCCCGCTGGGGGTGTTTGCCGGCGCCGACCTGCGCAAACCCTACGGGCTGTGGGTGAACAAGCAGCGCGAGGGCTACGACGTCTACGTCACCGACTCCTACGATGCCGGGGAGGATGCGCAGGGCAACGACGTGCTGCCGCCGCTGGCCGAGCTGGACAAGCGCGTGCGCCGCTATGCGCTCAAGGTCGATGCCGGCGGGCTCGCGGCCACCCTGGTGGCGAGCATCGGCGACACCAGTGAAGCGGGCGCGCTGCGCGTGGTTGAATCGATCTGGGGCGATCCGGCCAACGACCGCCTGCTGATCGCCGAGGAGGACGAAACCTACGCCAGCGAGATCAAGGTCTACACGCTGGAGGGACGCTTCAGCGGCACCACCTTCGGCCGCCAGGCATTCAAGGCCCAGGCCGAAGGCGTGATGCTGCGCACCTGCGGCAAGGACGGCTGGTGGATCACCACCGAGCAGGGCAAGCAGCGCAGCGTGTTCCACCTGTTCGACCGCCACACCCTCAAGCACGTGGGCGCATTCCAGGGCAACACGGTGGCCAACACCGATGGGATCTGGCTGGACCAGGGCACCTCGGCACGCTTCCCGCACGGGGTGCTGTACGCGGTGCATGACGACCAAGGCGTGGTCGCCTTCGACTGGGCCAGCGTGGCCAAGCAGTTGTCGCTGCCGCTGGAGTGCGCACCATGAACCATCGCACGACGATCGCCGCGGCAGCGATGATGCTCGCGCTGCTGGCCGGCGGCCCGGCAGCGGCCAGGCCGGCCGACACCGCCGCCGAGCCCAACACCCAGGTGCCGCTGGGCAACCGCCACTATGCCGCCAGCGGCTTCCCCGACCGCATCGTGGCCTCGCCGGCGCAGGACGCCGCGCGCGGCTTCGCGGTGTCCTGGCGGACCGACACGTCGGTCAGCGCGCCGGTGCTGGAGTGGGTGCTGGCCGGTGACTCGCCGGATGTCGGCACGCCGACCCGGCTGACCGCCAGCACCCGTGCCCTGGAGACCGAGAACGGCAGCGCGCACTACCACCGCGTCGATGTCGGCACCCTGCAGCCGGACACGCTGTACCTGTGGCGGGTGCAGGGCAAGGACACCTGGAGCGCCTGGAACCAGCTGCGCACCGCCGGCAGCGCAGCCCAGCCGCTGACCCTGCTGTACTTCGGCGATACCCAGAACAAGAATCTCAGCCACGTCTCGCGCGTGCTGCGCGCCGGACTCAAGGCTGCCCCGCAGGCGCGCCTGAGCCTGTTCGCCGGTGACCTGGTCAGCGGCGGCGACGGCCAGGACGACAGCGAGTGGGGCGAGTGGTTCGCTGCCGCCGGCTGGTTGCCGCAGGAGACCGTGGTGGCCCCGGCGATCGGCAACCACGAGTACTTTGAGGAGTTCGAGGACACGCCGCAGGAGCGGCGCGTGCTGGGCCGCCACTGGCCGGTGAGCTTCGCGTTGCCGCGCAACGGCGTGGACGCCGCCGATACCAGTACCTACTGGTTCGATTACCAGGGCGTGCGCATCGCCGTGCTCGATGGCACCTCGGCGCTGGACCTTGGGACCGCGCAGGCGCAGGCGGCGTGGCTGGACAAGGTGCTCACCGACAACCCGCATCCGTGGAGCATCGTGCTGCTGCACCAGCCGTTCTACTCGCCGCGCGAGGGCCGCGAGAACGCCGAACTGCGCGACGTCGTGCTGCCGGTGGTGCGTCGCCACCAGGTCGACCTGGTGCTGCAGGGCCATGACCACACCTACGGCCGCCGTGGCGAAGGCCAGGCGGCCACGCCGCAGTTCATCGTCACCGTGGCCGGGCCCAAGCAGTATCGGCTGTCCGACCAGGCCCGCGCCACGATGGCGCCGGTGGGCGAGGACACCCAGTTGTTCCAGGTGCTCACGCTGGATCCGAAGCACCTGCGCTACGAGGCGCGCACGGTGACCGGCAAGCTGTATGACGGCTTCGAGTTGACGCGCGGCGCCGATGGGCGCAAACAGAAGACCGAGCTGACCGACGGACGAATCGCCCCCCGCGACTGCACCCGCGCCCAGACCCTCAAGGGTCGCGCGGACCGCTGCTGGGAATGACCACCGGGCCGGGCCGCCAACGCGCGCCCGGCCGATGCAGGAGATCAGAATGGACACCCGACGCGCGCTTCCTCTGGCGGCCATCGCCGCGGCACTGCTGATGCTGGCTGGGGCCAGCACCGCCACCAATGCGGTGCTGCACCCGTTCCTGGCGGCCCACCCCAAGGCCGCCCCGGAAGAGGCCAACCTGGCCGTGGAGATTCCGGCCGGCAGCTTCACCAAGTATGAAATCAAGGAAGATGGCCTGGTCCACGTCGACCGCTTCCAGTCGATGCCGGTGGCGTACCCGGCCAACTACGGCTCGATGCCGCGCACCCTGGCCGGCGACAACGATCCGCTGGACGCGCTGGTGCTTACCCGCGAGCCGCTGCACCCGGGCGTGATCGTGCGCTTCCGCCCGATCGGCTATCTGAAGATGGTCGACAACGGCGAGCAGGACGAGAAGGTGATCGGCGTGCCCACCGACAAGCTCGACCCCACTTACGCCGCCATCCGCGACCTGCAGGACCTGCCGCTGATCGAGCGCCAGCGCATCGAAGCCTTCTTCCGGGTCTACAAGGACTTGCCGCAGGGGCGCAATCCGGTGCAGTTGAACGGGTGGGGCAATGCAGCCGAGGCCAAGGCGCTTATCCGTGCCTCGATGCAGCGCTTCGACCAGGCGCAGCAGCGGCGCAAGGGCGACTGAGCGACGCACCGCGGTTGCGTGGCCGGCGCTTCCGGGAACGGGGCGAACGCGCTCATGGCGGCCGGGCGGCGAGTGCATCGGCACGACGCTTGAATACCGTCATCTCCTTTTCCGCCTGTTTGTCGCCATTGCGCTGCGCCACCGCGATGCCCTGCTGCCAGGCAAGTGCGGCGGCCCCGGCATCGCCGCTGGCGAGCAGGGCCTTGCCCAGCAGCTTCCAGCCGGCCGAGTAGGCCGGCTCTTGGTCCACGCAGTGCTGCAGGTGCACCGCAGCGCCGGCCGGGTCCGAGGCGTCCAGCAGGGCCTTGCCCAGGCTCAAGCGCAGCAGGGCGCTGTCGCGGCCGGCCTGGAGCATGCGCTGCAGTGCGGTCACGTCCATCAGGCCGGTCCTGGCCCGGCCCGGCCGTCGATGCGGGCGTAGCGGCTGCGGTGATAGGCCAGCGCAGCGCCCGGCGCGGCGTCGAACTGCTCGACCCGGCCCACGATCAGTACGTGGTCGCCCAGGACCAGGCTGTGGTGCATCGTGCACTGCAGCCACGCCACCGCATGCCGCACCCGCGGTGCCGCGCCGCCGCTGTCGAAGGCCGCGGCACCTGCCGGGTCGCGGCGATGCCATGGATCGGCGAACCGGCGCGCCAGTGCCTCCTGGTGGGAGGCAAGCACGCTGATGCCAAACACAGGGGCATCCTGGAACCGCGGCAGGTCGGCGGCGCGCCCGCCGATGCTCCACGCCACCAGCGGCGGGTCCAGCGAGACGGTGGTGAAGGAGTTGATGGTCATCGCCACCGGAGCGCCGCGCGCGTCGCGCACGGCTACCACCGCCACGCCGGTCGGGTACTGTCCAAACACCTGGCGCAGTGCGACCGTGTCCGGCCCCGGCGCGGGACCGGCACCTTGCGGCGCCGGGGCCGCGTC
>DJBL01000163.1 GCA_002435595.1 Stenotrophomonas maltophilia
ACCGGCGCGCACGGCCTGGGAGGGATCGCCGTGGTGCTGCAGCAGGCGCCGGCGCGGGGCCACGCTGCCGCCGGCCAGGACCAGGCGCAGCAGCGCGTCGGTGTCATCACTGAGCAAGGGGCACATGGGATCAGGCTAGGCCTGAAACAGCGACGGCGCCCTGGGGCGCCGTCGGAGTGTTGCGTAAGGCTAGTCCGCGTTACTGCGCGTCCGGATGCTTGGCCGCGTAGCCCACCTGAACCGGCTTGACCCCCTGCATGACCAGGGCATAGCTGACCTTGTCGAAGGTGCGGAACACCATCGCATGGGCCGCGTACTCGTCCGGCAGGCTGATGCGGCCGGCGCCGTCGGTCAGCGAGTCGTCCATCCGCGACGAGTTGCCGTACTTCATCCGGTTGGCCACGTGGCGGCCCTGGCGCCACAGCGACACCACGGTGCCGTTGTCGATGCCATTGGCACTGCCGGCCGAGATCGCGATCACGTCACGCGGGCCACCGGCCAGGAACATGTCCGTCACCGCCAGCACGCGGATGTCCAGGCCTTCGCTCTGGGCAGCCGGCACGTGCGGGAAGAACTGCAGGTCGTAGGGGTTGGCCTCGACCGGGACCAGGCGGTCGCCGTTGCGCACTTCGCGGCCGCCGACCTGGGTCTGCAGCGCGATGGTGGTCACATCCACGTCGCCGGCGGCGACCTTGGTGACCGTGCCCACGTTGACCTGGACCAGCTCGTACCCCAGCGTCTGGTTGCGCTTGGTGGGAACGATGAAGTTCTTCCAGAGGTTGCCGCTCCCCGGGGTGACGTCACCGCGGAAGGTGAGGTCCTCGGTCGGCTTGGGCAGGGCGTACTGGACGGTCGGACGGACCACCGCCCAGCGCTGGCCCACTTGGGCCCCGTCCAGCCCGCGCACATAGGCGACCTGGCCGCTGGTGGCGCGCAGGCGGTTGTCTTCCAGGCCGGCCACGAACGGCAGCGACTTGATCTCGTCGACCACGCTGAGCTGCTTCAGGAACGGCTCGACCTGGTCCAGCGGGATGCCGTTGATCGGCGCTTCCTGGCGCGGGCCGGGCTGGGCCACGACGCGGTCCAGGTAGGCCAGGCTCAGGACGTCGCCCGGGTAGATGAGATGCGGGTTCTTGACCTGCGGGTTGGCTTGCCAGATCTCCGGCCACAACCACGGCTTTTTAAGGAAGCGCGCGGAAATGTCCCACAAGGTATCGCCCTTGCGGACGACGTAGGTATCCGGGTGCCCGCCATTCACTTCAACGGCGGTAGCATAGGTGGCGACGGTCAACATCGCCACGGCGACGACCGTACGAGTACGTTCAAACATAGGTGTGGTGCCTGATTCCCCAACAGGTTCGCGCACTATAGTCCAGAAACCGGGGCGCAGGGCAAGCGTTGGCGATAGAATTGCGACGTACGCCGCTTTGACCGGCGCCCCCTACCGGTATTTGCCATGGCTATCCTGCCCATTCTTGAGTTCCCCGATCCGCGCCTGCGCACCAAGGCTGCGTTGATGGAGGCTGCCGAAGTCACCACGCCGGCCTTCCAGGAACTGATCGACAACATGTTCCACACCATGTACGAGGCCCCCGGCATCGGCCTGGCCGCCAGCCAGGTGGACGTCCACAAGCGCTTCATGGTGATCGACGTCAGCGAGGAGAAGGACACCCCGCAGGTGTTCATCAACCCGGAGATCGTCGCCAACGAGGGCGGCCAGGTCTACCAGGAGGGCTGCCTGTCGGTCCCGGGCATCTTTGCCGACGTGACCCGCGCCAACCAGATCACCGTGCGCTACCTGGACCGCCAGGCCCAGCCGCAGGAACTGACCACCGATGGCGTGCTGGCGGTGTGCATCCAGCACGAGATGGACCATCTGGATGGCAAGCTGTTCATCGACTACCTCTCGCCGCTCAAGCGCGAGATGGTGCGCAAGAAGCTGGCCAAGCAGCGCAAGCACGTTGCCTGAGATGGCCACGGGCACGGCCGCGCGGGCTGACCGCGCGCCGCACCCGGTTGTTCGGCGCCGGCCACCGGCGCCGTTTTTCTTTCTGCAAGTGGGGTCGCCATGAAAATCGTCTTTGCCGGTACGCCGGAGTTCGCCGTGTCCTCGCTGCGCGCGGCGGCGCGCCACCATGAAGTGGTGGCCGTCTACACCCAGCCGGACCGCCCGGCCGGACGCGGGCGCGGGCTGATGCCCTCGCCGGTGAAGCTGGAGGCGATCGCGCGCGGCATCCCGGTGTACCAGCCGGAGAACCTCAAGACCCCCGAGGCGCAGCAGCAGCTGCGCGACCTGCAGCCGGACCTGATGGTGGTGGTGGCCTACGGCCTGATCCTGCCCAAGGCGGTGCTGGCCATCCCGACCCACGGCTGCTGGAACGTGCACGCCTCGTTGCTGCCGCGCTGGCGCGGTGCCGCACCGATCCAGCGCGCCATCCAGGCCGGCGACAGCGAAAGCGGCGTGTGCCTGATGCAGATGGAAGCCGGGCTGGATACCGGCCCGGTGCTGCTCAAGCAGCACATCGCCATCGGCGCCAACGACACCGGCGGCCACCTGCACGATCGCCTGGCCGAGCTGGGCGCGCAGGTGCTGTCCGATGGCCTGGGCCTGCTGCGTGCGGGGATCAAGCCGATCGCCCAGCCGCAGCCGGAAGCCGGGGTGACCTACGCGCACAAGCTGGACAAGGCCGAAGCGCGGCTGGACTGGGCGCAGGACGCCCAGGCGCTGGAGCGCACCGTGCGTGCCTTCAACCCGTGGCCGATCGCCGAGGCCCAGTTGGCCGGCGAACGCGTGCGGATCCACGGCGCGGTGGCGCTGGCCGACAACCAGGGCAAGGCCCCGGGCACCCTGCTGGCGGCTGCGCGCGAAGGCATCGACATCGCCTGCGGGCAGGGCGCGCTGCGCCTGCGCGTGCTGCAGCGCGAGGGCGGCAAGGCGATCACGGCCGCCGACTACCTCAATGCGCGCCGCGACCTGAGCGTGGGCGCCTGAGATGACCCAGAACCGGCAGGACAGGCAGGCCCCGCAGCGGGTGGCAATGGCACCGGGCGTGCCCACCCGCGTACTGGCGGCCAAGGTGCTGGCCCAGGTGATCGGCCGCGGCCGCTCGCTCAAGGCCGAGCTGGGCAAGGCCCTGCCCGAGCTGGATGACAGCCGGGACCGGGCGCTGCTGGAGGCGCTGTGCTTTGCGGTGCTGCGCCGCCGCGGCGCCTACGACGCGGCCCTGGCGCAGTGGATGCAGCGCCCGCTGAGCGTGCGCGAGGATGAACTGCGCGCCCTGCTGCTGGTCGGCTTTGCCCAGCTGGATGCGCTGGAACTGCCCGCGCATGCGGCGCTCTCGGCCACCGTGGATGCGGCCCGTGCGATGGGCCGCGAGCGCCAGGCCGGCATGGTCAACGCACTGCTGCGCCGCGCCCAGCGCGAAGGCATCCCGCAGCGCCCGGCGCGCGAGGCCTTCCCGGACTGGATGGCCGACAAGATCGAACAGGACTGGCCCGAGCAGGCCGAGGCGGTGTTCAGCGCCAGTCTGGTGGCCGCGCCGCTGTGGCTGCGGGTCAACCGCCAGCACGGCAGCCGCGAGGCGATGCTGGCGCAGCTGGCGGCGGCCGGTATCGCCGCCGAGGGCTCGGCGCTGGGCAGCGATGCGATCCGCCTGCCGGTGCCGGTGGCGGTATCGGCCCTGCCGGGGTTTGCCGCCGGCGCGCTGTCGGTGCAGGACCTGTCGGCCCAGCTGGTCGCCGATGCCCTGGCGCCGCGCCCGGGCGCACGGGTGCTCGACGCCTGCGCCGCGCCGGGGGGCAAGTCGGCCCACCTGCTCGAGCGCGATCCGACCCTGCAGCTGGTGGCCGTGGACATCGATCCGCGCCGGCTCAAGCGCATCAGCGAGACCTTCGCGCGCACCGGCGTGGGCGCGCAGGCGCGGGTGCTGGCCGCCGATGCCGCCGCGCCGGACAGCTGGTGGGATGGGCAACCGTTCGACACCATCCTGCTGGACGCACCGTGCTCGGCCACCGGCATCATCCGCCGCCAGCCGGATGTGCTGCTGCATCGCCGCCCGGCCGACATCGAGGCCCTGATGGCCCTGCAGGCGCGCCTGCTCGATGCCTGCTTCGGGATGCTCGCCCCCGGCGGAACCCTGCTGTATGCGACATGCTCGGTGCTGCGCGAAGAGAACCAGTTCCAGGTCGAAGCCTTCCTCCAGCGCACCCCCCGCGCGGGCTTCCTGCCGTTGGATGAGCGCTTCGGCCATGACTCCTGGGCCGGGCGCCAGCGCCTGCCCGGTGAAGAAGGTGCTGACGGCTTCTTCTACGCGCGTCTGCTAAAAAAGGGCTGATCCAATACGGCCTCACATGCGTCCCATGCTCAATACCCGCGCGTCCCGAGAGTTCTGGTTGCTTGCGTTGATGGCCCTGCTGGTTCTCGGTACCGGCCTGGGCATGCGCGATCCCTGGCCCTCCGACGAGCCACGCTTCGCGCTGGTGGCCAAACAGATGGTGCTCAGCGGGGACTGGCTGTTCCCGCATCGCGGCACCGAACTGTACTCGGACAAGCCGCCGATGCTGATGTGGGCCCAGGCGGCCTTCTACAGCCTGTTCGGCAACTGGCGGGTGGCCTTCCTGCTGCCCTCGCTGCTGGCCGCACTGGGCACGCTGGCCTGCGTCTACGACCTGGGCCGGCGCCTGTGGACGCGCCAGGTGGGGCTGTATGCGGCCTGGGCGCTGCTGCTGGCGGTGCATTTCACCTTCCAGGCCAAGAAGGCGCAGATCGACCCGCTGGTGGTGTTCTTCATCACCCTGGCCAACTACGGGCTGTTGCGCCACCTGCTGTGCGGGCCGGCGTGGCGCTGGTGGATGCTGGGCTGGTTTGCCGCCGGGCTGGGGGTGATCACCAAGGGCGTGGGGGTGCTGGCGTTGCTGATGCTGGCACCGGCGGCACTGGCCTCGCTGCTGGGCTGGTCGCGGGTGCGCCTGCACCTGCGCGACTGGCGCTTCTGGCTGGGGCCGCTGGCCTTCGTGCTGGCGGTGCTGCTGTGGCTGCTGCCGATGGTGCTGGCCGCCACCGCCAGCGGCTCGGCCGAGTACCGCGCCTACATGGACGACATCCTGTTCCGCCAGACCGCCAAGCGCTACGCGCAGTCCTGGGACCACCACCAGCCGTGGTGGTATTTCCTGGCCACCATGCCATCGATGTGGGTGCCGGCCATCCTGGCCCTGCCGTGGGCGATCCCGGCCTGGTGGCGACGCCTGCGCCGGCGCGATGCGCGCTACCTGCTGCTGCTGGGCTGGTGGCTGCTGATCGTGCTGTTCTTCTCGATCCCGCACGGCAAGCGCGATGTCTACATCCTGCCGTCGCTGCCGATGTTCTGCCTGGCATTGGCGCCGCTGCTGCCGGGGCTGCTGCGCAGGCGCGGCGTCCAATGGCTGCTGGGTGGCTTCGTCGCCCTGCTGGCGGTGGGCCTGCTGGGCGCGGGCATCGCCATGCTGACCGGCCAGCCCGGCTTTGAAAGCCGCCTGATCATCGAGCGCGGCATCGATACCACGCTGACCTCGGCGCTGGGCTGGGTGGGCGTGGCGCTGGGCTGCTGGGCGGTGCTCACCCTGTGCGTGGCCGGCGCGCGGCGCTTCCATCTGGCCGTGGTGGCGACCCTGGCCATGTCCTGGGTCGCCTACGGCCTGGTCGGCTACCCGTTGTTCAACGATTCCAGTTCCGCGCGCGGGCTGATGCAGCATATCGGCCAGCGGATCGGGCCGGACGGCGAGCTTGGGCTGGTCGCGTGGAAAGAGCAGAACCTGCTGATGGCCGATCGCCCGGCCCTCACGTTCGGCTTCAACCGGCGTTGGGACCGGCAGCTGCGTGACGGCGTGGCCTGGCAGGCGGCGCAGCCGCAGCGGCGTTGGCTGGTGGTGCAGGAGGACGCCCTGCTGGACTGCGTGGACCGCAGCAGCGCCGAGCTGGCCGGGGTGGCCAACCGCCGCCGTTGGTGGCTGGTAAAGGCCAGCGACATCCATGGGCCCTGCGTGGCCACCGCCGCCCAGGCCGAGCGCGAACGCGCGCTGCACAGGATCGATGGCGATGAGGATTGAGACGCATAATGGCCTGCGCGCGGCAACGCGCGTGCGCAACGCCCGTGGACGCCGGTCGCGTCCGAGCAGTGCAAGGGCTTGCATGCCTGTGTGTGGTCGAGAGTGGCAATGAAACACAACAACGCGCCCGCGCTGGCCGACGTTTCCCTGCCGCCGTTGCAGGGACGGGGCCGGATCGCCCAGCAGATGGCCAACGTGGGCCTGTTCTGCCTGCCGGCGTTGATCCTGACCGTGCCGCAGAACCTGCTGCCCTACGGCATCGTGCTGCTGCTCAGCACGCTGCTGGCACCGGAGCTGCTGTGGCGCGCCCGCCCCCTGGCGGGCCGGCCGGTGGCCGCGCTGACCTGGATGATGGTGGCCGCGATCGCCTTCGCGCTGCTGTCGATGTTCCTGTTCGACCAGGGCCTGCGCGATATCGACAACCGCTCGCGGTTCGCGGTGATCCCGTGGCTGGCGTTGTGGGTGTGCGCGTTCCGGCCGGCGCTGCGCTGGCTGTGGGCCGGTGCGCTGGTGGGCCTGCTCGGGACCATGGCGCTGGCGATCGTGCAGGTGGCCGGCGGCGCGCCACGCGCCGAGCTGAGCACCAATGCGATCGTGCTGGCCGACATCGTGCTGATGCTGATGGTGCTGCTGGTGTTCTGCCGCCCGCACCGGCGCTGGACCTGGGTGATCGTGGGCATGGTGGCCGGCTGCGTGACCATCGTGCTCAGTGGCAGCCGCGGGGTGTGGCTGGCGTTGCTGGCGTTGCTGGCGGTGATGGCCATGAGCCTGCGCTGGCGGACCGGACCGGCCCGCTTCGGGGTGCTGTTGACCCTGCTGGCGATCGCCACCGCGCTGGCCCTGACCATCCCAAGCCTGCGCGAGCAGGTGCGCCTGACCGAACTCAAGCACGATGTGGTGCGCATGGAGCGCGGCGACAGCGACTCCTCCGCCGGTGCGCGCGTGGAGCGCCTGCAGGTGGCCTATGAGACGTTCCTGGACCACCCGCTGACGGGGGTGGGCATCGGTCACTTCGACAGCGCCATGCAGCGCCTGCCGGTGTGCCGCGATGATCCCAACGAGCTGCGTTGCCACCTGGGCCATGCGCACAACGACCTGGCCGAGTGGTCGGCCACCCAGGGCGTGCCCGGGTTGCTGCTGTTGCTGGCCGTGTATGGCGTGCCTCTGTGGGTGTTCGTCGGCCTGCACCGGCGCAGCGGCCAGACCACCTTCCGCGGGCCGGCGGCGGCCGGGATCATGATCGTGGTGGCCTACGTGCTGTGCGGCATCACCCAGTCGATGTTCGCCCACCAGATCACCGCCAGCTTCTACGTCACCATCGTGGCGTTGCTGGCCGGCCTGTCGGTGATCCAGGGCCACCAGCACCGCCTGGCGCTGGCGGCGGGCCGGGCTCAGGCCCCGGGCTGATCGCGCGGCGGGTCGATGACCGGCTGGCCGTGCTGGAGCATCCACAGCATGATGGTCTTCTGGCGCACGTAGTTGGCTCGCACGTAGGCGTAGACCAGCCCGTGCCAGCCATCGCGGAAGCCACCGCGCAGCAGCAGGCCGCGCCAGAACCGCCAGGCCGGGGCCAGCACCAGCTTGGCCAGGGTGGCGCGCTTGCCGCGGGCAAACTCATGCTCGGCCATCATCCGCGCGTAGCGCTGGGTCTTGTTGAGCTGCTGTTCCAGCGAGCGGTAGGGATAGTGGATCAGGTCGCCCACCAGCACCCCGACCCGCCCATCCACGCTGGCCGCCTCGTGGATCTCGCGCTTGCCGCGCCAGCCACCGTGGCGACGGTCGAACAGGCGCAGCACGCGGTCCGGGTAGGCGTTGCCGTGGCGCAGGAACTTGCCGAAGTACGCCGACAGCCGCGCGAAGCGGTAGCCGTGGTGGCCACTGAAACCATCGGCCTGGGCGGCCAGGATCGCCGCGCGCAGTTCCGCGCTGACCCGCTCGTCGGCATCCAGGCACAGCACCCAGTCGGCACTGGCCTGTTCGACGCAGAACGCCTTCTGGCTGCGGAAGCCGTCGAACGGCCGTTGCAGCACCCGTGCCCCGGCGGCGGTGGCGATGGCCACGGTGGCGTCGGTGGAAAAAGAGTCCACGACGATGATCTCGTCGCAGAAGGTCAGCGAGGCCAGACAGTCGCCGATGCGGTCGGCTTCATTGAACGCGATAATGCAGGCCGAGATGCGAGGCCGTTCAGTGGGAGCGGTCGTGGAGGACATGATGGCCGAGTACCTGCTGTTTGCGACGGAGCGTTATGCGCTGCCCATTCTCGCCCCACTGGCCCAGGCGTTGCACGCGTCCGGTCAATCGGTGTCGGCCTGGTTCGCCGATGGCGCGGCCGGGGCGCAGCTGCCGGGCGTGCCCAACGTGGACCTGCGCCAGGCGCTGGCCCTGCGCCCGCGCGCAGTGTTCAGCGCGGCCAACTGGGTGCCGCCGTTCATCGCCGGGGCCAAGGTGCAGGTGTTCCATGGGTTCAACGTACAGAAGCGTGACAGCGCCCGCGGCCACTTCCGGGTGCGCGGCCTGTTCGATCTTTACTGCACCCAGGGCCCGGCCACCACCGAACCGTTCCGCGCGCTGGCCGCGCGCGAAGGCCATTTCGCCGTGGCCCAGACCGGCTGGCCCAAGCTGGACCCGTTGTTCCGCGAGGACGGCGGCGCCAGCGCGGCATTGCGCGCGCCCGCTGCCGGCCGCCCGGTGATCCTGTTCGGCTCCACCTTCACCGAGCGCCTGAGCGCGGCCCCGCACCTGCACGAGCAGATCGCCGCCGACATCGCGCGCGGCGAGCGCTACTGGCTGCTCACCCTGCACCCCAAGTGCAGCGAGGCGCTGTTTGCCCGCTACCGCGCCTTGGCGGGCGCCAATGCCGCCTTCGTCGAGCCCGAACAGGTGATGGCCGCCCAGCGCGCCGCCGACGTGCTGGTATCGGACACCTCGTCGATCGTGTCCGAGTTCGTGGTGCAGCACAAACCGGTGGTGACCTTCCGCAACCGCGTGCCGCAGCCGCACATGATCGACTTCGATGATGCGGCGGCGTTGCCGGCGATGCTGGACCGCGCATTGCACCCGGAGCCGGCGCTGGTGGCCGAGATCCAGCGCTACGCCGACACCATCCACCCCTATCGCGATGGCCTGTCCAGCGAGCGCGTGATCGCGGCCACCGAGGACTTCCTGGCCGGGGAGCTGGGCGTGCTCAAACGCAAGCCGTTCGGTGCCTGGACCCGTGGCCTGCAGATCCGCAGGGAGCTGGGGTACTGGGGCCCCGCCCGGCGCTGAAGGATCGCCACGCCCGGCGTGGCCGCTGCCCTACCAGTGCAGGCGGCGCCTGGCCAGGGCATCGCCCAGTCGCGCGTACACCGCCCGGGCCTCGGCGTCGGGCAGGTAGCGCAGGCACAGCGCGATGCTGCCGCTGGCGCCGGCGGTATCCAGCCACACGCTGGCGGTACCCAGCCAGCGGTCCAGCGGTGAGCGGCTCAGGCGCAGGGTCTGCAGTTTGTCCAGCTCGGCAAAGCGCCACCAGCGTTGCCACCAGCCGCCGCGCACGGCCACGTACTGGTCATCCAGGTGGTATCCCATGCGCGCCATCTGGCGGTGTGCGCGGAACGCCGACCACGGCAACCACAGCAGGATCAGCGCGCCCAGCGGAACCTCGTTCCACACCGCGGCAGCGGCCACCGCCGGCAGCCACAGCAGTGCCGGCAGGCACAGCCGCCACCAGCCGCGGCGCTGCACCGGCTGCCAGCGCGACGGCGGCCATTGCAGCTGCGGCAACAGGTGCTGGACCAGCGCATCGCACGCCTGCGGCGTGGCCAGCGGAGCCAGCTCGCGCAGGTCGCGGCGCTGGTTGTCCACCGCCGCACCGGCGGCGATGTCGATGCGCAGGTGGCGGCGCCGTGCCCAACGCTGCAGCGGGCCCTCGCGCAGTGTCCAGGCCTGGATGCGGCGCCGCGCGACGCTGCTGCGCAGCCGCGTGAGCAGGCCGCTCACCACCGTCAGGCGGCGCTGCTGCTCGCTCAACTGGAAGCCGTAGTAGCGCAGCAGGGCCAGGGCCACCGACAGCACCCGCAGCAACACCCAGAACGCCAGCACCGCCACCAGCGCCGCCACTGCCCACACCCAGGTCGCCGGATGCAGGTGGCTGGCATAGCCGAAGGCTTGGCGACCGCCCTGTTCGATCGCATCGGAGACCGTGCCACGTGGGAACAACTGCATCGCCGCGCCCAGCGCGGCCAGCACCACCACCCAGCCGCGGTTGGAGAGCAGGCCGATGCGCAGCACGTCCAGCGTGCTCAAGCGCAGCAGCACGGCATCGCCTGGCGTGGCCGGCGCGGTCGCCAGGGGGTCGGCGTTGGCCTGGTCGGCGGCGGGCAGATCCTGGCCCCCGTGCCGGATCAACTGCTCCAGGGCCAGGGCCTGGGACACCTTGAGCACGCGCATCTCGGCCTCGGGGCGGTGGCCGCCGGCCGACTCCAGGCGCAGCTCGGCCACCCCGAACAGCCGGTGCAGCGGATTCTGGTGCACCACCACGTTGTGGATCCGCGCGAACGGGATCTCGCGCCGGTTGCGCGAGACCACCCCGCTGCGCACGCTGATGGCATCACGGCCGATGCGGTAGTGGTAGGTGAGGTATTGCAGGATCGAAACCCCGACCAGCACCGCGATCACGATCACCGCCGCGGCGTAGGACCACATTTCATCGCGGTCGCCACGGTTGCCGAACACCAGCAGCGCCACCAGCGGCAGCAGGAACTGGCGGAGCTGCATCAGCAGCACGAACAGCCACGACCACGGGTGCAGGCGCTGTTCGGGTGCGTCGCTGGCCGAGATGGCCTCGATCGGCGGCGGGCTGCTCACAGGGCGTCGTCGTCCTGGTCCAGCTGGTGGGCCAGGGTGTCGCGCAGATGCTCGGCATCTGCCGCGTCCAGGCCGCTGAGGGTGACCGCGCTGAAGCGGCTGCCGGCGGTGTGCACCACCAGCGTGGCCAGCCGCGCGCCGCGTTCGATCGGCCCGCGGCGCAGATCCAGGTGTTGCACGCGCGACAGCGGTACGCGGGTTTCAAGCTGCCACATCAGGTCGCGGCGCATCGCCAGCCCGGCCTCGTCCAGGCGCCAGAACGTGCGCCGCTGGCGACGGAAACCGAACCCGGCACCGACCAGCCCGCCGAGCACCAGCATGCCGGCCGCGCCATACCAGCGCAGCGGCAGGTCCAGCACGATCCAGGCAGCGGCGCACACGCCACCGAGCAGCAGGGTGCCGCCGATCGCGCCACCCACCGCGGCGATGCTGGCCGCGCGCAGCGGCAGCGGCTGCCAGTCAGGCGCA